>JBKDKG010000303.1:0-8846 GCA_046345095.1 Flavobacteriia bacterium | reverse complement strand
CTTCTAATCCGTCCTTTAATTTAGCAAACGACACACTTGGCAACATAGACCTTGCAACAACTTCAAGTGATGGTTATGCTGCGCCTCATTTCTTTCGCTACCTAGACACTACCTATCTGTTCCTTGGGGCATCAGACGGGAAATTGCATTATTTCAAAAACATCGACAACCACCTGAATGAAGGAGAGAGTTTTGAACTGGTTTCGGATGATTACCTCGGAATTGATGCAGGTGCTTACAGTTCATTTTATGTTGAAGACATTAACAATAATGGTCGATTGGATCTTTTTGTTGGACAAGATTTAGGTGGGATCTATCATTTCGAAGCGAATCCAAACAGCCAGGCAAGTCTTAAAGAATTCCAATTACCAGCCGAATTCAGTATTTATCCCAATCCCTCTGAAGGCTCGTTTACAATTGAATATACGATCGAGAATCCTTCAGACAACGTTTCAATTTACGATTTAACGGGAAAAGCTGTGGTGAGTTATTCAATAGAATCAAAAAAGACTCAAATTGATCTTTCCAACTGTTCATCAGGAATTTACCTGTTGATAACCTCGAATGGAAGTATACGAAAAATAGTCAAAAAGTAGCCTAAAACTTCCGAATAAATTCTGAATAGCCAGCTGTAAGATTAGTTGATTGCGGTTCATCACGAAATATTCCAAACACTGTTGAGCCACTTCCACTCATCGCTGCGAATACGGCACCCTCTTGATACAAATCCGTTTTAATTTTAGCCAATGCTGGATGTAAGGTAAAAACAGATGTTTCAAAATCATTCTTCAATCCTGATTTCCATTCCTCGATTGGTCCTTCAACGATAGTTTGAACAGACTTATTGTTATCCGAAAACACAATCCCAGCATAAGCCTCCTTGGTGCCGACATGAATACCGGGATGAATCAATTTGATCCAAAAGTCAGTCAAATCAACAGCACATAGTTTCAACACCTCACCTCTACCTTTAGCTATTTGCGCTTTGTTCTGAATAAAAATTGGGCAATCACTTCCCAGTTTTGCTGAACGTTCTTCTAGCCCCTCGATTGATAACCCCAAATCAAAAAGTTCATTCAACCCTTTTAAAACATGCGACGCATCTGATGAACCACCACCCAATCCTGCACCCATTGGAATCTCTTTCCGCAAATGAATATATACCGGAGGCAAATCAAATTCGTCTTTCAACAATTGATAAGCTTTAATGCAAAGATTATCCTCCGAAGATCCGGGTACAACAATCCCGGTCTGATTAAATTCAAATTTTTCCGACTTAAGCAACTCCAAGACATCATACAATGGCACAGGTAACATACAGGTATCAAGTTCATGATAGCCGTCAGGCCTTTTAAACAGTACGTTTAAACCTAGATTGATCTTCGCCGGTGCAAATATTATCATAAAGCAAAAGTAGAAGAACTAAACTATTTTCGTAACTTTCGACCCTCAAATTAAAGTATTATGGCAGTTTATTTGGATTTTGAAGAGCCTTTAAAGGCATTGGAAGAACAGATCGAGCAAACGAAAGAAATCGGTGAAAATACCGAGATTGACATGTCTGATAAAATCAATGAATTAACTAAAGTACTTGAAGAAAAAACAAAAGAAATCTTCACAGGATTAACTCCATGGCAGCGCGTTCAGTTGTCACGTCATCCAGACAGACCGTATACACTTGCATATATCGATGCCATTACCAATGGTCAATTCCAAGAATTACACGGCGACAGAAGTGTAAAAGACGATAAAGCCATGATTGGTGGTTTTGGTTTAGTTGATGGAAAATCCGTGATGTTCATCGGACAGCAAAAAGGGATCAATACAAAAATGCGTCAATACCGAAATTTCGGTATGCCCAACCCAGAAGGTTATAGAAAAGCACTTCGTCTAATGAAAATGGCTGAAAAATTCAACAAGCCAATCGTTACTTTCATTGATACGCCGGGAGCCTTTCCAGGATTAGAAGCTGAAGAACGTGGACAAGGAGAGGCAATTGCCCGCAACATCTACGAAATGATGCGTTTAAAAGTGCCTGTGATTTGTATCATCATTGGTGAAGGTGCATCTGGTGGTGCATTGGGGATTGGTGTTGGTGACAAAGTCGTGATGTTGGAAAACACATGGTATTCTGTTATTTCACCTGAATCATGTTCTTCTATTCTATGGAGATCATGGGATTTCAAAGAAAGAGCTGCCGAAGCATTAAAATTGACTTCTGAAGACATGAAAAACAACGGACTTGTTGATGATGTAATTAAAGAACCTTTAAGTGGCGCGCATCGTGAACAAAACGAAATGTTTGCAATCGTTAAAAAATCGATCAAAAAATATTTGAAAGAACTTGAGACAATGAGCCCGGAAGAACGCATCAACAGTCGAATTGAGAAGTTCAATGCGATGGGGGTCTGGAAATAATCCCCTCCAATTTTTCACTTTATTTTTAATATTTAATTGCAGCACTACAAACGAATTCTATTTTCGTTAAATTTGCCTTCTTTAGGCTAATCTATGTGTAGATCATTTCAACTATTTGTTCGTTCGGCTTTTCCCTTATTTGCTGGACTTTTAATCTCATTTGGTACATCAGCTCAAACCAAGCTCGTTAAGGGAAAATTCATTGATCAGCGTACAAAGCGACCAATTGAGGAAATGGAACTTTCCATTAAGAACCTTGCTTCCGGAAAAGTTTTTACCGTTGAAACGGACGATGAAGGAATCTTTGAATTTCACAACATTCCCTTTGGCAAAAACAAATTGATGATATCGGATGAAGATTACACGCCTCAATCCTATGATCTCGAATTGATTCCTGAAAAACATGCTGACAACTATACCTACAGCATGGACAATCCATTCACTGCATCCTTGAAAGTATCCTGGATGTTCAATTGGGGTGATCGAAAAATGAAAAATGCGGAAGGTAAAGAATATGTTAAAGAGCATTATTGGTCGCATTTCACAGGAAAAGTCGTTCTTGGAATTTATGGACTTTGTTTGCTTTTGGTATTCTTCTACAGCGTTTTACAATTGTCTTTGGCAATTGCCTATGTACGTAACAAAAAGAAAAAATCAATTGAACAGAAACCGGTTTACGATTCTGCGACAACTCCTAAGGTAACTATTCAGTTACCAATGTTTAATGAGTTATATGTCGCAGAAAGAATCATTGAAACAGTTGCTGCATTTGATTATCCTGCTGACAAATTGCAAATTCAGGTTTTGGATGATTCAACGGATGAAACCAAAGATGTCATCGCAAATAAAGTTGCAGAAGTGGCCGCGCGAGGAATTAATATCCAACACATTCACCGTGTTGATCGAACAGGTTACAAAGCAGGTGCGTTGGATGCTGCAATGGATCGCGTAGAAGGAGAATTCATCGGTATTTTTGATGCGGACTTCATTCCAGACCCTGACTTCTTACAAAAAACAATGCCTTATTTTACAGATGGAAATGTTGGCGTTGTGCAAACACGTTGGGGACACATCAATAAAACGTATTCAATTTTAACGGAGCTTCAAGCGTTTGGATTGAATGGACACTTTGCAATAGAACAAGGTGGAAGAAATGCTGCAGGACATTACATCAATTTCAACGGTACGGGCGGTATCTGGAGAAAAAAATGCATTGAAGATGCTGGTGGTTGGGAACACGACACACTAACAGAAGATCTTGACTTGAGTTACAGAGCACAAATCAAAGGATGGAAATTCAGGTACCTTGAGGACGTTGTAGCGCCGGCTGAATTACCAATCACGATGTCAGCACTGAAAAGTCAGCAGCACCGCTGGATGAAAGGTGGAGCTGAGTGTTTTGTAAAAATGTGGAAAACACTTTTACGCGCTAAAGGAGTTAAATTGTCTGATCGTGTGCATGGGCTTTCTCACCTTTTCAATTCAACTGTCTTCTTTTTCATCTTGACCATTTCAATCTTAAGTTTGTTTGTGCTTCACATCAAGGATTCTTTCTCTGATTTGAATTACATTTTGCAGTACATGGGCGTATTCATTATCAGCACGGTATTCCTTATGTTCTATTATTGGCATGCCTACCGTGACAAGAATGAAAACAAAGTAGGATCATTCTTCCGTTTTGTTGGACGTTTCTTCCAGTTCTTGGTTGTATCCATGGGACTTTCTCTGAGTAACACAGTAGCTGTAATTGAAGGTTACCTTGGGATCAAAAGTTCATTTGTTCGTACTCCTAAATTCAACGTATCTAAGAAAAGTGAATTCAAAGGAAATAAATACGATAAGAAGAGTCTTTCCATCATCAATATAATGGAAGGTGTATTAATGGTCGTTTTTGGATTTACCGCGATTAATAGAGGTATTTATGGTGATCTTGGTATGGCACCTTTTCACATCATGCTTTCAATCGGATATGGTGTAATTTTCTTCTCGACACTTAAGGAAATTCGCGAGAGTAACCGTTAATTTATTCTATTTCCAGCTCAATCCTGATTCGATTATTTTGAATGCGACATCAGGATCTGATTTGTGATTCATTTGTGGAGCAAAGACCTTAAGTACTCCTTTTCCATTGGACTTAAATTCTTTCGTAGAAAGAAGATTTCCTGTTATCGTACTATAAAAGTTCACCTTATACCCTACTCTTTTTTTCAATCCATACACTTTGATGAAATAAGTATCAGCATCAATATCAATTGGATCTTCAGCCAGGTCATCTTCTACGGGCTTCGAAATATAGGACTGATGATAAGGCGAGGAACCTTCTAGTAAACTTTTAAGGCACGGATATTCATCCACCATATTGTACCAGTTCACAGAACGATTGGACATCCAACCATAACCCTGTGATTGATCGGAAGAAACCTGAATATATGCTTCTACTAAATCATCCTTACCGTAAGCTGAATTAGTACTTTGTTTTATTTCCTTTTCTGTTAACGGCCAACGTTGGGCAATCACTGGGGTTCCTTTCACATCGCGAACAGCTGTATAATCTACCTTTTCAAAATCAATGTTCTCCGTGAATTTCAATATCGCAGGATAGAATTTCTTCCACATTTCATAACGCTTCACTTCATCTTGATTCCACCAATCCAAACCGGCCACAGCGCAACCAGAAGACAATGTGAACCAAAGATCTTGTTTAATCATAAAATCTGCACAGTTGTTAAAATCCTTGGTTGGATCGATGCCGTCATCCTCCGGATATTTTCTAGGAATTGTTAAGATGTGCCCAAATTCATCATAGATAAATGGCTTATTCTGAAAAGATGGATAGGAAATTGATCCATTTTGAAAACCAATATTTACCTCATTGACAGATGGATACCTAACTAGTAAATTTCGATTTCTGACCTTTCCTGTTGAAGGTATTGTTTCAAACATGTAATCATGGTATCCGAAATAATCGATATTGGGCAAATTGAAAAGTTCAGGATCCAGAAAAGTCTTTGAATAGCCTTTTCCTTTTATAATCGCCATACTAATCAGCTGATTATCCATCAACTCATTTTTCATGTAGGTTGAAATTTCATCTGTCCAAATTCTTACTTGTTTTCGGTTCTCCGAATGATCAATTGTTGTTCCCTGTCCCTCCTTATCCCGGTATTCTGCCGTTTCATCAACTTCAGACATCAATTGCCACCCAGTTAATGACGAAGAATAGCCATAGCGTGCACTTAAATAACGGAAATAATTTTTGACATGATCCTTTGCTTTTTCGTTGCTATAAAATTCAATGGCCTCATGGATTCCCATCCGCTGTTCAGCAGGAATATCAAGTCGCGTTTTATCATTGTCATTGTAACAGTATGTTTCCCATCTAATTCCAGGCAATACACCATCCTTTTCATCCGTTCGACTTTCCAACGGCGCATGCATAAGTGCACAAAAAATAAAATAAATCTGTTGCTGATCACAGTAATCAAGAATACGATCAAACTCCCAGGCTTGCCCTAATTTTGGGGAATAATTGCCCAGTGCCTCCCATTCCAATTGCATAAACCAAGGTGAAGCTACGAAGCGTGTAAAATTGCCGCCGGCCACATCAAATGCTTTCAATGCTGTATGGATCTCCTCAAATTGTTTCGGGCCAACAGCTCGGTCCATTTTATTCCAATCTTCCCATTCTGTCCAAGGAATATCCTGCCCAACTCCAAAAAATGATTTTCCTGTTCCTGAAAAAGCTAAATGTTTACCGTTCGCTCCTATTTTCAAATATCCCTGATCAGTTGATTCTTTGACGGAAAATTCCAAATAATGATTGAATGACTCACCAAACTTATTTTGAACCGAAAGTCGCGCAAAATAATCACCGGAAACTGGCGGCTCAAAGCGCACCCTGAACGAATAACTTGTCGTGTCCTCTTTCCATTGATTTGAGCGAAGATCCTTCTTGAATTCTTTATAAAAAAAGCCACTTCTCCGTTGAACCAATTGTTGATTGCAGTAAAAATCAACTTCAATTGCAATGTCATGCCTATTGAATGGATTGATCTTTTTATTGGATTTTGTATTGTTGCTTAAAAACGCATTGATTGCGTCGTCCAATTCCTTCGGTATATCAACTCCCAATTCAATTTTTGATCCTTTAACACCAATGGCTTCCTTTGCAGCAACATCATGAAACCAGGCAAATCGATAGTCTTGTTCATTTGTATTTGATGACTTGATTTCAACAGGAAACGGAACTTTCTGTTGACCAAACAACAAGCAAGGAATCAAAAAAATAGTAAATAGAAGAATTTTCATTTTTTATCCATTTTAATCTTTTCAGGAACGGGATCATGACCATGTCCACCTCCTGGTCGGCATGAAGCAATTCTTTTCAACCCTAACCAAGTCCCTTTGAATGGTCCCCAAATTTTCAAGGCGTCAATCATATAGGCAGAACAGGTTGGCGTGTAGCGACATGAAGGCGGAAATATGGGAGAAATGAGCAACTGGTATAAACGAACGATTGCAATGAGGGGATATGAAAAGATTATAAGCAATTGGTGCATACACAAAAATACATTTTTAAGAAGGCTATTAACATGTCAACGTGTGTTAAAATTTAGTGAATGATTTGTTCGAAAAACCAAATATCCTTAATTTTCAAGTCTGTTATAATCATTCTCCATGATCAAGTTCGGACTATCACTTCTTTTCGTGAGCTTTGGCGCATTTGTTTTTGCCCAACCTTTCAATTCTTGGGAGGACGAGAAGATTGAAGTTCATAACAATCAAACAATAAATACACTATTGCATGCAGGTCAAATCTTCGAAGAAAGATGGGACATGTTACCACAACCTCAATTTTGGATGCAGATTATGCGTCTTGCACCGGACTCCTGCCTAATCAATGTAGCAGCAACAAGACAAGTATTGGTAAAAATGTCGTTAAAAGATTGGCACAGACAAACGGAAGCCCAAAAAGCAGTCTATCGTGACAGTTTAAGAACTTCGTTCGGGTTATTGCCTTCAGAAAGAATTAATGTAACAACGGGAAAAAATGATTTCTACCGATTCAAAGAAGTTTATCACAGTCTTTCCAAAGGAGTTGAAGCATTTGAAAAAAATGGTGTTGACCCTTGGTATGCGCAAGCAATTCTTTTAATCGAAAGTCCAGGACAAATGGCGAAATCCATTACGGGAGCCTATGGTGCATTTCAATTGATGCCAGGAGTAGCAAGAGCTCAGGGATTAATAGTTACAGATAAAACAGATGAAAGAAAGAATTTCGAACGTTCAGCTTATGCAGCATCTCGCTTAATAAAAAGGGTGTGTATTCCGGAAGCCAAAAAAATATTAAATGCACATCACTTAGAATACAGCGAATCCGACTTGTGGTTTAGGTTGTTCGTTTTACATGTTTACCATGCGGGAGCGATGAATGTGAGCGCCGTTGTCAATAAAATTGCCCCAACAAAAGGAAGTCAAGAATTGATCAAAGAAATGTGGCAAACATCGGCTGCTGGTTTTGGTAACAATTCACAGAATTACTCTCAGTTAGCACTGGCAGCCCAGTTGATTTTACACAATATGATTTACGAGCATTGTGAAGAGATCTTCGATTGCGCCTCGTTCAATTAATCCCTTGGTTGAAAACGAATAGAAAGTGAATTAACGCAGTGGCGTGTGTTTTTAGGTGTAAATCGTTCCCCCTCAAAAACATGACCAAGGTGACCACTGCAATTAGCACAAATGATTTCCACTCTTCTACCGTCAGCATCTGCTATTCTTCTCACATTTTCGCCAATCTGATCATCAAACGATGGCCAGCCGCAACCCGAATTGAATTTATCTGAACTTTCGTATAGAGGATGTTCACACTGACGACAGACAAAAACACCATTTGATTTGAAATTATTGTATTCTCCGGTAAATGGATATTCTGTTCCTTTCCGCAAGATGATTCTTTCCTCTTCAGGCGTCAACTTTTTCCAATTGTTCTTATTGAGTGTCATAAATATTAAACAAATTGCACAAAAAAAGGTTTGTTGCCAAACCTTCCTATTTTAATCATAAAGTCAATGCGCTTATTTTATCTGCGAGCTCTTCGACCATGAGATCTACAGATTGTTTCAGCATGTTTTCTGAACCATCTTTGGCTGTGATGACCAATCTTGAACCAGCATTATCCATTTCAAATGTGATATTCTTTATCAAATAAATAATCTTCTGCTCGTTTTCAAATTCAAAAGAACTTAGGTCTACACCCTCCAAATTCACAAAAGCCGTAATTCCTTTCTTACCAAACTCTTCGCAACCTTTCGGTATTGCCAATCTTTTCCCTGCTGAAGTAGAAAAATCTTTATTGCTAAATGCTGAAAATCCTTTTTCATCAACATTCACTTCAGCCATGCCCAATGATAAAAACATTTTTGCTT
>JBKDKG010000302.1:0-4588 GCA_046345095.1 Flavobacteriia bacterium | reverse complement strand
GGGGACAGGTAGCCCATACAGATCTTTGTTAGATGGTTTTGTGAAATATAAAATTCTACACCAACAGAAGGTTGGTTGTCCGGTTTCGGTTACCGGAATTGCAACTTCTACATATTCTTACATGAAAGCATCATCGGATATGTCTCAAGTGAATAGTTTTCCGAATTTACAGCATCGTTTGGCGTATGTAACACAACTGACAATTGCTCGAAAATTTGGACATCGGTTTTCAATTGCACTCACCCCAACCCTTGTGCATAGAAATTATGTTGCAAAGGATGATGTAAATACGCTATTTGCTTTGGGTGGAGCAATTAGTTTCCCAATTTCTCGAAAAGTGGCAATATTGGTTGAATACTACCAAACTTTTCAAGATGATGGCATAAGAACTCAAAACACAAATAGTTTAGGTGTTGCAATCGAATGGGTTACGTTTGGTCACAACTTTACAATTAACCTTACAAATTCAAAAGGATTTGTTGAATCACAATTCATTCCTTATACTTTTGAAAGTTGGTCTAAAGGGCAATTTAGACTTGGATTCTGTATTGGCAGGAAATTTGAGAAAGAATAAACACACATGCAAAAACTAACAATCATGAAAAGATTATTTTATCCAATTGTTGCTTTGGGAATCCTCGTGATTTCGGGTGCAATGACTCTTACAGCACCTACATATACAATCAAAAGTGGATACAATGTTGAATTTAAAAGTAAAGATCCTTCTGGAATATTTAAAACGTTAAAAGGTACAGTTCTATTTGACGAAAACGACTTGGCAACATCGAAGTTAAATTTCACTATCCCTGTTGAGTCAATTAGCACTGGAAATGGAATGATGAATAAAAAAGCTCAAATTGAGGAGTGGTTCAATTCTGAAAAATACCCAGATATTAAATTTGCATCAAGTAAAATTGAAAAGTCTTCGGATGGTTTTTTGGTTTCTGGTACATTGACAATCAAAGGAACATCGAAGGAAAAGAAAATTCCAATGAAGGTTATAAAAGCGGGAAATGATCTGACTTTTACGGGTACGTTCCCTGTGAATCGTATGGACTTCAAAGTAGGTCACAAAAGTGATGCGGTTCCTGATATCATGAACATTACGTATTCAATTCCGGTAACTAAAAAATAAAAATATGTTCAAAAATCATTTATTACATGGGCTGACTGCAGGTATTCTTTCTGGAGTTGCATGTTATGTTTTTTACATCCTTTTGAAGGATGAATTTATGTATGATTTTTCAGAAATCATCTCTTCCATGAATTTATTTGGGGCTTGTATATTTGGCTGTCTTTTGGCATCATTGGGTTATTATTCATCCTTAAAGGTTCTCCCAACTAAATATGGAGAAATTGTCTTCAATTTAGTTTTTAGTATTTTAATCTTTGCCAGTTTGGTTTCACCTATGTTGCACAAGTTGCCGTTGGACTTTGATGAGTACCTCACAGTAATTTTTCCAACCTATGCAATGACAATGCATTTTTTTCCTGCACTTATTTGGTATACTGTAAAACCACTATTTGTTAAGTAATGATGAAAAAATATTTTTTACCTGTTCTATTTGTTGGTCTTTCTTTGGTCTTGATCTTTTCTTGTAAAAAAGACAAAGTAATTGCAACATGCGAATCGAATGAAACTGTGTATTTTTCAACGCAGATCATGCCTATGATTCAGGAAAATTGTATCTCCTGTCATGATGCAGGCATGACAGCGCCAACTTTAACAGGCCATGCAAATGTAGCATCGAATGCAAACTTGATTTTGAGTTCCTTAAAAGGTGAAGGTGTTCAACTTATGCCTTTAGGTGGTCCAGCATTGAATGATAGCTTAATAAATCAGTTTTCTTGTTGGATAAGTCAAGGGAAATCAAATAATTAATAATTTAGCAAATAAAAACACTTTAAAATGAAGAATACTTACTTTGTCTTTTCACTTGCAATTGGCGTGGCTTGTGTAATGTCTTTTCAGTCAACAAATTTAATTGAGATTGGGAAGTATTTGCCGAAAAGTGGTCATTTATTAAACTCAGGAGGGGCTGCTCCCGGCAAAACAGGTGCAACTGGAGAAGGTAACTGCACTAGCTGTCATAGCGGCGCTACTCAAGATGGGAGCAACGAAAATATACTTACGGTGACCAACGGAGCATCTGTAGTAACTGAATATGTGCCTGGTTCTTCTTATACTGTGTCGCTGACAATGCTTTCAAATCCATCTAAAAAAGGATTTCAGGCAACAGCTTTGACAAGTGCAGGAGTTATGGCAGGCAATTTTACTGTTGGGACTAATACATCAGTGAATGGAACAGCGAAGAAGTATGCAAATCATACATCTTCAAGTAATACATCTGCGGTTAGTTCATGGAATTGGATATGGACAGCTCCTGCAACAGATGAAGGAGATGTTACCTTCTTTGTTGCTTCAAATAAAGCAGATAATAATGGAGGAACAGGTGGTGATGTCATATATCTTTCACAGCATACTCTATCAGCGGCTTCAACAGCAGGAATAAAGGAAACAAAGGAAATGAATCCGTTTTCCGCTCGTTATTCGTCCGAATCAAATCAACTCATAGTAAACTTCGAATCATTGACATCAGAACTAACTTCAATAAATATAGTTGATATGTCAGGACGCTCTGTTTACTTTATGGAATCAGGAGTATCGCAAATTGGAGAAAATACTGAGAAGCTAACTTTGCCAACAGAAATAAAAAGTGGTGTATATGTTGTTCATCTTTTCCTAAATAATAGAGCCATGTCTTCCAAGGTATTTATTCAGAGATAAAAGTGACTTTTAATTTCAATTAAACTAAATTCAAGGGGCAAGATTTGCTCCTTTTTAGTTTAATCTAATTCTGACTAATTCAGAAACTTTTTTGTAAAACTGATAGGGTGAATATGTTCGCCACTCTAGTTCCTCCAATTCTCCTCCCATTACGAAATAGTGATCGATGTGAATACGCTCGAATTCGGCTAAAACATGATCATGGAAATTGACCATTGCAATCCATCCATCCTCCACGTCATCAAACCATTCTTCGTAATAGCAATCATCTGAGTAGTGAAAATTAAGTACATTTTCTCCAATCAGGATAAATTGATTGATCCCGCATTTCATCATTGGTTCGATGATGTCGCGCTTTAAAATCATAATGTCATTTTCAATGGCATCATTCCATTCTCCAATCAATTCTATTATAGCAAATTGATCATCATATTCTGTATAGAGAATTTTGATAAATAAAGTGGGAGAGCCGAAGTAATCCCATTTAGGGTGAATGTAAAAATTATAGATTTTATTGCTAAATTCAAATTCACTGTACTGTCTTTCATAGAAAGGTGAAAGTACATCCTCTGAAGCAATGTAATCATTTCGCCATCCATAAAAGGGTTCAATCAAGTGCATGTGTAAAGTTAAACATAGTGGCACATTTTGTGCTAACATACGACTGATAATTAATTGTAAATTTGAACGAATAATATTGACGATGAAAAACCTTCTTGCCTTTTTAGCCCTTGTCTTAATTTTAGTTTCCTGCGGCGGAAATAAAGACAATCGAGCAATCAATGAATATTTGTCTGCTTTTCTCAAAGACAATAAAAAAGTAATCGCATTTGGAAAGTTAAATGTTAACTCAGTACTTGATAAAGCAGGTTACAAACAGATTCCTAAACTTGGCGTCGTTGCTGATAATTATTTGAAAGAGTTAAATGCTTCTATTAATATTGAAACACCAGTTTATTTTGCTTTGGAAGGTCCGCTTTCAGAAGATGGAACTCCTGAAACTGCCTATGCATTCTTCGAGGTTGTCAATGCCGATTCATTAGTTGAAAAAATAACACAACAAGGATTTGATCCTGAAATAGATGGTGACTTGCGTTTTATAGAGAGTGGCGATGTAGCAATTGGAGTTAAAAATAACCTTTGTATTTTGATTACCAAGAAAGGGGAGTATGATGCTAAAAAAATGCTCAAAGAATCATTTGAAAAAGTGAAAGATGATGTGTCTGAAGGCAAGGTTGATGATATTTTAGCAGAAGAAGGCGAACTTGTATTGGGTGTGAGCATGGAAAACATGTACTTAACATCAAATACTGAATTGGCGGCATTGCCGAAAGAGAAAAAGGAAAAAGTCCAGGAAATGGTAAAAGATTCATATCTCCTTTCCACCTTAAAGTTTGAAAAAGGTCAAACTATTTTTGAATCTAAAAATTTATTCTCTGCAGCGCTGAATGAAAAAATGTTTTTAAAGGAGGATGGTTCTGCTGCAATTGTTTCAAAATTAGGTGCAGGAAATCCTACAATTGGGTTTTCTATGAATATGGATATGAGGAAATTACAGGGCTTTCTTGAAGAATATTCGCCTAACACATTGAAGGATATAGGTGAAAATGCGGGAGGGGCAGCATCTTTCCTTTTGGCTTCAGGTGGTGAAGATGCTTTATCGAATCTTTTTTCTGGTGAAATTGGTGCTGTAATGGTGGGCGCCCCCAATGCCTATGAAGGTTTATCGGATTTTAACTTTTTTGTTGGATTAGGCAAACAAGGGAAAATGATGGCTGAACAAGCAAAAATGTTTTTATC
>JBKDKG010000301.1:0-13078 GCA_046345095.1 Flavobacteriia bacterium | reverse complement strand
GCATCACCATGAATCAAAACAGGACAAATCTTGTTCTCATCCTTTAGTACATGATCAACTTTAGCACGTGCAATACCTTCTACGACAGTGTTTACTGCTTCAAGGTGTGAAGGGTTCGGCGCAAGAGTTACTCCGATCGTTTTACCTGAAGAAAGTGTAACTTGAGAGGTGAATCCTTGATGGTATTTTACATCGCCATCGAAATAATCGATTGAATCAAATTCCTTGCCTTCAAATTCAGAGAAAATATCTTTTGGTCGTTTTTCAAAAATATTGGTCAACGTATTTAATCTGCCTCGGTGCGCCATTCCCATCACGAAGTATTCTACTCCTAGATCCGATCCTTTGTTTACGAGCGTGTCTAATGCAGGAATTAATGCTTCACCACCCTCAATTGAAAATCGTTTTTGACCGACAAATTTCTTTCCTAAAAATGCCTCAAAGCTTGAAGCTTGGTTAAGCTTTTTAAAGATGTTAATCTTACGGTCCTTGTCAAAAACAGGTCTGTTTTTAACTTCGATCTTGTTTTTAAACCAATCGATACGCTGCGGATCACGCATGTAAACATACTCGATACCAATTGATTGACAATACGTTAGCTGTAAATGTTCAATTATTTGGCGAAGCGTTGTGGCACCAAGTCCTACTTCTTCTCCAGCTTGAAACACAACATCAAGATCAGTAGTATCCAACCCGAAATTTTCGATATCGAGCGTTGGCGTATATTTTCTGCGATCGCGGACAGGATTCGTTTTCGTGAATAAATGTCCACGGTTGCGATAACCATTGATCAAGTTAATGACTTTGAATTCTTTTTGAAAATTCTCAGGTATTTCCCCTCCGTCTTCGTAGTTTGTTCTGGCAAAATCAAATCCTTCAAAGAATTTTTTCCAGCCAATATCTACACTTTCTGGATCCTGAATATACTGTTTGTAAAGATGGTCGATGGCGTTTACATCCGCATTACCAACATAAGAAACTTTATCCATGTTTTTTCGAGCTCATTTATGGAAGCACAAATTTATTGAATAAAGCACAAAGACGGGAGCACAAAATGATATTATTTAGTCAAAAGTTAAATTTTGAACTAAGCGAATGAATTTAGGACTGCTTTTGAGTCATGAAATGGGCAAAAAATAACGATGAAACGAATGTATTTCAATAAAGTATTTAAATGGTAATTATGAGTAAAATGCTAATTTTATAGCATTATAAATGAAACTATGTACGGACTTGTAAATAAAGCTGTAAAAGAGCTTGTCATTGAAAAATTTGGTGAAGAGAGTTGGGAAACTATTTGTGCAAAAGCAAATTACACTGATGGAGATTTTCTTTCCATGTCACCATATCCAGATAAATTGACATTTGATCTTGTTGCTTCTGCATCAGAAGTTTTAAATGTTCCAGCCGAAGATCTTCTTTTTGCCTTTGGAGAATATTGGATTTTGTACACCGCAGAACAGGGATACGGAAACATGCTTGAATTGGCTGGGGATAGTTTTCCGAAATTTTTGAAAAATCTCAACATGTTGCACCAGCGAGTAAATTCAGTAATGCCGGAATTGAAACCACCAGCATTTACCGTGCGCAATGAAAAAGAAAATTACCTAGAACTTGTATACAATTCCCATCGGACAGGACTGATTCCAATGCTAAAGGGCTTGGTTTCTGGGCTTGGCAAAAGGTTTGAACTTGTAGTTGAATGCACACACCTCAAAGAGGAAGAGGGGGCTCATGTTTTTGTAGTTAAATGGTAATTCGAAACCATGAAATCACCAAAAATACCTGACAATGAAGAGTCGCGGATGCGCGATTTGTTAGAATTAAATCTTTTAGATACACCAACGAACCTTGATTTAGACCTTATTACAGAAATGGTTTCCAATATATGTGAGACACCGATTTCTTTGATTAGTATTGTAGACAGTGATCGTCAATGGTTCAAATCTAAAGTAGGACTTGATGCCTCTGAAACACCAAGAGATTTGGCATTTTGCGCACATGCCATAAATGAACCGGATCAACTATTTTTGGTTCCTGATGCCACAAAAGACGAACGTTTTCATGACAACCCTTTGGTAACTGGAGATCCCAACGTAATTTTTTATTGCGGGTTTCCAATACTTTCAGAAAATGGCAATGCGATAGGAACGCTTTGTGCCATAGATAACAAACCGAGGGAGTTATCTGAACATCAAAAGGAATCGATAAAATCTCTTTCAAAAATAGCGGCTAAACTAATTCTTGCTGATAAAAAAAATGCGCTTTTAGAAGAACATCTCGAGAAATTAAACAAGGTACTTGATCATGCAAGTGGTTTGTTTATTAGAATTTCAAATGAAGGTGTTGTTGTGAATTCTGGAAATCTTTGGAAAAAGGTTTTAGGCGATGAATTTATCTATAAAAGTTTTGATGAAATCTTTGAATTTTCAGACTACAAAGGCTTTAATGATTTGACTGAAAGTTACGAGCCAGGTACAATTGTTTTTTTTAATGAGATTAAAACAAAGTTAAAATTTAAGGCTTCTTTTCTAAGGTTGAATAACACGTTTGTTTTATTGACTCATCCTATTGTAAATTCAGATTCTCCTTTGAAAGGGTTTAATTTGAACCTTAATGATTTTCCTGAACACGACTATGTTGCTGAATACATCTTCATGTCAGAGATCAGTGTTAAAGGCATACAAGACGCACAGGAGTTAAATATTAAATTGAACAAAAAGAATTATGAATTAAAGGCTAGTTTAGAAAAGGTGGAGCAAATTAGCAGTTTCCCAAATCAAAATCCACATCCTGTCATTCGCATTAACAGAGACTTAAAGATCCTTTATGCGAATAAAAGTGGTTTGAATCTTATGGATGGATATGTTGATGAGGATGATTTCAGCGGATTTGTCCCTTTGATTAATCATGTAAAGCATCAATTCGGGATTAATCAGGCTCCTTTATTAGAGCAAATTGTTGAAATTGATAAAAGAACCTTTGTGTTTACACTTATTTATTTCAATGAATTTGATTTCGTGAACATTTATGGTTTTGAAATTACGAACTATTCTGAGGAAATAAATCATCAAAAAAAGGAACTTCTAGAATTAAATAAAAAGTTAAAAATTCAAGAAGGATTCTTACAAAGTATCTTGGATTTATTACCTGTAGATGTCTGTCTTTTTGATCAGGAAGGACGATTTAAATTCATTAATAAAACGGCGGTAAAGAATGATGAATTGCGTGCTTGGATGATCGGAAAAACAGAGTACGATTACCGTGATAGAAAAGGTCTTCCATCAGACAGGTTTGATCAGAGAAAAGCATATTTTGATCAAATGATGCAAACAGGAAAGAGCGTTGAATGGATTGAAGAGGTTTCCAATGTGTCAGGAATTCGTTATTACTTGCGTTCTTTCTCTCCGCCAATCTCAATACAAGACGGGGATGATAACATAATTGCTTATGGCATTGATATTACAGACACTATTGACTCAAAGAATGCGCTTGAAGAATTGAATATAAACCTTGAACAAATAGTTGAGTCCAAAACCAATGAGAACCTTGAGCTGAATGCAAATTTGAACGAAATAGAAAAATTTGTTGCCATTGGTGAACTTACAATGGGTATTGCACACGATTTAAACAGTCCGCTTGCTGCAATTCTGATCGGGACACAAAATGTGAGACAGACATTGGAGGTGCTTTTTCATGGATTGATTCACGATTGTTCCCCTGAAGAATTAGAATTTGCATGTATTCACGCGATGTCTGGTGATTTAAAGTCCTTTCAAAGCAGTTTAAAGGCAATGAAAGAACGCAATCAGATGCAAGAGTTACTTCGAAATGAAAAAGGGTTTTCAGAGCAGGAATCATTAGAATTAGCAGATGGACTTTTAAAAGCACGTGTTGGTATTGATGAAACGGAAAAGATCAACCGAGTTATCGAAAGCAATAATCAGACAAAGTTTTTAGAGCTGATGCGCCATATTTACACAATAAGGCAAATGGTTGATACAATTTTGGATGCGGCAAATCGTTCAGCGGATGTGATTTCTGATTTGCGAAAGTTTACAAAAAGTGCTGTTCAACAGAAAGAGGAAACCATAAATATTGCGGAAAGCATAAACAGCGTGTTGAGGGTTTTAAGTACCAACCTAAGGGGGAATATTGATGTTCATCTGGATATTCCGAAAACACATGAAATAAAAGGAGTTCCAAGAGATATTTTCCAAATTTGGTCCAACGTGATAAAAAATGCGCTGGAAGCATTAGGTGAGCCTGGAGGTGATCTTTGGATTCGTTCTGTAAAAGAAGGCGATACATTAAAAATTGAATTTGAAAATAACGGTCCCGAGATTCCAAAAGAATTTATGTCTAAAATTTTTGAGCGGTTCAAGTCATCAAAGGGTAGGGATAATCATGGGTTCGGTTTAAGCATTGTCAAGAAAATTGCGGAAACGAATGGTTGGAGAATAAAAGTTGTTTCTGAGAACAAATCAACTAGTTTTTTGTTTGAAATTAGAACATAGACAACCTTAACGTATACAATATGGTTTTAACTCAAGATTCTGCAGTAATATGTGTTGATGATGATGAATCAATTTTAAGTGCACTTAGTGTGCAACTGCAGAAACTTGTTGACACAGAAAAAGTGCTCGTTGAGTATTATCTTGATCCTGAAGATGCCCTAGCTTCGATTCCTGAAATTATCGATCTTAAAATAAAGGTGATTTTTGTTCTAACGGACTATCAAATGCCTCGAATGACGGGAGCTGAATTCCTTAAAAAACTAAAAAGTATTTACCCGGATATCCATTGCATCATGTTATCTGGCCAAGCAAATGATGAAATAGTAGAAAATTTAATAAGTGAAAACCTGTTGGACTATTTCCTTTCAAAACCCTGGTCTGAAGCACAATTATTGGATAAAATAAAACTCATTGTTCCTTCTGACAAATTGGTCTTAAAAAGTTAAAAACCCGATTTTTAAATAGATATTAGTTTTAGTCGTTTTAATTCAAGTTACTTGATGAGGTAATGATTATCAGAGCTAAATCTCTGTAAGTTTCGTATTTTTGTTTTAGGGGGCAACTTTTAAAACATCAAAATGAAAAATTATATTTTCACGGTTATTTTATTAATAACTTCATCTTTATCAGTAGCATATAGTCAGACAATTAGGTATGTATCGACTTCAGGAAGTAATAGTAATTCAGGCCTGAGTGAAACAGATGCTTTTTTAACAATTAATAATGCTGTCAATGTCTCTAATGAGTTTGATACAATCATATTGTTGCCAGGATTGTATAATGAGGCTATAAATATTGATAAAAGTCTTACCATAGCATCGAAAATGATTGTTGATTCCCTCAATGATGATTATTATGTTTCGAATACTATATTAGATGGTACCGATCTTGGAACACTAATTAAAAACAGTATTAATCAAACAAGCCGATTACATATCCTGGGCTTAACAGTTCAGAATACTCCTGCAACTGCCGTAGAGTTCGTTTCAGGTGCTTATTCGAAGTTGGAAAAAGTACATTTTATTAATAATGGAAATTATGGCGCCGTGGTTATAAATATCATTGGAAATACGTCAATCGAGGCTTGTAGGTTCGAAAATAATTTATTTAATACTTTAATTTCTTTACAAGGTGCTTATGGTGGGTTCCCAAAAGTGAATAGATGCATTTTTATGCATAATGGGAATCCTCAAATGACCTATAAATCCCATATTTATGCATACAACAGGGCAAAAATAGTAAACAATATTTTTACTAAAAATGCTGGTGTTATACTAAATGGAGGATGCAATGGTTCAATGGATTCAGTTTTCATTGAGCATAATACAATAGTAGATAACATTGGTTATGGGATATATTTAGACCATTGTGGCGGCGGAATCAAGGGATTTATAAATAACAACATTATCGAAAGAAATACTCTTGGATGTCTAACATTTATTTCTAATTCAGGTGGCTATTCAATTATTAAATTGAGAAATAATAAGTTAACGACGAATCCCTATTATACAAATCAACCATTACAATATGCATTGACTTGGTCAAATAATGACACCCTGACAGGAGATACTTTCACTTACCCTATTGACAGCCTTGATGATCTCGTTCTTTCCCAATTTTCTGAATCGATAGGATCGGGATATGCCCAAATTCAGACTGAATCAATTTATGATTTATATGGCAATCCACGTCCGTTTCCTTCTTCTTCAATACCCGATAGGGGTGCAATTGAAAACATACTTGATATCCCGATTCATAATAATGTTATTCATGTATCTACTGATGGTAATGATTTTGGCACAGGAGAGGCTCAAGCTCCTTTCAAAACAATTCAAGCTGCAATAAATTATTCAATAAACGGTGACAGTATCCTTGTTCATCCTGGTGTTTATGTGGAAAATATTATCTACAATGGTAAAAATGTGATAATTACTTCGTTGTTTTCTCGAAATCAGGACACATCTTATATTTCTTCAACGATTATCGATGGCGGGGCAAATGGAACTCATTCAGTTGTCAGAGTTCATGGTGGAGAAGTTTCCGCGCAATTAAAGGGTTTAACTATCCAAAATGGTCTAACAGTAGTAGGGAACGGCGGTTGCGCGGGCATTAATATATCTGGTTCCAGTTTAATAATGGATTATTTGATCATTCAGAATAATATCTCTACGAATGCTCCTGGCGCAATAAATTTATATTTTGCCAACCAACCATCTTTAATTACAAATTCCATTATTCGTAACAATCAGTCTGGTACAGTGAGTGGTGTTGGTGGTGCAATTTATACTTGGAATTCTAATATTCACATCAGAAATTGTGAGATTTATGGAAATCAAGCAAATGACATTAGTGCAATTTGCTTTCAACAAGGTTCGCAAAATAGTTCTGACTTTCCCATAATCAATACCTTAATATATAATAATTCAAGTACGTCTAGGTCTATATATTCCGGCGATGGATTGACGCTTATAAATTGTGTTGTTGCGGATAATGTCGGATATATAGGGTTAAATGGCAGTTCATTCATTTACAATTCTGTAATCGGAATAAACAACAATATAAGTAATAATGGAACATTAACAATCAATAATTCAATAATTGAAGGGGGGATGAGTTCAATCACAAGTATACTACCCCAATTCCTTGTGCAGTCAAATAACTATTTTCAGTCAGCAGAATTTATAAACGGTTCAAATCATGACTTTAGACTCAAAAATTATTCAGTTGGAGTAGGTTCAGGATTAAATTCTATGACCATAAATGGCTCAATTTTTAATGCTCCTAGCAATGATATTGAATTACAAAACCGTCCCAACCCATTTGGTTCCAATCCCGACATCGGGGCATATGAAAATGCTTTAGGGGTTGCAGCCAATGCACCTCCAACCATAAATGCAATTGCGAATTCAAGCATGTATGAAGATATCCCTTTTAATCTTGATTTTACAGGGTTAACAGATGGGGATATCAACACAATACAAAGTTTAACGATCACTGCGACAAGTTCAAATACGGCTATTTTGTCAAATCCTACCGTGAATTATGTTCAGGGTGAGTCAACTGGATCGCTTTCTTTTTACCCTGTGCTTAACGCAAATGGACAGGTTCAAATAACGCTACTGATAAAGGACGATGGAGGCCTTGCCAATGGAGGTTTGGATTCATTAGTGGTTACTTTTCAAATGACAGTTGAATCGGTAAATGATGTGCCCATATCACAAGACGATAGTGGTGTAACAGATGAAGATCAAGTAACCACTATAGTCATTCTTTCAAATGATAGCGATGTTGACGGTACTTTGGATTTTTCGACAATAGATCTCGAACAGAGTGCTGCAGGCATTCAAAATTCGGTTACAACAATTGCAGGAACATGGGCGATCAATGCGTCAAATGGTGAACTCACATATACTCCGGCTTTGAATTATTTCGGGCCAGCAAATATTTTTTACACGATTTTGGATGATCAAGGATTAGTATCCAATGTTTCTGAAGTAACAATAGCGGTTCATTCTATCAATGATGGTCCTGTAACGGTGACTGATAGCGGTTTAACAAATGAGGATAATAGTGCAACGATTAACCTTGTTTCCAATGATTCTGATGTTGATGGAACACTTGATTTGAGTACGATCGATTTGGATCAGTCTTCGCCTGGTGTTCAAAACACATTGTTAACAGCCGAAGGAAGTTGGACAGTTGACCCTGCCACGGGTATTCTCACGTATATTCCTGCTGCAAATTACAACGGTGCGGCTACAATCAATTACACGATTGAAGACGATAGTGCTTCTGTTTCTAATCTATCCGGGATCTCTATTATGGTTAATCCTATGAATGATACACCGACCGATTTGAATATTGATAACTCTACAGTTAATGAAAACATTGTTGGGCTAATTGGGATTTTTACAACAAATGACATCGATTTAGGAAACAATTTCAATTATACATTAGTTTCTGGTTTAGGTGATACAGATAATTCTCTTTTTGCAATTACTTCAAACCAATTATTAAACGTTTCTGCCTTTGATTTTGAGACTCAAAATGTGTATTCTATTCGAGTTAGAACTACAGATGATTCATTATCCAGCTATGAAAAAATATTTAACATTCAAGTATTGAACCTGAACGATATCCAGATTACGGAGGTTACATCAAACACGCTTTGTACGGGGAATAATGCTTCTGGTTCAATTTCCGTAACCATCGACCAATTCAATGGAAACCTTTCCTATGCCTGGACTGGTCCTAACGGATTTTCTTCATCAAGCCAAAATATTTCGGGACTCGACGCAGGTGATTACACCTTGACTGTAACTGATGATTTCAATAGTCAAACTGTTACCATTACTGTTGGAGTAGTTCCTGTGTTCAGTGGTTTGGAGGTATGCTATGTTAGTAGTGATCTTATAACTCCTTCCAAAAACCGCATCTTCTTTAAAAATCCCGGAATGTATAATGTACAGTATTATCAAATACTGAGAGAATCCAGTGTGGTAGGAGTATTTGATCTTATTGGCCAAGCAAATGCTTCAGATAGTTCATTTCTGGATAATTCTTCCGATAATTCTTCATTAAGTTACAAATACGAAGTACGCTCCGTTGATTCATGTGGAAATTTTTCGGTAGAAAGCTCTTTTCACAAAACAATTTTACTTCAGGCCAATTTGGGCCTAGGCAATACAGTAAACTTAAGCTGGAATGCTTATGAAGGAACTGTCTATTCGACATACGCGATTTACCGAAGTATCAATGGGGGAGCTTTTGAATTGTTAATTTCACTTCCAACGTCGAATACTACCTTCAATGATGGAACAGCTGACGTTAGTCAGAACACCTATAAATATTTTGTTGCTATTTCAGTAAATTCTTGTGATTTCACGAAAACAATCAGTCAAATACGATCTAATCAAAAGGTTATTGGTAATGCATCAGTGAGTGAAATTATAGCAGAAGATATAAATGTTTATCCCAATCCGACATCAGACATAATTGTTGTTTCAATTCCTAATTGTTATGAAATGAATTACATAGATTTATTTGATCAATCAGGAAAACATGTTGGTAGATATCAATCTGAATTGATCCAAATTTCAGGATTGCAAAATGGAACGTATTTGATGAAAGTTGTTTTCAGTGATGGGCATGCCATTCAAAAAATGATCACGAAAATTTAATTTAACCAAACTTCGTTCTCAAAAACACTTTATAGGCTTCCCTAAAAAGTATTTTCTCAGAAAGTAGCTGTAGAAAGTCCGGTTTGGGTGTAAGAGTTAGAAATTCTTTTTCAGAAAGATCAATCGTATAAAGCAATTGCAACAAGCGTGTTTCGCCTTCCTTCATTAATTCACTCACATGTTCTGCAATCTTTTCTTGGATTTCTTCTTTATTGAATGGGATTTGCTGAAAAGTTGTATCAAACATTAAATTGAATTTCTCAAAATCCTTCGCAATTTGCTGCTGCGTTTTTAATACAAAATCTGCATTGTTAAACTGCTGCTGAAGATCGGTTGGAGAGATGAGGTTGTTCATTTTTTCTTGAATAAAAATCAACGAATAAAGATCAAAGACGAAACGTACACGCAGACCAACAAATCAAATAATTCCTTGCTACTTGTTCCTTGCTCCTTGCTCCATTTACCGCACGCCCCCTCCGGCATCAAAACCTTTCTCAGGAATCATAAAGCTCAAGTTGCCTTCTGCATCTTCAGCCATTAAAATCATTCCTTGCGATTCGATGCCGCGAATTTTTCTTGGTTCAAGATTCAATAAAACTTGAACTGTTTTGCCAACAATTTCCTCTGGTTTGTAATGCTCGGCAATGCCAGATACAATGGTGCGCTTGTCAATACCCGTATCGACCAATAATTTTAAAAGCTTGTCCGCTTTTTCAACTTTTTCAGCTTCCAATATAGTGCCCAAACGAATGTCTAATTTCGTGAAGTCATCAAATTGAATGGCCTCTTTTTGAGGTTCATAAGAGGTCTCCATCTCGTTAGTTTGCTTTAATTTATTAACCTCAAATTCAACTAAGGTGTCTTCAATTTTTTGGAATAAAATTTCTGGTGCATTGATCAAATGTCCAGCAATTAACTGATCATCTTTTCCTGCTACAGACCAATTTCCTGCTTCAAAATTTAGAAAATTGCCAAGTTTTCCTGCTGTCTTAGGCAAGAATGGTTGCAAAACAATGCTAAGATTTGCTGTAATCTGTAGCGCAATGTTCATAATTGTTTCGACACGTTTAGGATCAGTTTTAACGAGCTTCCAAGGTTCTTGATCGGCAAGGTATTTATTACCTAGTCGTGCTAAGTTCATAGCCTCCGCTTGCGCATCTCTGAGTTTATATGCATAGATTAACTTACCTATTCGCTCAGGTATAGCCTGCATATCTTCAATGACGCGTTTGTCTTCCTCTGTCAATTCGCCTTTGGCTGGAACAACCCCTTCATAGTATTTTTGGGTGAGTACAAGAGCACGATTAACAAAATTACCAAGGATATCGGCTAATTCACTGTTCACACGTGTCTGGTATTCTTTCCAAGTAAATTCGGAATCTTTTGTTTCTGGAGCGATAGAAGTTAAGACATATTTTAATTCGTCTTCTTTATCTGGATAGGTTTCAAGGTATTCATGCAACCAAACCGCCCAATTGCGGGATGTTGAGAATTTATCTCCCTCTAGATTTAAAAATTCGTAAGCAGGAACATTGTCCGGCAGAATTAAATCGCCGTGATCTTTCAGTAAAATCGGAAAAATCACTGCATGGAATACGATGTTATCCTTTCCAATAAAGTGAACGAGCTTCCGATCACCTTTCCAATAATCTTCCCAATTTTTGCCTTGATCAAGTGCCCATTGTTTGGTGGCTGAAATGTAACCAATAGGAGCGTCGAGCCATACATAGAGTACTTTTCCATCAGCATTTGGAAGAGGAACTTTAACACCCCAATCTAAATCTCGTGTCATTGCCCTTGAGTGCAATCCACCATCTATCCACGACATGCATTGACCAATCACTTGGTTACGCCACATTTTTGGATCATGTTGTTTCACACCATCCAATGTCCCATCTTTAATCCATTCGCGCAACCAATTTTCATGGCGATCCATGGGTAAATACCAATGGGATGTTGTTTTTAGAACTGGCGTTTTTCCACTTAAGGTTGATTTTGGATCAATAAGCTCTGTTGGACTTAAATCCGTTCCACATTTTTCGCATTGATCCCCATAAGCACTTGGGTTTTGACATTTTGGACAAGTTCCGGTGATGTAACGATCGGCTAAAAATTGCTGAAAATCTTCGTCGAAATATTGCTCAGAAGTTTCTTCCGTGAACTTTCCTTTTTCATAAAGTTTTAAGAAGAAATCTTGCGATGTTGCATGGTGAATTTCCGCAGATGTGCGGTGAAAGATATCAAATGAAATATTAAAATCGCTGAATGATTTGGCAATAATGGCGTTGTACTTATCGACTATTTCCTGAGGTGTAATGCCTTCTTTTTTAGCACGTAATGTAATTGCAGCACCGTGTTCGTCACTTCCACAGATGAAGGCAACATCGTGTTGATTCATGCGTAAAAATCGAACAAAAATATCTGCAGGTAAATACACACCGGCTACGTGACCAAGGTGCAAAGGGCCGTTTGCATAAGGCAAGGCGGCGGTTACTGTAAATTTGTCTTTTGACATTCTATATGGCGCTTTTGCGGCACAAAGATAATTAAACTGTGCGGTTCAAATCCGGATTTAAACGGTAGCTTTCAGATTGATTTTTGTTTCGTGCTCTTCGAAGCGAATTCCATACTTCGAAAGCTCGAGAAGAATTGGCACATAAACTTCTTTTTGGATAGGTAGAGTTACGCCTTTTTGTGATATTTCTCCTTGTAAAATCATTTTTGCAGCAATGGCCACAGGCAATCCGACTGTATTTGACATAGACGTGTACACTTGATCTTCACCGAGATTTACCATTGATGAAGTTACTTTATAATTTTCATTGTGGAGTGAGTATTCGAATTCATGGTACATAACAAGCATGTCTTTGTCATGTGGTCCAAGCACAAGTTTATTCACTAGGATTTTTTCCAATAACTGTGCCGGTGAAGCGTCTTTTAAACCGATAGTAGTGGCTTTATCGAAGAGACCTAACCATTCAAATTTTTCATACAAAGATGCACGTTCAGGTCTCAAGAAATCTTTAAACTTATCTTCAACAGATTGAGCGGGTTTATAGGGTAAAAATGCATTTAAAAAAGAACGCGGTGTCAGGGTTTCCGATTGATCCATTTTGTAAGAATCGTCTGTCATTCCTAATTCTATAAATACATTCCAAGCCTGACAATAACCAGGTCGGCGAAGTGTACCGCGGAAAATAGTAGGAATTTTTTCTAGTCCATAGGTCTTTCTGTATGATAGTGAATCCCTGTTCGCGTAACCATCAAACTCTCCGAATCCGTCGATTGAAATACGCACAAGTCGACTAAACAGTCGATTGTAAGGAATGTATTTGTATTCTTCATGGTCTAAAAAGAAAGAGGCTCCTCCTTGACAAGCCA
>JBKDKG010000300.1:0-3429 GCA_046345095.1 Flavobacteriia bacterium | reverse complement strand
TTTGGTCCCATTGTTCTTGGGATATATCTCTTGTGTAGTTTCGATCACTTTCAATATTCTTGACATTATGCATTGAATTGTTCTGCTCTATCATCACATCCTCTGGAGTTATTTCCAATTGGTCTTTTTCAATGCGGACTTCGGGTTGATCAGCAAATGGATCTATGGGGAAATACTGTTCGTAAATATCCATTTGTAAATAAATAAATACACCCGTGAAGATTGCAAAAGCAGCAACGATGCCCAATTTGTATCTGTCGAAGAAGTTTAAAAAACTATTCACGGTTGCTCTATCGGTTGAATGATCCTTTTTTCCGGAAGATACAAATATTGTACCTCTTGATTGATTGTCATTACTAGAAATTCTTTATCCATCAATCGAATGTCTTCATAAACGACTGCTAAAACTGTATCTCCTTTTGATGTTAAAACACCATATTTTGTTCCATCATAGACTAATAACAACTCTTTATTAAGACGTGAAATTGCCTTGAAATTCATTGGAATTAAAAAATTCCCCTTTTGATCAATCAAACCTTGTAAACCATTAAGCTCGACAATGGCAGCACCATCTTTAAAACTTTCCGCATAGGAATAGCTTGGCTGAACAACAATTTTACCGAGCAAATCAGTAAATCCCCATCCTTTTCCTTTTGTATAAGCCATGAGTGAACTTACATCTCCGAGATCATTAAAGCTAGCTGGCAATACGATCTTTCCATTTTTATCAATTACACCGTATTTCCCTTTTAATTTCACAATTGTAAAATTTGATGCAAATTGACCGCGTTTGGCATAATTAGGGAATGTTTCATAAATGGCCGGAATCACGGTGTTTCCTGCTAAGTCCATGTACCCAATTTTACCGCCTTGCACAAACAATGACCGATCTAAGGTTGGTTTTAAAATTTTGTCAAACTGCGCTTTCACAACAATTTGACAGTTTCTTTTCATGATTCCATAAAGGCCTTCCTCTTCAAAAATCAGCAGAGTGTCGTTGTAGAAGTCAATCTCTTTATATCCCGGAGCCACAGCGTATGTGCCGTATTGATCAATGTACGCTTGATTCTCTCCAGTTTGGATTTTAGCGAATCCATCAATAAAGGAAAAAGCATCTGTATATTTTTCAGTCAAACGTAAATTATAATCTGCATCGTAGTAACCATAAAGGCTATCTTTTTTTCCGAAGGCAAGTCCTTCTGAAAGACTACCCAAATCATCAAATTCAATCGGAAAAATCTTGTTGCCAGAACGATCAATCATTCCAAATTTACCGCCCTTTTCAACAACAGATCTGCCTTTCTCGAAATCATTTACGGAATTGAAAGTATAAGGGATAATTAATTTATTTCCTTTATCAATGAAGCCATAAAAACCATCTTTCATGACCGATGCTAATCCTTCACGAAAAAATCCAGCTTGATCATAACTCGGCTCAATGACAATATTGCCCTCATAATCCATGTAACCATACTGCTCTCCTTGGTTAAATGGTAGAAGTTTTTGCTTGAAATTTTTCACATCCACCTCTAACTCTTCCACATAAGGATAATAAGGGTAATCATTCCTGAATTGATCTATGCGGTCTTCACTGAACTCATTCATGTAGAGCTGATATATTTTCCTCCATGCAAAACCAACATTTCGATTGGACGGATAGGACTTTACAAAACCACTGTATGCTTCAATCGTATTTGGACCAGTGATCAATTGATAAATTTTGTCTTCTGCATCTCGAACATAAGGACTTTCAGGGCATATCGAAATAAACTCAAGGTAAGATGAAACAGATCCAGCCTTTGTTAATTCTGAATACTGAAGATCTTGAAATCTCAATCTTGCTTTGTTGTAAAATTCACTGTAGGGGTATTTCTCTAAAAATTCTTTGATACTCGCAGATGTATTCATTTTCATTGCGTTCCCAAATGCAATAGAATCTCGAAGATGAGTCGCAATATAAAATTCATTAGCCCAAGGATGACCTGTAATAAATTGTTCGTAGGCTTCTATTGTATTTTCTTTAGCAACTCTTTTGTAAAACTCACTGCTAATATCTGTTCGTAACAATAGAATATTCATATAATCATTGCCGCCAGAAACGTTATGAAAGGAAGCTTTTCCTTTTTCATCCAGTAAACCATAAGATTGATCAGCTATTGAAATGTAATACAGCGCTGAATCATTATTGTGAAAAGGATTATCAGATCTAGAATAGATGGTTGCCAAACCAAATGATGCCTCTACCTTCTTTTTTTTTAGCGACTTTTCAAATAGCTTTTTCGCTTTGAAATAATTATACTCTTTCAAGGC
The DNA here is from genome assembly GCA_046345095.1 of Flavobacteriia bacterium. Classification (GTDB taxonomy): domain Bacteria; phylum Bacteroidota; class Bacteroidia; order Flavobacteriales_D; family Crocinitomicaceae; genus M0103. The sequence continues at coordinate 1,119 of JBKDKG010000300.1, read as the reverse complement.
ACTGTATGCTTTTTCAATCCTCGATGCCTGAACTTTTAAAGAAAGAATCAGAACGAGAAAAACAAATATGAAATTTCTTAAAGCTATCACTTTATAGTTCATCAATAACATTAACGCTTTTTAGCGACTCAGGTTTCAATAAAAACAAAAAAGCCTCCTATCGCATGACAGAAGGCTGAATATGTTCTAACTACCTTATTACTTAAGGTGACGTCCGTAACGGTTTTTGAACTTATCAATTCTTCCTGCTGTATCCACGAACTGCACGATACCTGTAAAGAATGGATGAGATTTGTGAGAAATATCCAATTTTACAAGTGGATATTCATTCCCATCTTCCCACTTGATTGTTTCGCTAGATGTTGCGCATGACGGACAAACAAACGAATAGTCATTTGACATATCTTTGAAAACAACCAATCTATAATCTTCAGGATGTATATCTTTTCTCATTTTGATGTGTTTTTTCTTACTGTATTCCCTAAAACGGGATGCAAAGTTAAAATAATCTTTTTAAAAACTTCAACTTTTTGAATTAAAATATTGTTGAATCTAAATCGTTATTTTTGAAATCAGTTTTTAAATAAGTGCGAAAATACCTTTTTATCTTTATTCTGTTTGGACTTGCATCATTTGGATTGCAAAGTTGCAAGAAACCTTTACTTACTTCAAAGGGTAATTTGGGATTTTCTGTTGATACCTTAGTTTTTGACACCATTTTTACAACTATCGGTTCAACAACACAGCAGTTTAAGATATACAACAATGAGAATCGAACTGTTACGATCGACGAAATTGAATTAATGGGTGGAGAAAATTCCCCCTTTAGAATGAACATTGATGGTTTAATGGGCACATCTCTTAGCGGCATTGAATTGGGTGGTAATGATAGTTTGTACGCTTTTGTAGAGGTAACACTCAATATTAATGGTCAAACTCTACCATTGGTTGTAGAAGACTCTATCCGCTTTAGAACAAATGGAAAAGATCAATATGTCAAGTTAGCTGTTTGGGGACAAGACATGTACTACCACTACTCCAATTTTCAAGCTGGAATTTTAGACCTTGAAGAAGGTACCTGGGCAAACGATAAACCCCATGTAATATATGGCGCTGCAA
>JBKDKG010000299.1:0-3399 GCA_046345095.1 Flavobacteriia bacterium | reverse complement strand
GGTGTCAACATTGTCATGGTGAAAAAGGTGATGGTAATGGACCTATGGTGGTAAGTGGTGCTTATGCAGGTGTTCCAAATTATAAGGATAGATCTAACCTTGGCGATGGTCAGATGTTCTATTCTATTTACTATGGAAAAGGTGCGATGGGATCTCATTCGTCACAATTGAATAAAAAGGAAATTTGGACTTTAGTTCATTATGTACGCAGGTTTCAAAATTCAGAATACGGTAAATTTGACGCTTCTGGAATCATGACTGCTGTTGCAACAGCACTTCCAACTGATACTTTAAAGAAATAATAATCTTGAACAATTAAAAAGATGGAGTTTTCAATTTCAAATAATGCAAAGCGTTTAACCTTAATCCTTATAGGAGCAGGTACCTTGCTTACACTAGTTGGTTTGTTCACAACAATGGGTGATCATCATTTTAAAACCAGACTTCTTGCAAATGGTTTGATAAATGGTTTCTTCTTTTTTGCCCTTGGTTTAGGAGCACTTTTCTTTCTTGCATTACAGTATGCAACTGAAACAGGTTGGTATGCTTCCGTAAAGCGGGTGATTGAGGCAGTTGCAGGTTTTCTTCCATATGGAATGGGATTACTTGGACTTGTTCTACTTACCTTAACTTTTATGGATGGTGCACATATTTACTCATGGATGGATCCAGAAATGACGAATCCAAAGTCGCATCATTACGATGAGATTATTGCAGGGAAAGCTCCTTACTTAAATAAATTGTTCTTCTGGATTAGAACCTTGGCTTACTTTGGTGTATATTTTATCTTTTTGAGAGGTTTCAGAATGCGCTCTCTCGAAGAAGATAGAATTGGTGGTACTGAATTACACTTCAAGAATTACCGCAAAGGAGCTACATTCTTGGTTTTCTTTTCTGTATTTAGTTCTACATCAGCATGGGATTGGTTGATGTCAATAGATGTTCACTGGTTCTCTACATTATTCGGATGGTATACGTTCGCAGGTATGTGGTGTTCAACAATGGTAGTATTAGTTCTAACAACATTGTATTTGAAAAAATTAGGATACCTACCTAAAGTAAATGAAAGTCATATCCATGATTTAGGTAAATGGACATTTGCAACGTCATTCCTATGGTCTTATTTGTGGTTTTCTCAGTTTATGTTGATTTGGTATGCTAACATCGGTGAAGAGGTAACATATTATATGATGCGTATTGAGAATTTTAAGGTTCTTTATTTTTCAATGTTCTTTATCAATTTTGCATTTCCAATGTTGATATTGATGTCGAGAGACGCAAAGAGAAACGCCGGAATTTTAACTTTTGTTGGAGTTTTGATTCTAGCAGGTCATTGGCTTGATGTTTACATTATGGTATCAGCAGGTTCTTTGGGTGCTAATGCTAAAATTGGAGCATTGGAAATAGGAATGGCATTGTTGGTTGCAGGTGTTTTTATCCGCATAATACTAAACAATTTAACAAAAGCTCCATTGACGCCGGTAAATCACCCGTTCTTGGATGAAAGTGTTCATCACGAAATATAAAAGAGTAGTACTATTAATTAAGAAATGATGGGAAGTAAATTGATTGCTTTAATCGTAATTGTTTTAGGAGTAATTGCTATTGCACAGTTAGTGCGAGTATATGAACTTACTGCTAAATTGCGAAATCGTGGAGAGCACGAAATATCTACTAGAGATAACAACTTGAATGGAAAAATGATGTTTGTCTTTATGATAGCCATGTATGCATTCTTCATTTGGTTAATGTTGCGTTTTGGATGGACAGGTCGTGGTGAAGCTGCTTCAACAATTGGTAAAGAAACAGATTGGTTACTTAATTTGAACTTCATCATAATTATCTTAGTTTTCTTTTTAACGAATACTTTGTTATTTTTCTTTTCCTATAAATATGTTAAGAAAGAAGGCGTAAAAGCGTTATACTTTCCGCACAACAACAAATTGGAAATGATATGGACTATTGTTCCAGCATGTGTACTTGCTGTGATTATCATTTTAGGATTGAAAAAATGGAACGATGCTACAAGTGATGCGAAGAAAGAATCAATACGCATTGAATTGTTTTCAAAACAGTTTGATTGGACAGCGCGATATGCTGGTCAAGACAATCAATTAGGAAGGTTTGATTATAAATTGACTACCGATAACAATGAATTGGCATTGTTAACAACAGCTACCATAGATAGTGCTATTCTATCCATGGAAAATGGTCCAAATGGTATAAAAACGCTTGAGGCAAAATTGAATGATAGAAAAATCATGATGGTGCCTGAAGACCGTGAAAAAATGGAATTAGATTTTTCTCGTAAACAAAGAATGATCCGTTTGTTGTATCAGATGAAAGAACGTCATGATGCAAAAATTGATAAGGCAGCTTGGGATGATATTATCCAAAAAGATACTCTTTATTTATGTGTAAACAAGGAATATGAATTTAACTTCCGTGCGAAGGATGTTATTCATTCTGCATTCTTTCCTCATTTCCGTGCCCAAATAAACACGGTGCCTGGAATGGTTACAAGAACGAAATTCACTCCAGATATTACAACAAAGTCCATGCGTGATCGAATGAATAATCCAAAGTTCAATTATGTACTTATGTGTAATAAAATTTGTGGTGGTGCACACTACAAAATGAAAATGATTGTAGTTGTCTTGGAAGAGAAAGACTACAAAAAATGGATAGCGTCTAAAAAGTCATTTAAAGACAATTATTTTGCTGCAGCGGCGGCGGCTCCTGCTCCGGCAAGTGCTACTGATGCAGACTCTACAATGGTAACAAAAGACACTGCAAGTGTTGCAATGAATTAATTATTAATACTTAAAGAATAACAAGATGGCGGCAGTAACGCACGATTCACACGGACATCACGAGGCACATGGACACCACGATCACGGTCACCATGAGGAAAGTTTTGTATCCAAGTATATCTTTAGTGAAGATCACAAAATGATTGGTAAGCAGTTTTTGATAACTGCTACTTTTATGGGTATAGTTGCAATGCTTTTATCGATCCTATTTAGGATACAATTGGCATGGCCGGGTGAAGGTTCGGACTTTCTTTCATTCTTCCTAGGAGAGACTTGGGCTCCGGGTGGTGTATTGAAAGAGGATATGTACCTTGGTTTAGTAACTATACACGGTACAATAATGGTATTCTTCCTTTTAACTGGTGGTTTATCTGGAACCTTCTCGAATCTTTTGATTCCTTTGCAATTAGGAGCAAGAGATATGGCGTCTGGTTTCTTGAACATGTTATCGTTTTGGTTCTTTTGTCTTTCTTCCATAATCATGTTTGCGTCTTTGTTTATAGAGACAGGACCAGCTATGGCGGGATGGACAGTTTATCCTCCACTTTCAGCTTTGCCTCAATCTATATCTGGAAATGGTTTAGGT
>JBKDKG010000298.1:0-3456 GCA_046345095.1 Flavobacteriia bacterium | reverse complement strand
TGGATAAGGAAAATAGTAAACTTCGAGAATTCTGAAAGTACAAATTCATATTTTCTGCAGTTAAGGAATAATCTTCGATTGAATATTGATGATCCGATCAAACGCTTCACGTAATAGTTGTTCAGATGTTGCGTAACAAATTCTGATATTTCCCTCTGACTGTTGCTCAAACCATTCCTTTCCTCCAGGAACTAATGCTACTCTGGCTTGCTGATGAATAACCTGGACAAGTTCATCCGCTTTCAAGTCCGTATTTTTGATTTTTGGAAAAGCAAGATACGTGGCATCCGGTTCAACGGAAGATAGAAATTCCGCTTTATTGATGAAATCCAATGTCATCGATCGCATTTTTATCAAATGCAACTTAAATTCTTCTAACCAATACCCTGCTTTTGAAAAAGCTGCAGCACCAGCCATTTGCGAAAGACCAGAAATACCAAATGCTGTCGATTGATGCCCTGAATATTTGAATATTGAATCAAATACCTGTTGATTGGGACAAATCACATACCCAATTCTAAGTCCTGCCAGTCCAAAATTCTTTGAAAGGCCGGAAACAACTATTTTTTTTGAATAATCAACTAATTCCTTATTCAATATACTTTTTGTTGGTTCACCAAAACTAATATCCGACCAAATCTCGTCAGAGACAATCCATAACTGATGCTTTTCAGCTAAAACGATCAGGTCATTTAAAAAATCTGTTGGTAGTTTTTTGCCAATTGGATTGTTGGGATTACAAATAAAAATAGCCTTGGTTCGATCGTCTATTAAGTCCTCAAGTGCATCAATTGATTGCCAGGCTGTATTTTCGTCAATTGGACATGTGCGAACTTCTGCACCAGCGGCTTCAATCGATTTGCGAAAGAGAAAATCTACAGGATCTGGAATTATTGCATTATCTCCAGGCTCAAGAATGGTGTCTGCGGCAATGAAAAGTCCATGAGCAGCGCTGTTCACAGGTAAAATATGTTGAGGTTCACAAATGGCATTGTAACGCTCAGAATACCATTGTGCAATGGCCAATTTAAAATCCATGAGTCCTTCAGGTGGACAATAAGAAAAATATCCGTCAGAACAGTAGTGATTAATTGCCTCTCTGATCTCTGATGCGACAGGAAAATCAGGATCTGCTGCCGTCAAAGGAATCACATCCTCTTCCAAGGTCGCCCAACGGTAATTAAATGCTTTTCTTCGCAGACTCTCTATGTCTACTTTGTCATTCGAAAAATTATCCATTTTATCTTATCAATGAATACTCAATGGTAATTTAAAATTCTTGTTGGCTGAAAGATCATGAAAATCAGCAGCCAATAAATCACCCTCTTTAATATAATGCGCAATTACATCTTTACGAAGATCATAAAATTCTTGGAAAATTTCTTCAAGTGACTCATTTTCTGATTTATTTGACAATAAAGAAACCATTATCGCGGCATCCTCCAAGGCAGAATTCGCACCCTGACTGGTCAATGCCAAAAGTGGATGCGCTGCATCACCCAATAAAACTGCATTTTTATCATGAAATTTTGGAAGTAAGTCCATTCGTTTTGAAGTCCAAAGAAAGGCATTATTGAAATCCGATGCTTCTATAATTTGCTGCACGTAATCTGGAAATCCATCAGCTGATTGAAGTGAGAATTTCTTCAATGTTTCTACTTCTGAATCTTCAATTGGATCTAAGTCGTTATTGAATTGTAAAAACCATATGTAATTGTCGTTGCCAAGTGGAATAAACCCTATTCCTTTTCCAGTATCTATATTGATTACTTTTAAAAATAAATCCTTTTGCATCTTCAGTCCAGGAACATTTACGAGGCATACGATCTCTCGCTCATGCACTTCGGTTAGTTCAATAGCTGGAAACAATTGTTTACGAATTTTTGACTTGATGCCATCTGTTACAAATAACATATCTGTATGGGTGGTAGAACCGTCTTTAAATGCTGCTTGGTTCAATCCATTCGAATCAATTAGTTTCACGCATTCCTTTTCTACAACTTCATTTGACTGATTTTCTAAAATATTGCAGAGATCCACCCTGCTTATAGCGACGCAATCATTCAATGTTTTCTCAAAAATGGGTGTTCCATCCGGACGTATTGCTCTAAAAAAATTAATTGGATTCCCCTTTTTATAGAGTGCTGGTTTACATCCAATGGAATCCAATGCCTCAATTCCATTTTGCAATAACAAAAAGCCAATGCCGCCTGTCAGCAGCTTACCCTTTCGCTCATAAGTCACCGCTTTCATAGTTGAAATTGTAAGTGCTGAAGATAAAAATGAACCGCAGATTCCCCCACCGATAATTGCTGAGGTAGAATCTAGATTTGCTTTTTTAAATCGATAGGGTGTTTGATTCCATTTCCAATAATTCGTCGTGCCATATTTTTCCTTAATTAACAGCCCGTCATTGTATGCTTTATCGATTACTTTTTGAATACTCATCTCCTTTTGACCGGATAAAACAATCAACTCGCTTATCGTGAGCAACTCATATTTCTTGAGAATGTCAAGCGGATTTACGAGACTATTTTTTTTCAAAATTTTTCCGTCGGTTAATTCATTCAAATAACCTTCAAGTTTACTTAGCACTTCATAAAAGGAATTATAACTCGGAATATCTAGTAAAGTCCTTCTTTCACCAGACGAATTTTCAATCACGAAACTTGGAAAAAAATGAACTTTATCTTTTTTTCTTTCCGCGAGTTGAGAAAGAAATTTATTCTTTGCTTCTCCACTGTTTAAATCGATTCTGAATTTTTTAAAATCGATTTTGGATAACATCGCACATGTGTTAATCAATGCTTGTTCATTCGGATCCTTGCCCAAGAGGAACACAAAATCTCGAATAAATTTCAGAAAAACAAATGCTTTATCAGCAGATTGCATTTGGATTGCACAAAACGCTTCACTAACTAGATAAGATGATTTTATTGGTGAAAACTTCCAAATATCAGATTCAAGATGAATGCCATGCTTATTGGATTCTTTCAGCCATAATTGCTCTAAATAATCGGAATTACTTTTTTCAGGTTCAATTTGACGAAGGCTATCCCAATCTTCAAGTAACCCACCCATTCGAATTTCAAAATCAATAAAAAAAGAATATTCGTTTAAAAATTTATTGAGGTAAGGTTCAAATGCCCAGCACGTGGAACAAATAGGATCTGTATAATACACAACCCTGATTTTTTCAAATCCGAGATTCATCGTAGTAGTCGAAATGTTTCAACTTAAAGTTATGAAATAAAATTGAATCGAACCTACTATTTCAGTCTAGAATTTAGAAAAAAACTCCCACAATTCATCTTTTGGAACAGGTGCCGTAAGTTTTACAACTTCCTTATTCGTGGGATGAATAAACTCAATTGACCTAGCATGCTCTAAATAATCGGAATTACTTTTTTCAGGTTCAATTTGACGAAGGCTATCCCAATCTTCAAGTAACCCACC
>JBKDKG010000297.1:0-1385 GCA_046345095.1 Flavobacteriia bacterium | reverse complement strand
CCTGTAAACGCACCATTTTCTTGAGGATAAAAATTTTGAACACCAACAGAATACCGGCTTGCATTTTCTGAGACCTGCCCAACGTATGGAAAACTAGGAAAAACTGCTACCTTAACATCTGAAGTCTTTAGACCTTCATTCAGTTCTTTGCTTAAAATATCAGCTTCTTTTTTGTTCAGGTTCATTTTCCAATTACCGAACACCATTTTTTGTCTGTTACCCATTGCTTTTAAAAGCTAATTAATGAAGGATGAAATTAGCAAAAAAGCTAGAAATAAACTTAAAACATCGCTACTTTATTGAAGTTTTACCCTGAATTAAAATTGAAAGAATTGGAAGAAATTTCAACTATCAATTTGAGACTTTAACTAAGTCCTTGTTTGTGGAGGTTTCCAACATATCCATTAAGACTTGTGGATTAAATGGCTTTTGGATTAGCTCACAGCGACCACTCTCGAACCCTAACATGCATGACTTACATTTTTCACTTCCAGAAATAACTATTACTCGAAAATTATTGTCATAGAGATTCAACTTATCCCTGAACTCTTCGCACGACAAGTCATTTAATTCTCCGCCTAACACAATAATTTGAGGCTGTAATTTCCTTGCTAAATAAACCCCTTCTTCACCTGAATTGCATTCTCCGATTACCTCGTAACTGTCATTGCAATTAAAAATTGTTTTGATCATTTTTCGGATGAAAAGTGATTGATCTACAATCATTACTTTAGTCTTGCTTGCTTCACCCATTTTCAGTTGAATTTCGTTTGTTTCTACAAAATTGAATGAATTAAACTATAGTTAATGTATAGTTAATGTATTATTAACTGAATTAAGTGTTTCTACTTAGATGAGACTACTTAAAAATCTATTTCCTTTTTAAAGCGTTCTATTGAAGGGGTTTGTAAATGAGCAAATTTGGCTTTTACAATTCCATTTTCGACCACTAGCAAACATGGATTAGAGCGTGAAATGGCTTTTAATTCGGTTTCATCGTTTACGAAAGATGCAACGCTCCAATTATTAGATTTTCTAAAATAATTGATTGAAGCTGGAGATGAACTTGTTATTAAAACAAATGGGATTTTATTTAGGGCACAAAATGTTTGCAAATCCTTGAATCGTTGCAACCTAGTCCAATTGGCGGTTTTCAGATCGCGCGCGCTGACAATTACAATCCTATTTGTTTTCACTATAAATTCCCTAATTGAAATTTCTTTCAAACTAGGCAACATGTTTTCTTTTATTCCTTGAACATAATCGAGCCCCAATTCTGCTTCAGTCAAGTCTTTAACTTTCACTTCAGGGTTAAATTGCTCAGTAATAGATGGCAACTTTGCAGCGATTATCACTTTTTGCTCCGAACGCACAAACTTGAAAAA
>JBKDKG010000296.1:0-6411 GCA_046345095.1 Flavobacteriia bacterium | reverse complement strand
GAATGGGAAATTATTGGATTGGATGACCAATATACAGAAAATCAAGTTTTTGTTTATAATCGTTGGGGTAATCTATTGTATTCATCTCAAAAAGGCAGTTACTCAACGTCTAAATGGGATGGTACTTTTGAAGACAAACCTTTGCCTGTTGGATCTTATTATTATTTAATTTACCTAGATTCATCCAATCAAGATAATGTTCTTAAGGGAATTGTTTCAATAATTAAAAAATAGTAGGGAATGATGTTAATTTTTCGGTTCAAAAAAAATGGATTTTTTTTATAAAATTTTATATTTCAGGAATTTGTTTGTAAATTTGCGCCGCGTTAACCTTACTAACTGTTAAGTTCTTTTGAATTATCACGAAAGACTAAAATTTTAAAACGTATGAAGAAACTACTCACTGTTTGTCTAATTTTTGCCATAAGTATGTCTTATGCGCAGCAAAATCCCCAGTACAGTCAATACCTTCGTAACCAATTCATGATTAATCCTGCTGCTGCTGGAGTTTATGATTTTGTTGATGTAACGATGAGCGGTAGATGGCAATGGCTCGGATTTGACGATAGTCCGCGGACAGCTTATTTAAGTGGAACATTTGTTTTGGGCCAGCGAAATAAAGTTCGATATAATCCCGCTTTTAGAACAAGTAGTGGTCCTGTTAAAAGTCCAGAGGTTAATACAGGTAAATTAAAGCATGCATTGGGAGGTCAGTTAGTTGCTGACCAATATGGTGCGTTTAGAAAAATGAATTTTTCTGGAACATATGCATTGCATTTGCCTGTTTCAACGAATTTTAACTTATCTTTTGGAGCAAAGGTAGGCTTGTCGAATAATACATTTTTACAAGAAAAGGCAGTTGTATTAAATCCAAATGATCCTTACTCTGCTTATGCAGGTGGAGATGCTGAATATGATCAGTTCATTAGCAACCAATCTAGCAAAATGATTTTGGATTTAGGAGCTGGGTTGTACTTATATTCTAAAAAAATGTTCTTTGGAATTGCAGCGGATAATTTATCAAGAGATTTTGTTGAGTTTGGTACAGGTACTGCAAATTTTAATACCCAAATGCACTTTAATGCTACAGCAGGAGTTAAATTGACTATGAATGAAAGTTTAACATTGACACCCGCTATTTTGGCAAAATATATGAATCCTGCACCACCATCAATCGAAGGCTCTGTCGTACTTGAATACAAAGAATGGTTATGGGGAGGTTTGTCATACCGACATACTGATGCAGTTGTTGCTATGGTAGGTTTAAATGTTAGCAATAAATTCAAGTTTGGCTACTCTTACGATTATTCTATTTCTAGATTTAATCAGGTTAGTTCAGGGGGGCATGAAATAGTCCTTGGCCTAATGCTCGGAAGATAATTCAAACAACACACATTATTTAAGTAAAAATTCTATGAACAAACTTTTATTTGCATTACTTGTATTGGGATTAACTTCTACAGTTTCTGCACAAATTTGGGATTTTGATGGGGTGAAAAAGTTGCCTGGATCAGTAAATTCAGAATTAGAGGAAAGTATTCCTGTGTTTTCAAAGGATAGTTCTATACTTTATTTTATTCGATCATTCGATGAAAACAATAAAGGCGGAAAATTAGATCAAGATATTTGGGTGAGTACCCGCCAAGCTGATGGTTCTTATTCTGACTGTAAAAATTTAGGTACACTTAATACTAAGTACAACAATGGAGTTGTAGGTATTAGTAGGGATGGAGGGTCATTGTACCTTTTGGATACGTATGAAGGAAAAAAGGACCTTGTTAAAGGTATTGCAGTTTCTAGAAAGCGAGGTTCTGACTGGGAATCACCTGTCAGAATTGAGATACCAACATTGGACATTGAAGGAGATTATTATGGATTTCATGTAAGTGATGATGAAACAATTATGTTGATTTCATACAAAGGACCAAGCACATTAGGCGAAGAGGATTTATATGTGAGTGTCAAATCTGGTTTAGGATGGTCTGCCCCAACTAATTTAGGAGCGGATATTAATACAACGGGTTTTGAAATGTCTCCTTTCCTATCTAAAAATATGGATACACTATATTTTTCTTCAAATGGTCATGGTGGGCAAGGGGATGCAGATATTTTCTATGCTGTAAGAAAGGATCTTTCATCTTGGACAAGTTGGGATAAACCGGTAAATCTCGGTCCGAAAATTAATTCTCCAAAATTTGATGCTTGTTTTTCTTACAATGGAAATTCAATCTTTTGGGCGAGTAACCGTGACGCTGAATTAAGTGATATTTACACAGCAACTTTTATTTATCCGCCAGCTCTTGTGGCATCTTGTTCTGCAATTGATGCAACGAAGTATGAAGGTACTGATGGTTCAATCACGGCAACTATCGAAGGAGGTGCCCCGCCATATACCTTTTCATGGTCCAATGGTGTTACTGATAAAGATTTGATAAATCTAGTGAAAGGAGAGTATACCTTGACAGTTAAAGATTCACGAGGTAAAACGGCTACAACTTCATGTACTGTGAACGAACCGGCGCCACTTGAATTGCCTGTAATTACGGCAACAACTTACAAGAATGTTGAATTCATGCATTATTTTGAATACAATAAAAACAAATTGTCAGTTGACAAAGGCACTTTGAAAAAATTTGTAAAATCTGTTGAAGATCAATTAAAAGCAGGTCGTCCAACCATTACAATTAATGTATACTCTTCTGCGTCAAAGGTTCCTACAAAAACGTATGAAACAAATGAAAAATTAACGCAAATCCGTGCTGAAAATATGAAGTACGATTTGTCTACTTATTTTGAAAGCAAAGAGGCATTCAAAGGAAAAGTAAATGTGGTTATCGTATCAGCTATCGTTGATGGACCCGACTATGTTGAGGATGCAAAGTCAGTCAAAAAATACCGTCCATATCAGTTTGTTGGACTTAAAACTGAGTAATTTATAAAAATTGAATACAAAAGAAATGGGCTGGTGAATCACCAGCCCATTTCTTTTTGAATAAAATCAATTGATTCTTAGAATATTTCGTTTGCAGCGAAATGGAATTTCCCTTCGATTTCTGCATTTTCATCTGAATCAGATCCGTGAACGGCATTACGTCCTTTTGATTCAGCATAGTTTTTTCTAATTGTTCCTTCAGCAGCTTCAGCTGGATCAGTAGCACCAATCAATGCGCGGAAATCAGCAACTGCATTGTCTTTTTCTAAAATAGCAGCAACGATAGGGCCTGAAGTCATGTATTCTACTAATTCACCATAGAATGGTCTTTCTGAATGGACTTCGTAAAACTTCTGAGCTTGCTCAGTTGTAAGTTTTGTGTATTTCATTGCTTTAATTTCAAATCCTGCTCCAATAATCATGTCAAGGATTTTTCCCATGTGACCATTTTCGATCGCATCAGGCTTCAACATTGTAAATGTTCTGTTTGTTGCCATTTTTATTTTTTTTTGTGTCAATTTTGCCGCAAAGATAATCATATTCTGAAATCAATGGGGTAATAACTGACGCAAGTGTCTGTCTAGGTGATTCTTCTATTTTGTTGATGATTATCAAGTTTTTATATTGTGCTTTCAGTTAACTTTTGCTTAGTTTTGTCTGAAGATGGAAGATTTGTACGCATTTTTCAAAGGAATAGATCCAGTTGTTGCTGCATTAATCGCTACAACATTTACTTGGTTACTGACAGCTGCAGGGGCTGCCTTAGTTTTCTTTTTTAAAACGATGCATAGAGGAGTGTTGGATGGAATGCTTGGTTTTACAGGAGGAGTAATGGTAGCGGCAAGTTTTTGGTCCTTGTTGAATCCTTCTATCGAAATGTCTGAAAAAATGTATCCTTCAATGCCGTGGATGCCAGCTGCTGTTGGTTTTTTCGCTGGAGCAATATTTCTGTTTTTTCTCGATAAGAAATTGCCGCATTTACACATTAATTTTTCAGATAATGAAACAGAAGGTGTAAAGACACAATTGCACAAAACTGTTCTGCTCGTTTTAGCCATTACCCTGCACAATATTCCGGAAGGTTTGGCGGTAGGAGTTTTGTTTGGAGCCGCAGCAACAGGGATGGATGGGGCAACAATTGCTGGGGCAGTGGCATTGGCAATTGGCATTGGAATTCAGAATTTTCCGGAAGGTTTTGCTGTCGCAATGCCTTTAAGAAGGGCAGGGGCATCGCGTTGGAAAAGTTTTTGGTACGGACAACTCTCTGCAATTGTTGAACCTATTGCTGGTGTTATTGGCGCAATAGCTGTTATCTATATGCAACCAATTTTACCTTTTGCGCTCGCATTTGCAGCTGGCGCAATGATCTTTGTTGTGGTAGAAGAGGTGGTCCCGGAAACACAAAGAGATAAATATACAGACGTTGCTGTACTCGGATTTATTGGTGGTTTTCTCGTAATGATGGTCTTGGATGTTGCCCTCGGATAATTTTTTTTTAAAAAAGATTTGGTAATCTAAAAATAAGCTGTAATTTTGTCTCATTCAAAGATACAACATCTGTTGTAGTTTTTGGGTTTTATAGTTTTAGCATGGTTTAGCAGAAAGAGCAACAAGTTTCAATAGAATTTGTTGCTCTTTTTGCTTTGTTACATTTCTTTCGATTAATTTCAAACTTTTAAAACCTAAAAATGAAATTATTAACCATCATTTTACTCGTATTTTTTTTGATTGGAAATGCTATTTCGCAAAGTCAAGGAATTGCTTATACTGCGGTTGGTAAAGGAGCTGCTACAACATTTGTAAATGATTACCATGCTCTCGGGATTAATTCATCAGCACTAGGATGGGGACCAGAATACAAGGACAAGCATTTCACTATGGGAATGACTGAATTTGGAATGGGTATTTATTCTGATTCAATGAATGTCGATAAACTGCGGAAACTTTTTAAGGCTGTGCGAAATGAAGTAACAGGTAAAAATCAAGATCCTGCTGCTTGGCAAGAGCAAAAACAGTATGCTACAGACTATCTGAATAAAGGTGTTAGCATGTTTGCTGATTACAATTGGTTTGGATTCTCTTACCAAAACAAACGTTTTGGAGGAATTGCAGTGAATATTCGAGAAAATTACCAATGGTATTCTCAAATGAATAGTGAATTGACCGATATTTTATTTAAAGGTAAACTGTCTAATTATTTTGATTCCCTGACAATCAAAGACGCAACTGGAAATGTATCAGTAATAGCTAATAACACTAATCTTTCTCAGGATACTATGAATATGGTTGTTCAAGGAACCATTTCCACGCCTCTCATGTTGAGTAAAATATCAAACGGTTCTGATATTCGATTCCAATGGAACCGCTATTACAACATTGGATATGGTCGAAAATTATTCGGAAAAGATTCACTTTTTGAGATTTATGGTGGTGTTGGAGGTCGCTATATACAATCGATGGCGATGTTTGATATGGTCTCGAACGATGATGGATTCTATGTTTACTCATCTGTTTCTCCAAACTTTAATATTGATTACGATTCAATTGTTGCTTCTCTGAACCCTTCCAATTTCATTGAAAAAGGGAAGTTGTTGCCTTCTGTTGTGGGAAGTGGTTATGGAATCGATCTTTCAGCAAGTGTTATCTTTTTTGGTCGATTAAAAGTGGCAGCTGCAGTGAACAATATTGGACAAGTGACCTATTCGAGAAATGTTTACAAGGTGAGGGACACGCTTGTTGCAACCCTGGCAATCGATGGATTAAGCGAATACAACGTAACAAAAGCAGTGAATGAATTTATGCAGCAAGGAGGGTTGTTTACGTTGGAAGGACAAGAAAAACATGTGGTTGTCAATGCCTCTAATTTTCGTTTAGGTGCAAGCATCGATCTTGGGAAAGTAGCAAAAATTGGATTTGACCTGGTGGCACCTTTTAATAGAGATTTGCCGGGTAGTATCGTAAATCCAATCATTTCGTTTGGAGGTGAAGTGAAGCCTGTAAAATGGTTGGCCATTAGCGCTGGGTATTTTGGCGGTGGACTCTATCAAAACAATATTCCCGTTGGTATAAATTTCTCTTTTGGGGAAGGAAAATACGAAATGGGTGCATCTTCTTACGATGCTTTGTCCTTCTTCAAAAATGAATCAAATAGTATTTCGGGAGCCTTTGGATTTGCCCGTGTTCATTTTTGATAAAATCTAAGGAGTAATTCACGCATTTCATTCAAGATAAGTGCTGTAGCTCCCCAAACTTTTTTTCCCTCTAAATCAAAATAGGGCACTTCTTTCAGATATGTTCCATTGGTCAATGGTATTTCCATGGTCGAAATGACATTTTCTTCTGTTAAATCGAATAATTTAAATGACACAATCTCTGCTACTTCTCTTTCATTGGGAACTAATTCAACTATTTCATCATGAAAAAATAAAAAAGGGCGACCGATGAAAGAGCTTACTGGTATAAACACAGAAGTTAAGTCA
>JBKDKG010000295.1:0-9437 GCA_046345095.1 Flavobacteriia bacterium | reverse complement strand
AGCTTAAACCGCGCAGCAGCATGGTCTAAAAAATAATCCTCTGACTTCAATTTTTCAGCTCCACAATACACTTCAAAATTGTTCGGATAGATGGATAAAGTATCCAGTTTCAATGTGTCGAAGGTATTGGCAAGATTCACTTTGCGCTGACTACTGTACTGTGAATGAGCATTCAAAGTAAAAAAGCCGCAGAAAAGCAGTACCAATATGCACCTGTCGAAAGTCATTCTCACGAATGTACAACGTTCAAGGCACAAAAATCGTGTTTGAGAGGTGAAATTGATTCAAGCGAAGAAGAAATGTTGACAATTAAAAAATCTATTTGCGTCTTAATTAAGCGTTCGCATTTTCATTCACTCTTTGTGTCTTTGTGTTTAATTGTTCAGTTAAACTTTTTATTCAAGCAGCTGGAATATACCACTAAGGCACAAGGGCAATTTGTCTTACATAATTATTAAGGCACAAATTGAAAAAAAGCCTTTGGCTTTTAGGTAAGCGAAGAGGAAATGTTGACAATTAAAAAATCTATTTGCGTCTTAATTAAGCGTTCGCATTTTCATTCAATTCGTGTCTTTGTGTTTAATTGTTCAGTTAAACTTTTTATTCAAGCTGCTGCAATATACCACTAAGGCGCAAGGACAATTTTGTCCCCCATAACGATTAAGGCACAAATTGAAAAAAAGCCTTTGGCTTTTTGGGCATGATGCTACAACTTCACAGGTGCTGTTAAAAAAAGTTAAGCTTCCTCGTGGCACTTTAGCGAAGATTAACTTTAGTCCAAAGTTCGAACATTGAGAAAAATCAGGGTCAACCTTATTCTGACGCTTGTCATCACAGCACTGCTCGCCTTGCTTGTCATTCAGGCATTTCAGACGGCACAATTGTATGACAGGAAAACAACCCAATTGGAAACCAATCTTTCCACTTCACTGGAGCGAATTGCCAACCGTCACGAAAAAGCAGAGGATATCCGACGCTATATGCACATCGTGAACCGTGATTTTACCGGTCAATACAAGGACATTTTAAAAGAAGAATTCAAAGATCTTGTTTCTGCAGAAGAAGCTATTTCAATAAAGGATACAGTTGTTTTTGCGGAGGGTGAACTGCATAATTACCTCATCATTAAAGGGAGCTCATTTGATTCCATCACTGGTTTGTCAACTGAACAGCGGGTTTTAGCAAGAGACGTCAGACAACTGCGTGATCTTTTCGACAAACAAAAGAAGCAGATTCCACACAATGACTCTGTAAAATTGGCTATTCAACTTGATCAGCGCGTTTTACAACAGATCTTTCGGAAAGCTAAATTCGTCAACGATCTTATGGTTGAGACCTTTCGGAACAATGTCTACATGGCTCCAGAAAAAAGAATTGATGTAGCGTTTCTCGACTCTGTTATTAGAACAGAAATCGCCAATGATGACCTTCCAAAGACCTATCATTTTATGGTGGCGAATGAATTTGGAATTCCCATCAAATTTGCGCAAGCTCCTGAAACCTATGACACACAGCTTGATACTCTTTTAACCGGAAAAACAGCTCTTTTCCCGAGCAATATTTTAGACGAAAACTTTTATTTACATCTTTATTTTCCCAAAAAAGGATTCTTCCTTGTCAAAGAAATGTGGGGGTCCTTTACCGTTAGTTTGACGCTGATCATGCTCATTGTAACTGCGCTCATTTTCATGTTTAAAACCATCCTTGCACAAGAAAAAATATCAGAGGTTAAAAATGATTTTATTTCCAACATGACCCATGAATTTAAAACACCTATTTCGACCATTTCTCTTGCATGCGAAGCACTTGGAGACAAAGACATGGTGAGTCAAGGCGCTGAGGGAACCAAACCGTATGTCAAGATGATCCAGGAAGAGAATAAACGCCTAAGCTTGCTGGTTGAACGCATTTTACAAAGCGCAGTGCTGGAGCGCGGTGAATTAAAATTGCTTGAGGAGCAAATCCTATTGAACGAGATCATCCACGACGTAGCGGAAACTGCAAAGTTCAGAATACAAGGCAGTGGTGGTGAAATTCGATTAGACCTTCCAACTGAGTTGATTCATATTTCGTCAGATAAAATGCACTTGACAAATATCATTTCCAATCTAGTTGATAATGCAATCAAATACAGCGAAGAAGCGCCTAATATTGAAATAAGTTTAAAACGGGAAAATAAGAAGTTGTTGTTGAGCGTTAGAGATCATGGAATTGGTATTCGTAAAGAACACTTGAAAAAAATATTTGATAAGCTGTACAGGATTCCGACCGGTAATCTTCACAATGTGAAAGGTTTTGGACTCGGACTGAGTTACGTGAAAGCCATAGCTGGACTGCATGGTTGGGATATAAATGTGAAAAGCAAATTTGGTGAAGGCTCTGAATTCACCCTTGTAATAAAAGATAATTATGAATAAAACACTTCAAATTCTCTTAGCAGAGGACGACGAAAATCTCGGTCAGTTGTTAAGTACTTTTCTTCGTTCAAAAGGCTTTAATACTGAATTAGCTAGGAATGGAAAAGCTGCTTTCGAATTGTTTAGCAACAGGCCTTTTAATTTTTGCATTTTCGATGTCATGATGCCGGAAATGGATGGTTTTACCTTGGCCAAAGAAATCCGTGAAATTGACAAAAAAGTTCCCATACTTTTCCTAACAGCAAAATCCATGAAAGAAGACAAGCTTGAAGGTTTTGCAATCGGTGCGGATGACTATTTGACGAAGCCTTTTTCGATGGAAGAACTGCTTGCTAGAATCACAGCAATTGCGCGAAGATCTGAATCTGCGAATGATAAGTCCGATGACACCCTTTACATTGGAAAAATCAAATATGAACCAGAACTTCGATTGTTGCACCTGGATAAGGAAGTAAAAAAACTAACCACCAAAGAGAACCAATTGCTGCATTTACTTGTCAAAAACGAAAGTGAAATCCTGGACCGACAAGCTACACTTCGAGCCATTTGGGGCGATGACAATTATTTCAATGGCAGAAGTATGGATGTATACATCGCAAAACTCCGAAAATTATTGAAAGAGGATCCCGCAATCGAAATCATGAATGTGCACGGAAAAGGATTCAAACTTTTGATCAAGGATTAATTATTTACTTGACCCTTTTGAACTTCTTGAACTTTCAAGACAAAAGACTTTTAGGTTAAAGACAAAAGATTTGAACTTTTGAACACATTGAACTCCTTCAGCTCTTTGAGCTCGTTCAAAAACTCCTTCTTTCACCACTCACATACTTTTTCTACCTTTGCAGCGTTTTTGAATTGTGAAGAACTGGCTGAAATACATATTGCAGAAATCATTAGGATTTGACACCTACCTGTATGTGTTTGCCCTGTTCAAAATTCGCACCCTGCAAAACGACTCAAAAGAAAAAGACTTTTTTCATTTCTTGAATTTACTGGAAGATGGCAAAGGAGATGTACTTGATGTTGGTGCCAATATTGGTATTATGACGGTGCATCTGGCAAAAAAGGTTCCCAATTCAACCATACATGCTTTTGAACCTATTCCTGAAAATCTATCAGTTTTAACTAAGATCATCTCTAAATTCAACCTGAATAAAATCAAGGTACACCATACTGCAGTTGGGGACCATGAAGGTGAAGTGAAAATGATTCTTCCGAAAAATGGAAAAACAAAAATGCAGGGACTTAGTCATGTGAAACATGAGAGTATTACTGAATGGAATGAAGGAGATGAATACAATGTCCCCTTAAACACACTTGACAATCTGTTGAATGGCGCTTCGATTCAAGGAATTAAAATTGATGTTGAGAATTTTGAATATTTTGCATTAAAGGGAGGCTCTCGCATACTTTCATCCAACAAACCTGTTATTTATGCTGAGTTGTGGGACAACGAAAACAGAACCAACTGCTTTACACTCCTGTCAGATTTGAATTACACTGCACATGTGGTTGAAAAGGGAATATTAACTCCCTTCCATGTTGATAAACATCGTCATCAAAACTTCATTTTTATTGCAAATTAAGCGAAACTGAAGTGCCGAGTTATGCAGAAGAAATTCATTTCCAACCTCATCCTGATCATTCTGCTGAACCTTTTGGTCAAACCCTTCGCAATTTTCGGAATTGATGCTGGCGTTCAAAACAGAGTAGGAACAGAAGCATACGGACTTTATTTCTCACTGCTCAATTTATCCTTCATCTTCAACATCATTACAGACCTTGGAATCAACAACTTTACGACAAGAAACATTGCACAGTACCCCAAAGTGATGCCCAAGTATTTCGGGAAAGTGCTCAGTTTTCGGTTGCTCTTATTTGTAGTTTATAGTTTGCTTACGTTGACAGCTGGATTTGTTGCAGGTTATCGTGGTGAAGCCCTTTATTTTCTTTCAGTCCTCATTTTCAATCAGCTGCTTGCCACATTGATAGGCTATTTAAGAAGCCATTTTGGCGGTTTGTTGCTCTTTCGAACGGATGCGCTCATCTCAGTGCTCGATCGTTTGTTGCTCATTCTCTTCTGCGGAAGTGCCCTCTTGATGACTAAAGGTCAAGCGTTTCACATCGAATGGTTTATCTGGCTACAGACAGCTGCGTATGCCGTGGCATTAATCGTTGCCTTTTACCTCTTAACACGCCATGTTGGACTTCCGAAATTTTCATTCAGCAAGCCTTTTTCGTTAGCGATTTTAAGGAAAAGTTATCCTTTTGCCTTGTTGTTTTTGTTAATGATGCTCTACACACGCAGCGATTCTGTTTTGTTGGAACGATTGCATCCAAATGGCGCCTTTCAATCCGGTATTTATGCCAAAGGATTTCGTTTGTTGGACGCCTTCTACATGTTCGGAATGATCTTCGCAAACCTGTTGTTGCCGCTCTTTGCACGCACACTAAAAGATGACCGTCAAAAGGTGTTGCCAGTGCTAAAAACAGCTGGGAAACTACTTATAGGCGGATCTATTTTCATTGCGTTTTTGTGCCATTTCAATGCAAAGGCAATTTTATCAGCAATCTACAGTTCGGACATCACCGAAACAATTCTCCCTTTTCAGTTAATCATGTGGGCCTTTGTTGGCATGTCAACGAGCTTGATTTTCGGTACGTTACTGACGGCAAATGGAGAATTGAAATTGATGAATCGCTTCGCAGGCGTTGGTGTCATCGTAAACATACTGCTCAATGTATTCCTCATTCCCACCTACGGCGCTGAAGGGGCAGCTGTTGCCTGTTTGATTACCCAAACGCTGATGGCGATTGCTCAACTTATACTTTGCGCATATCGCTTCAAAATCAATTTGCGTGATCTCCATTTGCACAACTATTTGACATTTGCTGCGTTGCTTTTTGGAAGCTCACTTCTGTGGTTTAAAAGCGAGTATTTATTGCCTCTTATGCTCCTTGTCGGAACAGTTGGCTTATTGCTTCTTCGTTTGATTGATGTGCCTACACTCATTCGTACCTTCCGAGAAAATAATTAGAAGTTGGTACTCCGATAAAATATTCCATTCATTTTTGAGTTTAATTGTCAGTCAAAAATGATTTAAAGTCCCTAAAAGCTTTGATTTTTGACTAATTTCGCACTTCTTAAATGAAAACTGCATGGTTGAACACACAACAGAACTGGAAAAAGAAAGACAAAACCTGCTAATTTACATCTGGAAAAAACGCAAAATCCTTGTAATGGTTTCCGGTATTGCAGGTGTGGTTGGTCTCATTGTATCATTATTGATGACTCCTATTTTCAGATCAACAGCAATCGTTTTCCCTGCGGCAACAAGTACCGTTTCTTTCTCGGAACAGCGAAATGCAAAAGCAGCAGCAATGGATTTCGGAGAAGAAGAACAAGCCGAACAATTGGTGCAAATCCTATCTTCATCGCGCATCAGAGATAAAATCATTCAGGAATTTGACCTGATGAAACATTACAACATTGATGAAAACGATGCCAATAAGTATTATAAATTAGTCAAAACATACAACGAAAATTTCTTGTATGTCCGAACACGTTACGGTTCAATTCAAATCGATGTACTCGACCGCGATGCTAAATTGGCTGCCGACATGGCCAATAAAATCGTTGACCTTATCGATACCGTAAAAAACAACATGGTAGCTGAGCGCACTTGGCCGGCGTACGAAATCAATAAGCGCAAAAAAGAGCAGCTGGAAAAAGAACGTGAAGAATTGGTGCATCGCTTGGATACATTGAGTGCGATGGGCGTGATGTCACTGGATGGACGAACAGAATTGTTTCAAGCATTAGTGAATGCAGGTGGAGCTGATAAAGCTGAGATCAAGCAAATCATAGATGTGAACATTAAGTATGGTTCTACTTTCGACGCCCTTGACTTCTCTTTAAAAGAAAAGATCACGCAGTTGGAGCTCTTCAAAGTTTCCTACGAACAAGCTGAATCGGATGCTTACGCAATTTTCAACCATAAATTCGTTGTAGAACGCGCTGTTGTTGCAGATAAAAAGGACAAGCCAAAGCGCTTGATCATCGTGCTTCTTGCTACAATTGGTGCATTTGTCTTTACACTGTTCACGTTGCTGATCTCAGACCGTTTAAACGAGCTGAAGAAAATTTCATAACGTGCAATTCATCAGGCAACATAGTTGGCAGCTGCTTGCCGGTTGCGTTTACATTCTACTTTCAGGAGTGCTCATTTGGAGAGACCAAGCTTATTTGACCTTGTTCCCATTTGGCTTGCTCGCCGTTTATTTTGCTATTTACTATTCAGAATGGACATTTTTGAGCTTGGCATTTTTCACTCCATTGTCCATCAATATTGAAGAATGGACGGATAGTTTTGGTTTGTTCATCCCTACAGAACCATTGCTTGTTGGCTTCATGTTGCTCTTTTTGATGCTGCAGATCAGAAAACCAATAATTTCTTCTGAAGTTTGGAAAAATCCCATAATTATATGGGTTGGCTTGTACCTCAGTTGGGCGCTCATAACATGCATTACGAGCTCGCACCCACTTGTTTCCATCAAATTTTTACTCGCTCGTTTGTGGTTTATCATTCCGGTATTGCTACTGGGAAGTTATTTTTTTCGTGAGAAAAAGAACATCAGCATTTTCTTTTGGTTATTTGCCACAGGAATGATTATTTCGATTTCTTATACACTCATTTTACATGCCGGCTATCGTTTTGGTGAAAAAGAAAGTCACTGGGTGATGTGGCCTTTTTTCAAAGATCACACCATTTATGGGGCCATTGTCGCTTTGGTTGTTCCGCTGCTTTTTGGGCTCTTTCTTTCAAAAAAACACCCTCCACTCGTTCAAGCAGTTGCAATTGGCTTCATTGTCATCAGCTTATTAGGACTCTATTTCTCTTATACACGTGCGGCATGGTTGAGTATTCTTGCAGCTCTGGGAGTCTTGGCACTCATTAAATTTCGTGTTCGCTTTTCGATCATTGCCACGGTTGGGATCATCAGCGCTGTCATCCTTTTATTTTCATGGGATGCCATTCAAATGGAGCTAGAACGCAACAAATACGAGCACACAACGGAAGAATTCGGTGAGCGACTGCAATCCGCCACAAACGTTTCAACCGATGCCTCCAACTTAGAACGCATCAATCGCTGGACCTGTGCTATTGATATGTTCAAGGAGCGACCAGTATTTGGTTTTGGACCGGGAACCTATGCCTTTGAATACGCTCGTTTTCAGCACCCCGAAAACCTTACGATTATTTCCACGAATTTTGGTGATTTAGGGAATGCGCACAGCGAGTACTTGGGACCCTTAGCCGAAATGGGGTTAATCGGAATGCTTCTGATGATAGGTCTTGTCTCCGCTATTTTTTACAAAAGCATCACGCTATACAATCGTTGGCCGCAAGAAGACACTGAAATGCGCACGCTGTTGTTGGCCATCATCTTGTCGCTTACCACCTATTTTGTGCACGGTATTCTGAACAATTTCCTCGACACAGACAAAGCCGCGGTTCCGATTTGGGGTATGTGTGCGATGGTGATTGCACTTGAAATCCAATTAAAGAAAAAGATCCAAGGCTAAAATTCCTTTACGATTACCATTCCAGCGGTCGCATCTTTTTTATTTTACGAAAATCTTCTTCTATGCACTTAAATACCATCAGCTTTTTCTCAATTTAGGCCTTAAAACACCCGAAAAATCGACTTTACCCTTGCGCCCTTGAGGTAAAATTGATGATCTCATCTATTGAATTCATTGAACATCTCAAACGTATTGAGCCTTTATATCTATTCATCTTTTCTTGCACAAGCTTTAAACATTTCATTTGATACTTTATGTATTAGTTATATATTTAACATTATGACATTATACGCTATAAAACTTCCCAAAGCAACCCAAATATGGTTGTATAAGCGCAAGTTTATAGCGGGTATAAACTAGTTATAGGCAACACTAAAAAGACAGACAACTATGTATGAACAAGTTTATAGTGCGACACAAATAAAGGGCGACTTGACTTTTTTGAAATACGCAATTAAGAAAAATCAAGTTCAGTTAATCGCTAACACAGGACTTCAAAAACTAATTGACGACTGTGAACTTTATTTGGGTTTGCAACAAGTTACACAAGAACAAATCAAACCTGTAACAGTTCTGTTTACCCTCGTAAACTCATTAAGAAAATTATGGTTATCGGACATTGACTTCACAATTCAGTTAAGAGCAATGAACACGGGACAATATGAGTATGGAAACGCTGACCCGAATTTGCAACACTTTTTTAAAGATTTTGAGTTTGAAATATTTTCTGCCAGCCAGTTAATTAAGAACCAAATACAAATTGACTTGCCTCAACATACAGCAGGAGAAGACCTACATTTTGGCGACATAGACATTCAATGCAAACACCCAAACACATTAAATCAAGTCGAAAGCAATATTAGAGATTTTACAACAAGACTAAATCAAAGTAATAGGTATGGTGTTTTTGGTTTAGCAGTTGACGATTGTTTAAACTTTGCTGAACGACTAATTTTTACGGACAACAATGATTTTGAAACATATTTACAAAATAAGCTAACCGCAAGTGAACCAATTTTAGAAGGAATATTTAGAGACAACTTGGCTCGTGCGACAAGAATTTTGGGGTTATATACAACTTCAACATACTTCGTGCTAATTGACGGCAACGGACTTAAACTTGTAAGAACCACTAACTCGGTATTTTGCTTTCGACCAGACAGAAGAGAAATTAGTGACGCATTTTACAAACAGGCTTACAAAGTAATTTCAACCTTTAATCCTCACCCAACTTGGTTGACAATTGAAAATCAAACACTACAATCAATAAGCTAATGGAAAGAAGTGCAGCCTATAATCGAGTAGACGGTCCTGACGAGTAGCCGTCAGGATGCGCCTCTCACACCACCGTGCGTACGGGTCACGTACACGGCGGTTCGTAAACTGATGGGTTCAGTAAAGTGTAAATTTCTAATAGCGAGTAATAACCT
>JBKDKG010000294.1:0-2832 GCA_046345095.1 Flavobacteriia bacterium | reverse complement strand
GGATTATATATTCCTATGGCACTTGGTTTAACATTTCCCTTTAACATAACCATTGGTATGCCTATCTACTATTATTTGATCACAATTTGAGATTAAAATGAAGAAGGCTTTCTTTATATTTGAGTAACGAACTCAAATTTTTTAAACATGAGATTTTTTCTCCTTCTTTTTATTCTTGCTTTTTATCATTATTCCTCAGGACAAGTCGGAATTATCACCCTCGAAGCAAATCCTGAAACGGTTCCTCTTGGGCAATGGTATACCATAAAATCTAAGGATTATAAAAATTGGATGGCTTTCGTAGATAAACCTGAAATCAGTGATTCAATTTTAATCGAAATGCTCGCTCCTTGGGAATTAACGTTTGAAGAAGCAGAATTTGATGAGGAAGGGGATATGTATTGGCAACTTGATAATGGAAATGGTTACACGGCAACTGTGTTTCGTGTCAAAGATGGTGAGGATATTATGATTCAGATTCAATTGGAGGAGATACTATCTGAAGAAGAGTGATTGAAGTTATAACATCCTTTTTTAATATATTAACCTACATCAAGAATTAGATGTTGATTTAGTTGTCATCTTTGCAGCACAAAATCAAATTATAAATAAGTATGAAAAAAATCTTTTTTTATGGGATTGCAGCGTTTTTAACGTTCTCCTTTATTCTTGTTGAAGCTTCGTCTTGGACTTCTGATGCAGCACACTCTCGTTTAGGCTTTACAATTACCCATATGGGAATTAATGATGTGAATGGTGAGTTTAAGAATTTCGAAGTAAAACTTAATACACCGAATGGTGATTTTACAGGTGCAACAGTTGAATTGACAGCACAAGCCGGATCTATTTCAACGGGTATGGAAATGCGTGACAATCACCTTAAGACAGCTGACTTTTTCGATGTTGAGAAATACCCTACGTTGACGTTTAAAAGCGTTACAGTTACAAAGGTGCCTAAAATGAATAAGTATACGGTAACAGGAAACTTGACGATGCATGGTGTTACTAAAAGTGTTGTTTTGACAGCGACGCATAATGGTACGGCTAAAAATCAAGCAGGAGGTGATGTTGCTGGCTTCAAAATGACGGGTACAATTAAGCGTTCTGATTTTGGTGTTGGTCAGCCTTCTCCAGGTTTGTCTGATGAAGTGAAATTGAATGCAGACCTTGAAGTAGCAAAAAATTAATTCTAGTTCAATAAAAAATGAAATCAGTTGTTTTTGCATTGTTATTTGGAAGTATTAGCTCTGTTTCTTTGTTTGCGCAACAATGGAAGATGGGAAGTGATTTCAAAGTGGCGTTTGCGTGTGCAGAAGTGTCAGGTATTTTCAAAGAAATATCTGGATCAATAAATTTTGATGCGGCCAATCTTGGAACATCTAAATTCGATTTAAAGATTAAGGTAGAGTCGATCAATACAGGCAATGGTATGATGAATAGTCATGCAAAAGGGGAGGAGTGGTTTTCTTCTGAAAAGTATCCGAACATTACATTTACTTCTTCCAAGATCGAAAAGTCAGATAATGGCTACAATGCCATTGGAAAATTGGAAATTAAAGGAGTCAAGAAAGATGTGACAATTCCATTTACTTTTGTGAAAAAAGGAACTAAAGGAACATTTGTAGCCAAGTTTAGTGTCAATAGAACTGATTTTGGCGTTGGTAAAAAAGGGAAGGATGTTTCTGAAACTTTAAAAATCACTGCAACGATTCCAGTGTCTAAAAAATAAGGCTGATTTAAAAATCAATTAAATGAAAGCTCTTCAGATATGGGGAGCTTTTTTTATGGCCAGCAGTACAATGTGTCATAATGTGCTGAAAATCCTGCCCAGATTCCTAAAACACCTTTGGACAGGTTGCTTGGTGCGTTTACAGGTGTAGCAAAAGGGTTTCCAGCAGATTGCTGTTGCGCCTCTTTTTTATCAAAGAAATTAAACACCTTGTCATCAATTCTTGAGAATCGGATAACTACAGTATCACCTTTTTTGTAATATCTCTCATATCCATCAAGATAGGAGGTGTCTTTTTTGGGGTAACGTGTGTCAAATTCAAATGTCAACCCGTCAAAAAACTCATCACTGAAATAAGGATTTCCTGCATGCCTGAAAATGATATCTTTTGGTTGCCCATCGGGTTTAAGTGTAATGTTTTTCGGTTCCCATTTATAGGCATTGGAAACGTTGGGAGGATCGGAAAGTCTTGCCCAACAGAGACCATAATTCGCATTAGCCAAATCTGCTTTCCAGTATAGATTGTCTAATGAAACGGTTGGAAGGAGTGAGGTGGTTCCCGAGTAAGATTTTCCAGACCAATTGATAGTTAATGTATATTCTTTTCCCGTTTGACCTTTCATTGAAACATCAGTTGTCGAATAAACCTGTATCGGTAGAAAAGCAATTTCATTAAATTCAAGCGATAACATTTCAGCAACTCTCTTTTGCGACTCTAAGGGTAAATCAGAAATGGCGAACAATTGTAATGAGGTTGTAGCTGTCCCATTACCAACAGAAATTGTTGCATCATAAACAAATGAAGCCAGATAAGCATTTAAATCTGTTGACGCATAAATATCTTGTGATTTCGAAAGCATAACAATTGGGAAACCATCAGTATCGATTCTTCCATCAACAACTAATTGTTCTTCAAAACCAGGAATGTCAATCTTTACATCTTTCGTGCAAGAAATCAAGCAAATTAAACTTGCCGCAATGAATATGAAATTTTTTAAAGACATGCCGTTAAATAAAAAAGGGCTTTATAAATTTTTAGTATAATTCAGTCACAATTATATCTAAAAATCACCGAATGAAATGATTTGATGACATAACAATTT
>JBKDKG010000293.1:0-6410 GCA_046345095.1 Flavobacteriia bacterium | reverse complement strand
GGGTTGTAACTACCAATTATTTGCGACCAAAGCGTTTTTATTGATCTGAATTTTGCAATTTCTACAAAGTAATTTGAACCAATTCCCATCGAAAAATGAATACATGCGGCTGCCTGATCGATGTTCAACCCACTTTTCATTAATCTATAAATTAATTCATGTCCTGTAGCCGTAGCAAAACCTATTTCCTGAAATGCATTAGCTCCGCATCCAAGCAAACGAAAACTATTGATACTGAAAACGGCAGATTGCTTTTTAAGTAGATGTGCCGTAATTGTTTCAAATAGTTGGGTGTCCATTGAAATTGGGTCAACATTTATCAATACGTTGAGGGGTATTTCTCCTTGAAAATAATTAACAATTCCATTCCATTGCATGGTGTTTTCAAGGATGATTTGAGATGAAATAAATTCTAAACCTATGTTGTTCAGTAAAATATTGAAATTTATTTCGTCTTTATTAGAAAGATCCAATACAATCAAATCGCAGCCTTTCATTAAAATTTGAAGCATTTTTTGATTGTCCTCTAGCTCGTTTTCTACTTTGAGGTAATAACCATTTGACCAATTGTTGGATTCCGTTTTTAATCCTCTAGTAAATGGGAATTGACCAGGCTGTAATTCATTTTTTTTCGAATTGTCGCCATGAGCATAAGAATTCAATGAAATTTCTTCAACTTCGTCAATTGTTTTTAGCTTCCCAAAATCTTCTTCAGTAAGGTCTTTTTTTAAACGCTCCTCCCATTGTTCAAAAGATGGGATCGGAAATACTGTTTTTAATTCAATCATTATGTAAGGTTGAAGTAAATTATCTCTCAAAGATACAATTGTATGGCTTTGTATAATGAGCCATTTAAAGGAAATTCTTTAAAAATAAATAGCAAATTGTCGTAAAAATGAAAAATCCAAGAATGAGACCATTCAGAGAATGTAAACCTTTTCTTTTGGAATAAAAATAATTAAAAACACTTAAAAAAGTTCCGAGGCAGATTGACAGTAGAATTAACATTTTGATTTTTTTGGCATGTATTTTGAAAAAATCTTCTTAAATTTCTAAAAATAAAACTATGAAAGCAATGAACAAATTAATGATTTCAGGAGTATTTGCTCTATTATCTTTCGCATCAGTTGCACAGGACCAAGAAAAATTGAAACAAACGGAACCTGTAAAAGGTAACATAGCGCAGCCAGCTACACCAGTTGGGCAGAAAGCTGAAGAGAAGCCAATGATTCATGAAGAATCTAAAGCAACTACTAAATCCGATCAGCCGGCTAAGCCAAGTATGGAAATGCAGAAGTCAGCGATAAATAAGCAAGCTAAAAGATCAATTCCTGAAAAAATGGAAAAATCAGATCCACCAAAACAAAAGTAAAAAAGAGGCGAAAGCCTCTTTTTTTTATATTTCAAACTGTTGAAAATGGTGTGTGAAATGTTTGGAGTGCAATCTGCACCATTGATCAAAGTTTAAAGGTCCATAAAGCGGATGTGCAGTTGTTTTTTCTGGGTTTTCATCAAAAAACGCTTCAAAGTCTATCCACTCTAATAAAAACTCATCAATTGCTAACTCTATTTCTTCATGTCGTAGAGGAGTGTCTTTTTTTACAAAAGAAACTTCGAAATTTTTGGGCATTTCTTTTTCAGAATTCAGAAATTGAATCATTCTTTCAATTTTTTCTTCCTCAACTTCTGTTGGCAACTGAATCTTACCTGATGATAATTTCAATGAATCAGAAAGGTGCTCAACCATTCTTTGGGCACTCATTGATCCCCATTTCGGTGCACTATTTTCTGTTAATTTGTCCAACCGTTGGATCATTTCTGAAATGTCTAATGATATAAATTCCATAGTTTAATTATTTCCACGAATAATGTTTAGGCTACTCGGTATTACTTGCACATTTAATTCTTCTCTTACGTCAAATGGTTCTCCATCGTAATGCGCAATTCTTTGTGATAATCGAATGCGTGCCTTCTCAAAAGAAATGACTTCAGCAAATCTTGACTTATGCGATGTACGTTTGAAAAATCGGTACACAACTCCTGGGGCATGCCAGAAAGAAAATGGTTTTAAAATACAAAGCTCAATTTTTCCATCAGTAATATCTGAGGTAGGGGAAACAACAAATCCATTTCCGAATTCAGAAGCATTTGCTACAGTGCATAAAACAACAGGCATTGATTTGATTTCGCCATTTACATCCACAGATACATTAACCGGATTGTAATGCATAAATTCTTTGGTAACCAATTTTACGTAACTCCAAAAACCTCTTTTGTGGTATTTATCAAATTTTTTGGCAATAACGGCATCAAAGCCATAGCCACCTATGCCAAGAAAAGGTTTGTCATTTACGACAACTGTATCCATTCGCAAAAAGCTGTCCTTGTTGATACATTTCACGGCTTCTACAAGGTCCATAGAGATACCAAGGTGACGCGCTAAACCATTTCCAGATCCACAGGGTAAAATTGCTAATTTCGTTTGTGTTCCGATAAGTGCAGTTCCAACTTCATGAACTGAACCATCACCACCAACAGCGCAAACAATATCTATTCCCGCTAAACTTGCTTCATAAGCAATTTCTTTGGCATGTTTTCGGTATTCTGTAATTGCTATGTCGTATTCGAATTTCGAATGATCGAGATGAGATTGAATGATATCAGGTAAATCGCCTTTTTTTCCTACTCCGGAAATTGGGTTGATGATAAATCGGATCTTTTGCTTCATTCTACTGCTGTTTTGTTTCGAATCAGATCTCGATTGTATCGCTGAATAATGGCTTTCACGCATCGCTCAGAGTACCTTCCAAATTTTGGCAAGAGACCAAGCGAATCGATTGCTGATTCTTTTCGAACTGGTAGACAGTACAAATTTCGTGCCTTTTCATTCGTTATTGAGCTTATATAGTGTTCAACGAAGTGGTAGTAAGTTCCTTCTAGGTAGGTAATCGCTTGCCTTTTTTGTTTCGTGAAAGCAGAGAAACCATAGGAATAGAAGTTTGTATTAATGTTTAGTAAATCTAGTGTGGTAGGCAATATGTCTAGCTGTTGAAATATTATTTTTTGACGCTTTTTTCCCAATTTTCCGCTTGGATGATAGAATACGATTGGAATTCGATACATCATTCTTCTGTCGCTATAAAAAGGGTCGTTTGTAGCAGGAGTATGATCTGCAACGAGCACAAAAAGTGTATTCTTATACCATTTTTGTTTTTTCGCTTCATCAAAGAATTTTTTTAATGCATAATCACCGTAATTTATTGATGCGCAAATTGGATGCGGTCCTTTTTTGGCTTTGTTTCTATAATGGGGTGGTATATAATAAGGGTGGTGCGAAGACAAGGTAAAAAGAGTCCCAAAAAATGGAGTTTTTAACTTAGACAATTGACGAGCTGTCCACGGGTTGAAGTATTCGTCAAGAATTCCCCATGTTTTATCAAAATGCTTATCATTGTTGTACTCAAATCGACCAAAATACTGATCAAAGCCTGCTTGCGCTGCAAAACCATTGAAACGCATTGATCCATTTGTTGCTCCATGATAGAAAGCCGTAGAATAACCATTTTCTCTAAGTATATCTGCTAGTGATCTTATCTTATTGTTGCCGTAAGGTGATGAAATATATGGGTTGTCCATCAGGCTTGGAATTGAAGCTATGATAGAAGGGACGGCTTCAATGGATTTTTTGCCATTTGCAATGCCATATTCAAAGGTCCATGATTCTGCTATGAGTGAATCGAAAAAAGGTGTGTAGGATACACCGTTGTTAAAAGCTCCAACCCATTCGTTACCAAAACTTTCTAGAATTATTATTACGAGATTCGTTTTATTCGGTAAAATATGCTGCGGTTGACTTGTTTGCTCGGGATTGAAGAGTTGATTGGCTCTTTCTTCACTGAAATAATGTTTTTCTTCTAATGTTTCATGACCATATGATTTGATCATTGTAAATGGTGTGTTAAGAACAAGTGCTGTATTTTCTGGGGCACTGAATTGCGCCGCTTCGATTATTCCTATAGGTTTTAACTGAAATCCGCCACGTGCAATAATCACAAACAATGGTAGAATTATTAAAAAATTGAAACTAATGCTTTGCCATTTTTGAGGAGTAAAGTCTTTTTTAGTTGATTTTTTATACAGCCACTCTGCAGCAACCACTAATATCACTAGAAGTAGAATTAGTATCCAAAAATTAACGATAAAGGTTGTGACGAGTTGCGCAAAATCATCTCCAGCGCCTAAAATGGCGAATAGATCTGCGGTAGAACGTTTACTTGTGTATTTGAAATATTCAAAATCCATCAAGTTGAGCGCAACAAGAAGTGTATTTGTAATATGAAATAATATTTTCAATACAAACTCCTGAATTTTAAGGCTTTTTTTTCCGTTTATTGGTAAAAAATGAAGCAGTATGAATGGAGAAAAAAAGAGTGAAATTGTAATAGCATCGAACCAGCTTCCGTAGATGAAATCTAATATTCCAGCGTTGGTAAAATGATCTAGGTTGTAGAAATAGAAAAGTATGCGTGTCAGCGATAAAAAAAGAAACGGAATACTCAAACGCTTCAAAAGAATAAGGGTTTGAGTGAACAATGTCATACGGTTTTTTATCAGTTGTTCAAAGTTAAGCAAATTCGATCAAATCTTTCTTTCATGAATTCGTTTCAAAAAAAAATCCCACCTAAGTGGGATTTTAAGATGCTATTTGATTTGGTCTGCTTTCTGCCTTGCAGTTGACATTATTTGATCGGCTTTTTGATTTCCTTCTTTTTCAATTTTTAGAGCTTTTTCTTCAGCCTCTTTTTTCAATTTATCACCTGAAATCTGCGCTGCTTTTTGTTTTAAAGGGTTGGATCCGGCTTGCTGCATAAGCGCATCAGCCTGTTTTTTTGCTTCAGCTCGAACAACATCGGCTGCTTTTTTGGCTTCAGCTTTTACTTTGTCAGCTTGTTTTTGGGCATCGTCCAAAATCTCTTGTTTTTTTGCGTTTAAGTCTTCCTTCACTTCGTTGACTTTGTCTTTGACAATGGCCGTTACGGTGTCTTTAACAGTTTCTTTAAGATTGTCAATGAGTTGGTCTTTCAGATTTCCAGTGGCTTCAAGAAGTGCTTCTTTGAAATTGTTGGTAACTTTTGGATCTGTTACGGTACCACCCATACCAACTTTTACTGGTAAAACATCAGGAATTGATTTCATATCCAATTTTGGAGCCAATGAATTCAGTTTTGAGATGGCTTGTTCAACTGCTTTGATCATCGCTGCTGGAATTTCTTCCTTCGGAATCATCATTTTGAGATCGTAGTTGATTTTTTGATCAAATGTCGTAAAGCCAGCAATGTTTGTCTTGATTTTGCCCATTTGTACATCAAAAGGCTTAACTGTTACTTTACCATCTGAAAATTGGAATTTGGCACTTATGTCTTTTAATGTCTGCGAAGATAATTTGGATATGTTCAGCGCTTCGCCCATTTTTTCCATAGGTTTAAAACCTGAGATTGTCAAAGTATTAGTAGTAAGATCCCCCAATCCACTTAATGATGCCAAAACAGGTTCAAGGTTAGCTGTCAAATCTGATTTCATTTCAAAATTTGAGCTGATCTTACCTTTTGCATATTTTGCAATAGGAGCTAATTTCTCGATTGTCACAAAGTTATCTGCCAATTGTTTGACATCAATGTCTTTGAGTGAATAAGCAAAATCAACTTTCGGTTTAGTGTGATCTTTTGTACTGTAACTACCTTTTAATCCAATCGTTCCTCCCATGGTATTCATGGTTAAGTCATCCAATGATGCAACTTCTTCTTTCAGACGAACATTTCCTTTGACATTTTTTATGTCCATACCATTGTACCGGAGGTTGCCAATTGAAGTATTTAAAGCAAAGTCCAAATTGTCAGGTATAAGTGTTGGTTCCGAACTTGTTGTTTCTGCTGCAGTTGATGTTGTTTCAGCCGTCGTTTCTGAGCTTGGAACTAGATTCATGAGTTCATCCAGATCCAAATTGTTGCTGGTAAAAGAGAAGTTTCCTTTTAATAGCTCATTGCGGAAAACATAACCCATATAATTATCGATTGTCCCGGCGATTGCAAAGTCTGATTTTCCACTTTTTGCATTCAATTTTTCAAGGGATAGATTTTTTGGTGAAAAACGGAAAAGCAGATCGTTGATTGCTACTTGATCATTAAGTCCTGCCGATTTATAGATCATATTCATGAGTTCCAAAGTTCCTTCCGCTTTGAAAGCCTCATAGTCTCCTTTGTCAAGTGAACTCATTCTACCATTTAAATCAACGTTTGCATTCAATTTGCCAGTGTAGGATTCTCCTTCGCCCATTGGAATTACATTTTTCAATGTCGCCAAATCCATTTTTGCTACAATTTTGGAGATAAGAAGTGGATCTGTCATTGGAT
>JBKDKG010000292.1:0-2349 GCA_046345095.1 Flavobacteriia bacterium | reverse complement strand
TTTGTTCGATCCCACCTGCAGGCATCCATCGGTTTGTTCTACCCGGGTAACCAAGGATCATTGCAAAATCATTCTCTTGAACACCACTTATATTAACTTTCAAATGACGTTTTGGTTTTAGAGGAACATTGCTTGTAGAATAATCCGCTGGATTTCCGCTTGCATCCGCATAAACACGGAACATTGAAAAATCTCCTGTGTGACGTGGCCATTCCCAGTTGTCTGTGTCGCCACCATACTTTCCAACACTTTCTGGAGGAGTACCCACTAAACGTACATCTTTGTAATCTTGATAAACGAAGTAGTAAAATTCATTTCCTTGAAAAAAAGATCGCACTGAAACAGTGTATTTTCCACCTTCATTATTTTCCTTTTCAATCACCGCGATTTCTTGGTTAATCGCTTTTTCACGCTCCGCTTCAGTCATTCCTGGATTTACTTTTGCCAAAATACGCTTCGATACATCATCCATTCTAACAAAAAAGCGAACATAAAGACTTTGAGGCTTTAACTCTTCTTTTTTAGAAGCAGCCCAATAACCATTCTTTAAGTAATTTGCTTCTGGAGTTGAGAGCTCTGCAATTGCGTCGTATCCACAATGGTGATTTGTTAGCAATAATCCATCTTTAGAAATAACTTCCGCTGTACATCCACCATTGAATTGAACAATTGCGTCTTTCAAGGAGTGATTGTTAATTGAATAAATTTCTTCAGCAGTGAGCTGTAATCCCATTTTCTGCATGTCGCGATGATTCAGACGATCGATGAACATCAAGAACCACATTCCTTCATCTGCGCGAGCAAATGATCCAATTAGTAGAATAAACGCTACTAAAGTTACTTTGAATTGTTTCATTTTTTTAACTGATTTAAAATTCTTGCGGTGCTAAAATACCAACAATTTCGCAATATTTTAAGCCCTTGAACACGAACTATTGCCGCTTATCTCAAAATTAGCTCGTCAGCAAAGAGCCAGGTGTTGTTTCCAGCGCCCAAATGCCAACTTGGGCATTTACCATAGTTTTTAGCTACAATCCTAATCTTTTTAATGGCTTTCTCTTTTAAATTTTTCCTAAAAAACTCCATTTTCATTGGACCAACATAACTACTAAAACTAGGGATTAGTTCATGAGTTACTGCGTTAGAAGCAGAGGACATGTTGGTGTAAATAATAGGAAGTGATTCAAAATGAGACCCATCAAACGAAATCTCAATTTGAATTTCAGAAGGAAAGAAGATCCAGGATTTCATGTCTTGTAAACAACTGATTCCAATTTCTGATAGCACTCGAGCCGAATCGAAACTTATTTCTGCAACCAGATCTTCATTCCAAAATCCTTGAAAATCACCTGTTCTAAATTCTTTTCCACCTTTAATTCCATCGATTAAAGAGTTAGGTCCTGAAGCAGAATACTGTGGTGCGTATTCCGTTTCTAAATTTAAACTAACTGATTTGTCACGCATTATAAAATCACCAATAACCCAATCACTAGAAATAGAAGTGTTTTCATTTCTCAATATATAATCAACAGTGGTTCTTGCTTCTATTTGTTTATTGGAAGTTATAGTAATTGGAGATGAGTAAGAGTATATTTTCTCTGGTTGCTCTAGAAAGCGATATTCAATTTTATGTTTTGCATAACTATTCGCAGGAAGAACATCAATTGTAACACGTAAAGAATCGTCAAAAATGCGGTATTCGTTACGAAAATAGGGCGCTGGTACAAAACCGGTTTTTTCTAAATTATTTAAACTAAGCGCTGATCCTGGATGAATGAATTCAATAGATGACGGTTGTTCACCCATTATAAAAACTAATTCTCCTCCCGTCATAAGAGTAGAATGTGAAATCCCTAATGTATCATAACGTGCTCCATTCCATTGGATAGATTGAATGTACTTGTTTTCAATTGAATTATTTAGAGCTTTAATAATTAGTTCTTTACCGCTTTCAAGATGAATTGTGGCTTCATCCAATAGTGGTCTTCCAAAATCATAAAAGGGTTGTCCTGGTGCAATTTGATAAAATCCCATTGAACTCAAAACGTACCAAGCGGACATTTGTCCACAATCTTCATTACCAGACAATCCCTCTGGTGTTTGGGAATACATTTCCTTAAGAATTCGATCACAATAAAATTGTGTTTTTTCAGGGTGATTCGTGTAGTTGTACAAATAAGCCATGTGATGGGAAGGCTCATTTCCATGCGCATATTGTCCAATTAAACCTGTAATGTCAACTTGGTCGCGACCTGAAAGTTTCATATTCGTGTTGAATAGTTTATCAAGCCATGCTTCTAACGTATCCTTTCCGCCCATCATCGTACTTAAAACATCTACTGCATGAGG
>JBKDKG010000291.1:0-6256 GCA_046345095.1 Flavobacteriia bacterium | reverse complement strand
TCCATACTATTTAAAAAGGTCTCAATTAGATCCAGCGGAATATTATATTCTCGAACGACAGACTGAAAGCTATTTAAGATAGGATTTAGTGAAATACCTTGGTCTATTGCAATGTATGTTTGCTTTTTGAAATCTGCTAATAGTTCTTCTTTATTAAAGCCATGAAAAGAGTCAACAATTTCGTCAGCAAATCGCACGAAACCGTATACTCCATAAATTGGCTTGTGCAGACTTCCATGGAGAAAAGAAATCCCAAGTGAGAATGAAGTGCTGTACCTTTTCGTGGTCAACTTGCTCATTTCATAAGATACATCGTCAAATAGTTGCTTCATTTTATAGTGCTTAGTGGTTATTAACATGCTTGGATAAGGGGTGGTCCTTCATTACTTCTCTCGCTACAACTTCGCCTGAGATGATGGATGGAGGGACACCCGGACCAGGAACAGTAAGCTGGCCAGTGTAATACATATTGTTTAGCTTTCGGTTTTTTAGCGTAGGCTTTAAAATGGCAGTCTGATTCAGTGTATTTGCCAAACCATAAGCATTCCCTTTGAAAGCATTGTAATCATTTTTGAAATCAGTAATACAGAAGCTTTTCTTGTAGGAAATAAAGTCACGAATATTTTCTCCCGTTTTTGCTTCCAATCGATTCATCATTAAATCAAAATAACGTTCTCTAGTATCCTCGTCATCTTTTAAATCAGGTGCTATAGGAATTAATAGAAACATGTTTTCTTTTCCTTCTGGGGCTACACTAGAATCCGTTATAGATGGAGCGCTTACATAAAAAAGAGGTGCACTCGGCCATTTTGGATCTTTGTAAATTTCTTTCGCATGCAGTTCAAAGGCCTCATCAAAAAATAAGTTGTGATGTTTTAAGTTGTTTACTCTTTTGTCAACACCAACATAAAAAAGTAGACACGATGGTGCCATTGTTCTTTTATCCCAGTAAGACGATTTATAGTTTGCCTTTCCATTCATGATGGATGCATCTGTATGCTGGTAGTCTGCTCCCGAAATTAAAATATCGGTTTTTATTTTGCCATTTTGTGTGATAACATGGGTTACGTTCTTACCTTCATATTCGATGCTTTTCACCTCATGATTGGTCAAAATTTTAACACCATTTTCAAGTGCAATTTTTTCAAAGGCCTCAATTATATTGAACATTCCTCCCATTGGATACCATGTGCCCAAAGAAATGTCAGCGTAATTCATCAATGAATAAAGTGCAGGAGTTTCTTCGGGCATTGCCCCTAAAAACAAAACTGGAAATTCTAAGAGGGATAGTATTTTCTCATCTTTGAAATAGCTGCGAATATATTTTGAAAATGAAGAAAGCAAATGCAACTTGAATAGTCCTTTTAAAATTCGCATATCGGCAAATTCCATGATTTTTAAACTTGGCTTAAACACAAGGTCTTGCATTCCAACCTCATATTTATATTTTGCTTCATCTAAAAATTGCTTTAATTTTTTGGAACTGCCTTTTTCAAAAGATTCAAACAGATCAAAAAAATCTTTTTCTGAAGCAGGAATGTTTGTTGAACTATCATCTTTCCAAAAGACTTGGTAAGACGGATCCAATCGTTTTAAATCATAAAAGTCAGCAGTAGTGTACCCAAATTTATTATAAAACTGCTCAAAGACATCCGGCATCCAATACCAGCTAGGTCCCATATCAAATACAAATCCTTCATGCTTGAATTGACGCGCCCTTCCACCAATAGTAGCGTTTTTCTCCAGAATGGTAACTTCGTATCCATCTCTGGCTAGAAATGACGCAGCAGATAAACTAGAAATACCGGCTCCAATTATAGTAACTTTTTTATTCATCAATTTAAAGAATAGTTGTATTCTGGGAGCAAGTCCATTAGTTTTTTTCTCGCTATGAAAATACGACTTTTAACCGTACCAATAGGAATTCCCAAATGATCTGCAATTTCTTTGTATTTATATCCTTTAAAATGCATTTCAAAAGGCTCACGGTACTCACCATCCAAATTGTTAATGTGTGTGCTAATTTCTTTAACCGAAATGGTTTGCAAAGGAGAATTAAGTGAGTCTCCCGAGTTATTCAACAAATAAAGATCTTGAGAGTGATCGAAGATCGTACCTGATTTAACCTTTCTTCGGTATTGATTGATAAAAATGTTACGCATGATTGTAAATACCCAAGCTTTGAAGTTTGTTTGAGGAGCGTAATAACTTCTATAAGTTATTGCCTTCAACATTGTTTCTTGTGTCAGATCTTTTGCATCTTCATTATTTCGGGTAAAACTCATAGCAAATGAATGCAAGTTGTTTTCTATACCGATTAGCGCTTCGTTGAATTCAATTGTTGACATCTTTTTTTGTTTAACAATTACATTTACAAACTTAAACAAAAATGTTTAACAAACAAATAAAAAGATTAAACAAAATAAAATTTAACATCAATTAAGATATTACGAGTTGTTTAAACAGTTGAGGGTGAATTTATTGACTGATAACTTTTACGCCATGAAGAACTTCTTTGGCAATGTGTTTTACTTCTTCGATGTGTTCACCAGTGATAGTAATGTGACCCATTTTACGAAAGGGCTTTGTACTCATTTTTCCATATAAATGTGGATGAACGCCTGGCTGTTTTAAATAATTTTCAAGACCTTCATACACGGCGACTCCTTCGAATCCTTTTTCACCTAAAAGATTGATCATTGCGCCTGCTTGAATAGTTTTTGTTGAACCAAGAGGGAGATTTAATACCGAGCGCAAGTGTTGTTCAAATTGAGATGTAATATTGCATTCAATTGTATGATGCCCACTATTGTGAGGTCTTGGTGCAATTTCGTTGACAAGTAATTCTCCATCTTTGGTTAAAAACATTTCAACTGCAAGAATTCCAATCATGTCTAGTTTTTCAATAACCGATTTGGCCAAGTCTTGAGCGTTTTGTTCAACTTGATTGGATATATCTGCAGGAGAGAAGAGTAGTTCCACTAAATTGGCTTCAGGATTGAATTCACATTCGACTGCAGGGAAAGTAGCTATTTGTCCTGCTTCATTTCTTGCCACAATAACCGAAATTTCCTTTTCAAAATCTATTAGTTGTTCCAAAACTGAAGGTACTTGGAATCCTTTGTTAAGATCGTCTTTTGTTTTTATGACTTGAACACCTTTTCCGTCGTATCCTCCTGTTCGCATTTTTTGGACAAAAGGAAGAAAGTCTACGTTTTCACCTAATTCAATATTGGATTGAATCAATCTAAAAGGAGCTGTTGGAATGTTGTTTTCGGAATAAAATTCTTTTTGTATGCCCTTGTCTTTGATAATTCTTAGCGCTCTCGGCTGAGGAAATACTTTCTTCCCCATTTTTTCTAATGCTTCCAACGCTTCAATATTGATGTTTTCAATTTCTACTGTTAAAACATCTTTGTCTTCACCAAACTTAAGAACCGTTTCATAATCATTGAGTGATCCTTCGGTAAAAGAATGTGTTATGTATTTGCATGGCGCTTGTGGATCGGGGTCTAAAACATGAACTTCAACGTTGAAATCAATAGCCGATTGAATAAACATTCTCCCTAATTGACCGCCACCGATCATGCCAACACGGGATCCTCTTCCATAAGTAACATTCTTTGTCATGTCACAAAGATAGGGTTCAATTGGAAGTCGTTGATAAGTTTGCTTTGAAATATTTCATTCCCTTCGAGAGAAAATAGCTAAATTTGCAAACCAATTTTATCCAAGAAAGTGATCGAATTAAACGGCCGGCATTTTGAGGTATTTATCAAGGAAGAGGAACTCCAAGCGGAAGTTAGCTCTCTTGCAAACAAAATTAACAGCGACTATACTGGTAAAGACGTGCTGTTTCTTGCTGTGCTCAATGGTTCGTTTATGTTTGCTTCAGAATTGGTGAAGCAGATCAATGGTAATTGCGAAATCTCTTTCGTTAAGGTAAGTTCATACAGCGGAACTATTTCTAGTGGGCGTGTAGATGAATTGATTGGTTTAACAAGTTCTGTTGAAAATCGCCATGTAATTGTTTTGGAAGACATTGTAGATACAGGATTAACAATCGATAAAATTGTCACCTTACTGAAGGCAGATAGCCCACTTTCTGTAAAAGTTTGTACATTGTTGTTTAAACCGGAAGCTTTTAAAGGCAAACAACATCCTGATTACGTAGGATTTTCCATACCTAATTCTTTTGTTGTTGGTTATGGATTGGATTACGATGAAAAAGGGAGAAATTTAAAAGAAATTTATCAATTAAAGGAGGCTTGACCTCACCGAGCACTATGTTGAATGTTGTACTATTTGGACCTCCGGGAGCGGGGAAAGGAACACAGTCAGAGAGACTGATCGAAAAGTATGGATTGATCCATTTGTCTACAGGTGATATTTTTAGAGCAAATATCAAAGGAGAAACAGCTTTGGGTACACTCGCAAAGAGTTTTATCGATAAAGGGCAGTTGGTTCCGGATGAAGTGACAATAAATATGTTGCGATCTGAGGTGGTTAAACATGAGGATCCGAAGGGTTTTATTTTTGATGGATTTCCGCGCACGAATGCGCAGGCAAAAGCATTGGATGAGTTTTTAAATGAGATTGGCACTTCTATCAGTGTAATGCTTGCACTCGAAGTAGAAGAAAATGAATTAAAAGAGCGTTTGAAAAAACGTGCTGAAGTGAGTGGACGAGCTGATGATGCCAACCCTGATGTTATCGCTAATAGGATTAAGGTTTATAATTCTGAAACTGCACCAGTAAAAGATTTTTATCAGCATCAAGAAAAATTTATTGCAATCAATGGAATAGGTTCGATTGATGAGATTACTAGTCGTTTGTTTGCTGCAATTGATTTGATTTAAAAGATTTAAAAGATATGAAAATGCCGGGCGGTTTGTCCGGCATTTTCTATTTATTAGACTTAATATTCTACCTTTGTTACAGCATGGCATCAGATAATTTCGTTGATTACGTAAAAATTCATTGTTCTTCCGGGAATGGAGGAGGTGGGTCTACTCATTTTAGAAGGGAAAAATACATTCCTAAAGGAGGCCCTGATGGGGGTGATGGTGGACGCGGTGGTCATATAATTGTAAGAGGTAATTCGCAATTGTGGACTTTGTTGCATTTGAAATTTAAAAAACACATCAAAGCTGGACATGGTGCGCATGGTGCTGGCAATTTAAAGACAGGAAGTCAAGGAAGTGACGAGTACATCGAAGTTCCTTTGGGAACTGTCGCAAGGGATGAAGAAACAGGAGAGGTGTTATTTGAAATAACTGAGAATGGCGAGGAACAAATCATACAGCCAGGCGGTAGAGGTGGACTAGGAAATAATAATTTTAAATCTCCTACGAATCAAACACCTCGTTATGCGCAGCCAGGTGAGGAAGGAAAAGAGGGTTGGAAAATACTTGAGCTTAAGGTCCTTGCAGATGTGGGATTGGTTGGATTCCCGAATGCAGGTAAAAGTACTTTGTTATCCGTTCTTTCTGCTGCGAAACCGGAAATTGGAAATTATCCGTTTACCACACTTCGACCAAATCTTGGAATCGTATCCTACCGAGATCACCGGTCATTCATTATGGCTGATATCCCTGGAATTATTGAAGGCGCCCATCTTGGAAAAGGACTGGGACTTAGATTTCTGAGACACATTGAACGAAATTCACTTCTCTTATTCATGGTTCCTGCGGATAGCGATGATATTCACAGAGAATATAAGGTTTTACTAAATGAATTGAAGCAGTACAACCCGGAATTACTTCACAAAGAACGTATTTTGGCGATTACTAAAAGTGATATGCTGGATACAGAATTGATGAAGGAAATGGAAAAAGACTTGCCAAAGGTTCCTCATATTTTCATTTCATCTGTTGCGGAACAAGGTCTCGACAGACTGAAAGATATGATTTGGCAAAACTTGAATCATGATTGAATGGTTGGAGTCGATCGATCGTGGGATCGTTTTGGCGGTCAACGGGATGCATACACCATTTTTGGATGAAATAATGTGGTTGGTTTCTGGCCGACTAACTTGGATTCCCCTCTACATTTATTTGATTTTCATAGCCTTGCAAAATATAGGCACCAAAAAAACAGCTGTCTTTTTAGTATTTGTCATACTTGCAGTAGCATTTTCTGATTTAATTTCGGTTCATCTTTTTAAGAACGTATTTCTTCGCTATCGTCCATCGCATAACTTGCTTATTATGGATCAATTGCATTATTATCAAGAAGCACCAGGAGAATTCTACAG
>JBKDKG010000290.1:0-17642 GCA_046345095.1 Flavobacteriia bacterium | reverse complement strand
CTGCTGAAATGTTAGCCTATGCTTCACTTTTAGAAGAAGGTCATCCAGTTAGAATTTCTGGTCAAGATGTTGAACGTGGAACATTCTCTCACCGTCATGCTGTTGTGAAAACAGAAGACACGGAGGAAAAAATTGAAACGTTGAATATGCTTTCTAAAAATCAAGCTCCCTTTGCTGTTTACAATTCACTACTTTCA
This sequence comes from Flavobacteriia bacterium, assembly GCA_046345095.1. Classification (GTDB taxonomy): domain Bacteria; phylum Bacteroidota; class Bacteroidia; order Flavobacteriales_D; family Crocinitomicaceae; genus M0103. The sequence continues at coordinate 17,445 of JBKDKG010000290.1, read as the reverse complement.
GAGTATGGGGTATTGGGTTTTGAATATGGTTACTCACTTGCCACACCAAATGCATTAACTATTTGGGAAGCACAATTTGGTGACTTTTTCAACGGAGCACAAATTATGATTGACCAATTTATATCGGCAGGTGAAGATAAATGGGCTACTCAATCTGGTCTGGTGATGCTCTTACCGCATGGTTATGAAGGTCAAGGTGCAGAGCACTCTTCTGGTCGAATGGAACGCTTCCTTCAGCAATGCGCTGATGTCAACATGCAAATTGTAAATACATCTACCCCTGCCAATCATTTCCATTTGTTGCGCAGACAATTGAAAAGAGAATTCAGAAAACCATTGGTTGTATTTTCTCCAAAAATGCTTCTTCGTTATCCTGCTGCTACTTCAACATTGGATGAAATGGCACAAGGAAGTTTTCAAGAAGTAATTGATGATGTTACCGCAAATGTATCCTTGGTTGACACCGTTGTATTTTGTTCTGGTAAGTTTTATTATGAAATGAAAGAGAAAGCTTCAGAATACGGTGTTGAAAACATGGCATTTGTAAGATTGGAGCAACTTTACCCCTTACCTAAAAAACAAATTGACGCTATATTAGCAAAATACAAAGGCGTTAAAAACATACTTTGGGCACAAGAGGAGCCAGCAAATATGGGTGCATGGACGCATATCGCAATGTCGATGAGGGAAATACCATTTATAGGAATTTGTAGGAATAGCACTGCAGCTGCAGCGGAAGGATCTAAAAAATTACACGAGAAAAGATTGAAGCAATTATTTGAAGATCTTTTTCAATTTGCCAAAATAAAAGTTAAATAAAACAAGGCGTTTATGTCAGTATTAGAAATGAAAGTACCAAGTCCGGGTGAATCTATCTCTGAGGTAGAAATTGCTCAGTGGCTTGTTTCAGATGGAGATTACGTTACTAAGGACCAAACAATTGCTGAAGTAGATTCAGATAAAGCGACTTTGGAGCTTCCTGCGGAACAAAGTGGTGTGATTACCTTAAAGGCTGCCGAGGGTGATGTTGTAAAAGTAGGTCAAGTGGTTTGCTTGATTGATACTTCTGCACCGGCTCCTGAAGGAAAAACTGAAGCTCCAAAGACAGAGGAAAAGAAAGAAGAAGCCAAAGCTGCTCCCACAGCGGAGAAAGTTGCAGCTCCAAATCCTGATCCTGTAAAGAAAGATACTACGTATGCATCAGGCACACCTTCTATCGCTGCAGCAAAGATCATGGCTGAAAATGGTGTAAGTGCAAACCAAGTAAATGGATCTGGAAAAGATGGTCGCATCACGAAACAAGATGTTGTTGCTGCAATGTCTGCTGGTTTTCCAACTACGGATGCACAAACTTGGGGTGGCTCACGCAACCAGAACAGAGAAAAAATGTCCATGCTACGTCGCAAAATAGCTGAGCGATTGGTTTCTGTAAAAAATGAGACGGCTATGTTGACCACTTTCAACGAGGTGGATATGAAGCCAATTATGGATTTGCGATCTAAATATAAAGATGCATTTGCAAAACATCATGAGGTTAATCTAGGTTTCATGTCCTTTTTTACAAAAGCTGTGACTGAAGCCTTGAATTTATTTCCTGCAGTGAATGCTCAAATTGATGGTAACGAAATGATATTTCACGATTATGCGGATGTGGGCATAGCAGTATCATCTCCAAAAGGATTAATGGTTCCGGTAGTACGCAATGCTGAACAAATGTCATTAGCGGAAATTGAGAGAGAAATCAAACGGCTTGCAATAAAAGCTCGAGATGGTAAAATTACTCCCGATGATATGTCTGGTGGAACATTTACGATAACAAATGGAGGTGTTTTTGGATCGATGTTATCTACCCCGATAATCAATCCTCCTCAATCAGCAATTCTTGGAATGCACAACATCGTTGAGCGTCCTGTTGCAATTAATGGAAAAGTTGAGATTCGACCTATTATGTATGTTGCGCTTTCTTATGATCATCGAATTATTGACGGAAAAGAGTCAGTTGGTTTCCTTGTTAAAGTGAAAGAGATGCTAGAAAATCCAGAAAGAATGCTGTTCGGTTCAAAAGACCCACATGCAGTACTTTTAGGTCTGTAGTTATTTTTACATATTGACTTAAAGCCGGTTAGTGATTGACCGGCTTTTTTTTATGTTTTTTTTGAAAGTAATTTTTCTTTGCATACATTTGTACCTGAAACCAACGCTATGAAATTTTTATTTACTCTACTACTATCCGGCAGCATTGCCTTTGGTCAACAAAGTGACCCCAATTTCCTTAAAGGTTTTGAAGAATTAATGAATGGCAAGCCGGAAAAATCCCTTAAAACATTCAGTAAAGTTCTTAAAAAAGATCCGAAGAATGCAGAAGCCCTCATGTTTACTGGCTCTATTAAATCTCTTCTAGGAAATAATTCTGGTGCCTTAACTGATCTAAACCGATCAATTGCTATTGATCCTTCAATTGGAGAAACTTACCATTACAGATCCTTGATTAAATATGGAGCAAATGATTTCAAAGGAGCAATAGAAGATGTATCAGCAGCGATCAATTTGGACCCTCAAAACACAGGATATATTTATAACCGTGCTAAATTCAACTATGAAACAGGAAACTACTCGGGGACTATTAAAGATGGAGAAGCTATTTTGAAATTAGATCAAGCATCTTCAAATCCATATATACTATTTTATATGGCTCAAGCGTATGCTGAATTAAATGAATTTATTCCTGCTTTAAACTTGGCCAATGAATTCATCTTATTTGACAAAAGTGTAACTGGCTATATCTTAAGAGGAGATATACATTATAAAATGGGCAATTATGCGATTGCTGCAGATGACTATGAAATTTACATTACCGATAATGATCCAAACTTAAATAGAGGTGAAGCCTATATGAAGATGGGCACAACATACCTAAAGCTTCGCAAGACTGAAAAAGCGTGCGACTCTTTTAATTCCGCGAAGGAATTTGGTATTGACATAGACCAAAACCTAATGAAGGCTTGTAATTAAATTACTATGCTTATTAAACAACAAAGCCGATTCAAATGAATCGGCTTTTGCTTTTTACTCTTTTCTGAATTAGAATTCAAAGGTTTCCATGAATTTGGTTGTAAAGATTCCTTCACGAAAATTCTTGTTATCCATTAATTTTTGATGGAACGGAATAGTTGTTTTTATTCCTTCAATAATATACTCATCCAAAGCGCGTTTCATTTTCAAAATTGCTTCTTCCCTAGTTTGAGCAACAACGATTAACTTGCCAATCATTGAATCATAATTAGGTGGAATACTATATCCAGCGTAAGCGTGCGTATCAATTCTTACACCATGCCCACCTGGTGAGTGATAAGATGTAATTTTTCCTGGAGAAGGTCGAAAATCATTGTAAGGGTCTTCTGCATTTATACGACACTGAATTGCATGCAAATGAGGATAATAATTCTTACCTGAAATCTTTTGACCTGCTGCAATTTTAATTTGCTCTTTGATCAAATCGAAATCAATAACTTCTTCTGTAATTGTATGTTCTACTTGAATACGTGTGTTCATTTCCATGAAGTAGAAATCTCGGTTTTTATCGACCAAAAACTCCACAGTCCCCACACCTTCATATTTTACAGCTTTAGCTGCTTTAATGGCTGCTTCGCCCATTCTTTCGCGCAACTCTTCAGTCATAAATGGAGACGGTGTTTCCTCCACTAATTTCTGATGACGACGTTGAATTGAACAGTCTCTTTCTGATAGGTGACAAGCATTTCCAAATTGATCCCCGGCTACTTGAATTTCTATGTGACGAGGCTCTTCAATGAATTTCTCCATGTAAATCCCATCATTTCCAAAAGCGGCGCCTGCTTCTTGACGAGCTGAATCCCATGCTGCTTCAAGGTCTTCCTCCTTCCAAACAATGCGCATTCCTTTTCCACCTCCTCCAGCTGTTGCTTTCAAAATAACAGGATAAACAACAATTTTAGCTGTCGCACGTGCATCGTCCAAATCCTTCAACAGACCTTTTGATCCTGGAATACATGGAACACCTGCCTTTATCATTGTAGCTTTTGCGGTTGCTTTGTCACCCATTCCCGCAATTTGCTCAGGTAAAGCACCAATAAATTTTATTCCGTGTTCTTGACAAACCTTCGAGAATTTTTCATTTTCAGAAAGGAAACCATAACCAGGATGAATTGCATCAGCATTTGTAATCTCAGCTGCTGCAATAATATTTGGAATAGATAAATAGGACTTGGAACTTACAGCTGGACCAATACAGACGGCTTCATCTGCAAAACGTACTGGCAAACTGTCTTTGTCGGCAGTAGAATAGACTGCGACAGTCTTAATCCCCATCTCTTTACATGTTCTGATGACACGAAGAGCTATCTCGCCTCTGTTGGCAATTAATATTTTTTTAAACATACGCTTTAATTTGTTTTTTCCTGCAGTTGGATCGCCGGTAAGAATTCAGAGATATAAACTCAGAATATCAAATTTTTTATGCTGGGTCTACCAAAAACAGCGGTTGATCGTATTCAACTGGCGATGCATCATCCACCAATACTTTTACAATTCTACCAGTAAATTCAGACTCAATTTCATTGAACAATTTCATTGCTTCAATGATACAAATCGTACTTCCTTGTGAAATAGAATCTCCAACATTTACGAATGCATCCTTATCTGGACCAGATGAACGGTAAAATGTACCAATCATTGGTGATTTGATTGTAATGTATTTTGAATCATCATTCGTAGCCGCTGATGGCGCAGTAGGTGCAGCGGCAGCAGGAGCAGGAGCAGGAGCAGCAATTGGAGCGGCAACAGGTAATGCTGGAGCTGCAGCTTGTACGAAAATTGGTTGATCAGCACCTTTAGACTTCTGTTCTGATTTGATGATGATTTTAAAATCCTTTTGTTCAATTTCTACTTCGCTAACTCCAGATTTAGCAACGAATTTGATCAAATCTTGTATCTCGTTCAGATTCATATTTATGTTTTTATAGAATGTAAAATTAATAATTATTTTTTCGAGTCATATGCCCATTTCAGGTAAACCGCACCCCACGTAAAACCACCGCCAAATGCTGAAAGAATTAATGTATCTCCTTTCTTTAATTGGTCTTCATAATCCCACAAACAAAGTGGAAGTGTTCCCGCAGTTGTGTTGCCGTATTTCTGAATATTGATCATCACTTTTTCTTTGCTCAAGCCCATTCTCTGTGCCGTTGCATCGATAATTCTCAAGTTAGCCTGATGTGGTACTAACCAATCAACATCCTCACTTGACAAGTTGTTTTTTTCCATGATTTCTGCAGAAACTTCTGCCATGTTCGTCACTGCAAATTTAAACACCTGCTTGCCCTCTTGTTTCACATAGTGCAAACGATCATCAACTGTTTGGTGACTTGGTGGGTTTACTGAACCACCTCCGGGCTGTATAAGATATTGACGACCCGATCCGTCACTTCTTAAAATAAAGTCTTGAACTCCCAAACCTTCTTCATTAGGCTCAAGTAAAACAGCTCCAGCTCCATCTCCAAAAATCACACAAGTCGTGCGGTCTTGATAATCTAAAATAGATGTCATTTTATCCACTCCAATTACCAATACTTTCTTGTGGCGACCAGTTTCAATGAATTGGGCTCCCGTAGATAGCGCATAGATAAAACCGGAACAAGCTGCAATAAGGTCATACCCCCATGCATTTTTCATTCCTACTTTATCGCAAACAACATTCGCAGTTGAAGGGAATGGGTAGTCGGGAGTAACCGTTGCTACGAGCACCAAATCAATTTCCAATGGATCAACTCCTGTTTTCTCTAACAGTTGTCTTGCAGCTTCTGCTGCCATATCAGATGACGCACCTTCTTTAAGGATTCTTCTTTCCTTGATACCCGTTCGTGAAGTGATCCACTCATCGGAAGTATCAACGATCTTTGCAAGATCTTCATTGGAAAGGATTGTTTCGGGAACATATCCTTGCACTCCAGTTATTGCAGCAGTTATCTTTTTCATATTAACTAAAAGCTTCATTCACACTTTTCGCAAGTCCAGACTTTGCTACTTCATAAGAATGTAAAATCATATTTTTAACGGCAATATCATTCGAAATTCCATGTCCAATGATAACATTTCCTTTCACACCCAAAATAGGCGTTCCGCCATAATTTTCGTAATTGAAGCGATCAAAGTATTCGTCTCTAATGCCTCTTTTCTTCATTAGGGTGTAAATCCCCTCTGCTTCTTTCAATACGACATTTCCAGTAAATCCATCACAAACTATAACATCAGCTTTGCCAAAGAAAATATCTCTTCCCTCAATATTACCAATAAAATTGATGTCATCTGACTCGGCCATCAATTTATGCGCTGCCAAAGTCAACAAATTTCCTTTGGATTCTTCCTCTCCGATATTCAATAGTGCTACTCGAGGGTTTTCGACACCGTATACTTTTTTGGCATAAAGAACACCCAAAACAGCAAACTGATAAAGAACATCTGCCTTACAATCGGCATTTGAACCAACATCTAATAAAATTGATTTCGTTCCATCGATAGCTGGCAGTGTAGATGTTATACATGGACGAATAATTCCGGGAATTGTATTAATCTTGTAAATGGCCCCAACAAGCATAGCACCGGTGTTACCTGTGCTAGCGAATGCATCGATTTCATGCTTAGAAAGCAAATCAAACCCTACAGCTATAGAGCTGTTCGGTTTTTGAGGGATAGCACGTGTAGGATGATCGTGCATCGTAATCACATCAGGAGCGTGAACGATTTCAAAATCATCTAAACTTGCATTCAACGACAAAAGGCCACTAGAGATTTGATCTCTGTCGCCTAATAAAACAAGTTTAACGTCGCCGGGAAGTTCTTTTTTGGCCAAGACAGCGCCTGAAATATTCGCATCAGGAGCAAAGTCGCCGCCAAGAATATCAATTCCGATCTTCATGCAGCAGGAGAATTTAGGTCTTCAGATTAAACTGCTACCTCTTTCTCCGCAACTACTCTTCCCTTGTAATATAGTTTCCCTTCATGCCAGTGAGCATGGTGGAACAAATGCGGTTGTCCGGTAGTAGGACAAGTTGCAATGTTATTTGCAACAGCATTTTTGTGCGTCCTTCTCTTGTCACGGCGTGTCTTCGAAATTTTTCGTTTAGGATGTGCCATTTTACTTTATTTATGTTGTATTAATTCAAATTTTTAAGTGCCGACCATCTAGGATCCACCGGATCATCGTCGTCATCTTCTTCGTCTTCCCAATCATCATCATCGTCAAAATCTTCTTCGACGTTGTCAGGCTGACCAGAATATTTTTTAAGTAGTTCAATCATCTCTTCATTGCATTCACCCATTGGATGTACCAATCGGACAGGGAGAGAAACAGTAATTAATTCATAGATGCTGTCTCGAACATCTAGCTCATATGCATCAGGGTGCAATACGATTAGAGATTCATCATCACTGATCTCATTGTCAAACTTATAAACCAACCTGAAAGATCCCTTAACAGGAACATCAATTGGATCATTGCAACGATCACAAGATGTTGATACAGTTCCACCGATTTGAAACTCACCTATCAACATTGTTTCTTTCTTCTCCAAGGATAGCGAAACGGTTACGTTTCCCTTGTGAATGATCGAATATTCTACTTCTTCAAAGAACGCATCATGAATCTCAAAATTGAAATCATGAAAGCCCACTTTCAAGCCAATAAAAGGGATAATAAATTCTTTATTTGACTTCACAATGAGCGAAAATTGGAGGGCAAAGTTAATATTTTTAACGATACCATGTTAATATCCTTTAAAATTTATTCGAAGAGATTTTTATTCCACATCATCTCCTGATCGTTTTTTATCCTTTGGGCTGCTTTGAAGCGGGTTCACATTGATCTCACGGATAAACTGTCGACTTCTGTAAATATCCAAAGCAACATATATAGCATGGCGCATTGATTGTTCGGATGCCTTATCCTGACCTACGATATCATATGCTGTCCCATGATCCGGAGAAGTTCTAACAATTGGTAAACCGGCGGTGAAATTCACCCCGTCTTCAAATGCCAATGCCTTGAATGCTGTCAATCCTTGATCGTGATACATCGCTAAAATACCATCAAATTGTGTCCTGCTATTTGAACCAAAAAAGCCATCAGCTGGATATGGTCCGAAAGCTAAAATTTCTTCTCCCCGGGCTGCACTGATAGCCGGAGTAATAAATTCTTGTTCTTCACTACCCATCTTTCCGTTTTCACCAGCGTGAGGATTCAATCCAAAAACAGCAATTTTTGGTCTTACTATACCAAAATCTTTTTTAAGTGAACTTTCAAATGCTTTGATTTTACTCAGGATTTTATCCTTCGAAAGGGTTGAACTAACCTCCTTTAAAGCAATGTGAGTAGTAACAAGGGCAACACGCAAATTTCCAGAAACCATTACCATTAATGCATCATCTGTTCCTGAAAGATCAGCAAGGTATTCTGTATGGCCAGGAAACTTAAATCCTGTCTTACCCATCGCTTCTTTTGAAATAGGAGCCGTCACTAAAACATCTATTTTGCCAGAAGCCAAATCTTGCGTTGCTTTTTCCAAAGACCGAAAGGCACAATTTCCGCTTTGTTCGGTTGGTTTTCCCTCAGATATTTCCACATCATCTTGCCAAACATTGACAATATTGATCTTTTTGTTTTGTGCTTCTTCTGCTGTTTTACATGATTGGTAATTAAACTCCTGATCATCCAACACTTTTTTATAATGCGCAAAAACTTTTGTTGAACCGTAAATAATAGGCGTGCAATCCATCAATAATCGCGCATCCCGTAGCGCTTTCATTGTCACTTCTGGGCCAATTCCGTTGATATCACCCAAGGAAATCCCTACGCGTATGAGATTGTTTTGCTGAACTTCTTTTTCTTTCTCCATTTATTTCAGCTTTTTCAAAAAGTTATAGAGCAAGCGCACTCCAGCTCCCGTGCCACCCTGACCTTTGTAGTCCTCACGACCATCTAACCATGAAGGCCCAGCTATATCCATATGAATGTAGGGTGATTTTACAAAATGTTCTAAAAACTTACCTGCCGTAATCATCCCTGCATTTGGACCGCCGATGTTTTTTAAATCAGCAATGCTAGACTTCATTTCTTCTAGGTAATCATCCCAAAATGGAAAACGAACTACTCTTTCATGTGTTTCATTTCCAGCTTTCTCCAATTGATTGAAATACTTATCATCAGCATTTCCCATTACAATTGATGCCTTTGTTCCAATCGCCCGAACTGCAGCGCCAGTAAGTGTGGCTGCATCCAATACTAATTCAGGTTTAAATTTTTCAGCATAGGCTAAAGCATCGGCAAGAATCATTCTTCCTTCAGCATCTGTATTCAGCACTTCTACAGTAGTCCCGTCAAACATTGTTATCACATCGCCTGGTGCATAAGCATTCATTCCCGGACGATTATCAGTTGATGGAACTAGTGCAATGACATGCACTTTTAATTTTTGAAGTGCAGCCAAGTACAATGCCCCAATAACTGTAGCAGCACCTGCCATGTCACTTTTCATGACATCCATAGAGCCCGGAGTAGGCTTTAAACTGAGCCCACCTGTATCGTAAACAACTCCTTTACCGACTAAAACAATCGGTTTTTTATTTATTGGTTTTTCAGGTTTGTATTCTGCAATTGTAAAAGTTGGTGGATCAATAGAGCCTTTGTTTACGGCAAGTAATCCACCCATTTTCAATGTTTCTATCTGCGTTTTCTCAAGGACCTGCACTGAAAATCCTGCATCTTCTCCGAGCTCCTTGATTTTCTCACTCAGTTGCACAGCATTCAAATGTGAAACAGGTTCATTCACTCTGTCTCTTACCCAATAAACCGCCTTAGCAGTCATCTCAAGTTCCTTGATTTTTTTATCAGAAATTTCATTTGGAAGCAATATTTCTCCTAAACCGTTTCTTCTTTTTTGCGCATCTTTAAAATAGGGTAAAAACTGATAAGAAGATAGTAAAATTCCTTCAGTAAAATGTAGTGCCTCATCCTCCTCGCCCCAAATGGTCAATGCAGAGATTTCCTTTTTTAATTGAGTCAAAACCTTGTAACCTGCAACTCTAATTTGCTCAACAGATTGTTCTTTTTTAACAAAAAAGACAAGTCCGTTGATTGTTTTTAGGAAGTCAAATTTGTCATCACTTTTCAGGAAACCTTTCAAAAAAGTCTTAACATCTTGCTCTATTGAAACAGGGAGTTTAGATTTTTTATCACAAAGAATTACCAAGGCTTTTGCCTCAGCAAGAGAAGTATATTTTTTTAGTTGAATCATAATTTTTGTAATGTATGAACAAATGTAATCAACTATTTCAACTATTCTTCAGACTCAAGAGATTCTCCTTCCTCTTCTTCGTAATCATTCATGTTAACATCATAGAACTCCTTGTTCAAGGCCTTGCCCAATTGGTAATTGGTGATTACAATATCCAATTGCTTTTCACGGTATTTTAATTCCTCTTCGAGGTCAGGCAAATTTGGATTCAAACAAATATCACCTAGGTATTTGGTTTTAGATAGGTCACCACCTAGCCAACGCCCATCTCGTTTACCCAAGGTATAACTTCCTACTTGATTGAGTTTTCCATAGGGGTCGTAGAATTTCCAAACACCCGTTGGAAGACCGTTTTTCATTAACCCTTCATTTTGCAGCACTCCATTGTCATAATAGTTTTTGACATAACCATTTATTCTATCTATAGAATCTTTTCCTTGCCAAATCGTCATTAACTGACGAATCTCATAGTGATCTGTGTGTGAACAATCGTACTTTTCAAACTTCTCGATAATGTAACTTTCACTTATTTTGTTGCCTTTTTGATCGTAATCTGCTAAAATTCCTTTTGCTTTAAACTGAATTGAGTCATTGATTGAGATGATTGTATCAAAATAGTTGGCTTCATATAGAAATTCTCCATCGTAACTGTAATATTTCCAGCAACCCACTTTTTTGCCAGCCGCAATATCACCATCACGTGCAATTGTGTCGTTCGGATAATACTTCGTAATATGGTAGTCAATGCCTTCTTTGTTAACGATACTTGGTCTGCCATAATAAGGTCTTTCATAATAATCACCGGCCAATCCTAAATTTGCTAAAACCCTATCTAAGCTTTGTGTAGAAGTAATGTCGGTAGGTTGGAAATAAATAGAATCCCTCCAATCAAAAAGATAACGAACACTTAATTCATTTTCCTCCCAAATTTTCTCTTCAATTGGAAAAGAATATTGGAATTTCACATAATGGTATTTGAATCCGAGTGTATCATATGCCTCATAATCTTCAATTGGCTCACCGTTGAGAAAAAATCCCTTTTTCGCCAAACGACCACTCATATGGTAGGCTTTGGATTCTCCTTGGAGTAGTCCGTTTTGGAAATTGAGATCGTATAGAAGAACTGAATCCTGTCCATTGAGGGTTAGGTAGGTTCTTACATATCCATCTAGTTCACCGTCCAAATAATTAAGATTCGTGTGAGCCAAGCTATTTCTTTCAAAAGCCGGTCCGTTTTCATAACCATCCTTGTAAGGAATCCGCTCATTAAGTTCACCGTACCAATTATACCTTAGGTAATCGCCATTTGCCATGCCATTTTTATATTCAGCTTCGCTGTAGAGATAATGTGTTTCCCTTTTAGGCATTGAATCAAAAGGTACTTCCTCCTCATAATAGTCAGTTACTTCGCTTGGGTACGCAATGTCGAATTCTTTTAATTTACCATTTAACTCGCCTTTATCAAAAGTCATTTCATACAACAAATTACCGAACTGATCAATAATTTGCCAATCACCTTGCGGCTTACCATCCCGAAAAGACCCCTTTGCCATTTTCATGAACGGCGCTAAATCTTTTTCCTTGTAATGCCCGTTGTTATCATATTCTTCCCATTCATAGCTTGTAGGATATTCAATAAAACTAAGGAAGCCACCTAGTAGGTTCCCAAAAATAGTTGAACCAAAATCTTCATCGAATTCAGATGCATCAATGGAACCAAACAAGGTTTCGAATTTCGTTGTTCCATTTCTTTTGAATTTAGCTAACTGCTTGTATAATTTTTCCGACATGGCACTTGCACGGGGCAAAACCAAGCTTATTTTTTTATTGGAGACAAGTTCGAATTTATTTTCATTCGTCACTAACTTAAACTCACCAGTGAAGGGCGTGCCATTTTGTTTCAAGACATAATCCTCGGTTAATTCAAAGCCCTCTTCATATTGATTCATTAACAATTGAGGAATCGAATCCTTTTCAATATATGGCAATAAGGATGCTGAAGTTGTTGTGTGCAAATTAATGTTCCCCAATTCATATTCTTTTGTTCCACTCCAGCTTTCATAATTTTCAGCAAAGAGCATTTCTCCTTTCAGCGATGATTTGCCCGTAACACCAAACGAAGAATAAGTTATCTTTCTTTCATCTGGATAACAATTTCGCATATACAACTTACAAGTATCCACCTTGTACCAAGATTGAAAAATAACCAGCGAATCATTTAACTGATGAAGAAGTGTATCCTTGTGATCATAAAAGAAATACCTGCTGTCTGGTTCATCCGACGCAACAAAACCGTCAATGTTTAAATATTTTATGCGTTCAGGCTGAAAAGCAACACGTTTGAATTCACCTTTCTGGTCATACACAATTTCATTATACAGTTTGCCATTGTAATCAAAAACGGACTGGACATAATGGTTAGAATCTCTATCAAAACGGATCACATCCAACGGAGTACCGTTGTCCCAAAAAATGGTATCTTCCTCTAATAGCTTCCCATCTTTAAACTCATATCGAAGAATTAGTTGACCATTAGGGTAGTACTTTTCATAAACACCATCATATTGGAAAATAATTCCTAAACTATCTATTAGATGTGCGGCAGTAAAATTTTTGCCAGAGGTCGGATCGAATACATAATTTTTAAAATCGTAGTAAATATCTTCCTCTTCTTCTATGTAATTGCTATAGTCACCCTCATCATAATACTCTTCCTCTTCGTACTCTTCCCCTTCGTATGAATATAATTTCTCTTCCTCTAGCTCCAAATCCAGTTCTTTCGGAAAATTAAACGAATAAAATTTAGAGAGCGAGACACTTGGAGAATACTTTGGACTAAAGTCATATTCCTCATTTGAATAATCCGCCTCCAAAACCAAACTACGACGAATAACAGTCTGCTTAACCACAGTTTCTTTGTCAGCTAAAGTGTAATTCAAGGTAATAATGTCATTGTTCCTGTTTCGCTTTTTGTTTTTACCAACTCCTGAATAGGTTACATCACGATAGGTCCATTTTTCAGACATCTCATTTTTCGCGTAATCACCTTCAATTATTGGGTTTTTAGAATTATTGAAATACTTATAACTTCCATCCTTGAAACCACTTTTAAAGTGCACATATTCCCGCGTTGTATCTTGATCCGGACAACCTCTACTAATGTAATCTTTTGCGTCTTTCTTGGATAAAGTGAATGAAACCTTTCGGGTTTCGAGGTACCAATCACCCACTTTCAATCCTTTTTCGAAGCGCCCGTATTTTAATGTATCTCCTTTCGCATTGAACCAAACAGCTTCTCCCTCTAATGTATTTTTCTTAATGGTAAAAAAGCCGGCCACTTTATTCTCATTGTAAATCATTCTCCCATTTGGCTTAACATCAAAATAATTACTGAAGTATTGCACATACTTTCCATCCGGAATTGGATCTAAACTTGGAATGATATCACTGTCTAAGGTATATTTTTGTTCTATCAGTGGAAAGGGATTTTTACGAACTGCGTGTTTAAAGGAAGAACTATACAAGTGCTTGTATTGTCTTCTGTATTTCAGCTGTCGGAATAGACCAAAATAAGCCTTTCGCCGCATTTTTCTGAATTCCTTTTTATCATAGTCTTCTCCGTAAGCACTAACGAAGTATTCCTTGTAGCTGGTTCGGCTGCCTCTAGGCATTTTTACTGCGACATAAATATTATTATGCAGGGTAATTTCATTTGCAAAGGGATAAACATAATACGCTATTCCATTGATAGTGTCTTCCTCAATTTTTTGAGCATAACTTAAGAACGTTGAAAGAAAGGTGACGTACAACACTACACCTGTTGTAACAAAAGATTTTTTATTCATAAGTTATTCGTTCAATGGAAGTAACTCCTAATTTTCTAAAACCTGTTTCTTTGATGTGACGCACTTTTACAGGTCTTTTTTGTGCATCAAAATCCATTTTAATGATTGTCCTAGCAAGGTATTCTTCACCTGAGAACGTAGAATCTATATAAGAATAACAGTAACCGCTCTTTCGGTAAACAAATGTTCTTGTAGAATTAAAAGGGTAGTCAGCAAAAACAATTCTTTTAATTTGTTTGGAGTCTTTTTTGTATGCGAATTCAACAACATCCTTTTCCTTTACTTTATTTTCCACACGATAGGATTTGAAAGGAAAATGAGGTGAACCAAGCACAACTCTATCTATCGGTCTGGGCTCAAGTATGCTGTCAACTGAAAGTGCCCCCCAGTAATTCTTTTTTAACATATAAAACAGCATTTCTCTTGATTTCTGATCTTCAAAAGCAAGATGCCGCCTATTTTTTTTAACCAGATGATGCATGCTAAACCCAAAATCTATTTCGGCCTTATCTTGAATTACGGCTCCGCTATCTCTGTGCAGAACAGCCGGAGAATATCCATAATAATCTATGGCATTCGGATATCTAATTCGCTGTTTTCCAACTACGCGATCATCAAAATAATAGGTGAAATCAATTTGAATAATACGGCCAAAAGAATTGAAAAAATATTCTCTTTTTTCTCGCAAAACTTCTATGGACAAATCCCTTCTTTCCCTTGATTTATCAATTAAGAAAAAACTTCGTGTTACCTTCTTAACACCTTGTTCATGAACTAGCTGATTGTTAAAGAGCACTGGAAAAGAAAGCATCTTTTCTGCGTCGGTATTGAAGACTTTTAGGTTCAAAATTGAGCGCGGAGGTCTTACTTTTCTTGGAGCGTTCAATTCCGAACTGTCTCCACCACAAGAATAAATCGCCACAATGACAAGTGTTGTTAAAAGGTATTTCATTCCCATGCTTCGTTAAATTTAAGAACAATCTACAAAAAGCGCTCTGAATTTAAACTTTTTAAAGGTGTTTTATGTTGTATTTTTGTACAAACTATGGAAGAAAGACCTATATCAGACTGGTTGCCACTAACAAAAAAGGAAGTGGAAAAAAGAGGTTGGGATGAATTAGATGTGATTCTGATCTCGGGTGACGCTTATGTCGACCACCCCTCTTTTGGGACGGCCGTTATTGGAAGAATCATCGAAGATGAAGGATTTAAAATTGGGATCATCGCACAACCTAATTGGAAAGACGATTTAAGGGATTTCAAAAAATTGGGTAAACCAAAATATTTCTTCGGTGTCACTGCGGGATGTATGGATTCGATGGTAAATCATTACACCGCTAATAAACGATTGCGTTCCACGGATGCATACACACCAGGCGGTGCTGCTGGATTTCGACCAGATTATGCGACGATCGTTTATTCCAATATTTTGAAAGAATTGTATCCGGACGTGCCGGTAATGATCGGTGGGATCGAGGCTTCGCTGCGCCGCGTGACGCATTACGACTATTGGAAAGATCAGTTGATGCCCTCTGTTCTCGTGGATTCAAAAGCAGATTTGTTAGTGTATGGCATGGGAGATCAACCATTGCGTGAAATGCTGCAATTACTTAAAAAAGGGGTTCCTTTTTCCAATTTAAAAACGATAAAGCAAGTCGCATTTCTTCAGGAAAAGAGAGAAGATCTTCCAAAAAACAAGAACTGGGAAACAATCGAATTAGCGAGTCATGAAGAATGCCAACAGGACAAACTCAAATACGCGTCAAACTTTAAAATCGTAGAAGTAGAATCCAATAAGTGGCAGGCAGACCGTATCATTCAGCATGTGGGGGATCAAACGCTGGTGATCAATCCGCCCTACAAAACAATGAATGAAAAAGAAATCGACCGTTCGTTCGATTTACCCTATACACGTTTGCCACATCCCAAATACAAGAAAAGAGGTCCTATTCCTGCTTATGACATGATCAAGTTCTCGATCAATATGCACAGAGGTTGTTTTGGCGGATGCAGTTTTTGCACGATCTCGGCACATCAAGGAAAATTCATCGCTTCTAGAAGTGAAAAATCGATTCTTGCTGAATTAGAAGAAGTGGTTGAACATCCAGAGTTTCGCGGATACATTTCCGATCTCGGTGGACCAAGTGCTAACATGTACAAAATGAAAGGCAAAGACGAGGATATTTGTGCACGCTGTTCTTCGCCAAGTTGCATTCACCCAGTGATCTGCAGCAATTTAGATACCTCGCACAAACAGATGACAGCCTTGTACAAAAAAGTCGATGCACACCCTAAAGTGAAAAAAGCGTTTATTGGTTCAGGCATTCGTTATGATTTATTAGTTGATGACTTCAACAAAAACAACGAAGATGGCAACCACGATGAGTACATCGAACAGGTAATCACGCGCCACGTCAGTGGAAGGTTAAAAGTAGCCCCTGAGCATACCTCTGATGCGACCTTACGCATGATGCGCAAACCTTCATTCCAGTACTTCCATAAGTTCAAAGAGAAATACGACCGACTTTCTGCAAAGCATAATTTAAAGCAACAATTGATTCCTTATTTCATTTCTTCGCATCCTGGATGTGAGGAAGAAGACATGGCCAATCTCGCTGCTGAAACCAAGGACATGGGCTTCCAATTGGAACAAGTACAGGATTTTATGCCAACGCCCATGACCGTTGCAGAAGTCATCTATTACACGGGAGTACATCCCTACACGCTTAAGCCGGTCAAAACAGTCAAAACCAAGGAGGAAAAACTCAATCAGAACCGTTATTTCTTCTGGTATAAAAGAGAAAATCAAGATTGGATCAAGCAACGTCTCACCAAAGCCAAACGCCCTGACCTCATCGAAAAGTTACTTGGCGATCAAACCAAGTCAGAGAAGAAAGTACCGAAATGGCTGGAGGAAAGACGAACAAAGAGCACACATCGACAAGCTCAGGCACCGGAGCAAGGATCAAAGATTTCAAATATCAACAGAAAAAAAAGAGATTAACTCAAACCGATAGCACTAAAAGATGTGAGACTTTGAGTACTCTATAAAAAATTGAGCTGCTCTTGAAGTATTAAATATAATTGGGTAAACAAAAAATCCCGCTGTTTTCACAGCGGGATTTTTTATAAGTATGTCTCGTCCTAGAAAAAGTTGACTATAAATTGAATTATATGTCAAATAAAAAGGAAAAAATCAAAAAGTCAGCACCCCCACAAATCTACAGTGATGCATTTAAACGACAAGTTGTATCAGAGTTAGAAAGCGGTTTAAA
>JBKDKG010000289.1:0-4206 GCA_046345095.1 Flavobacteriia bacterium | reverse complement strand
GCACGTAAGGGACTTACACCCTCTGGAAAATGAAACACGCTTGGTTTTCTCAACTAGAATTTGCAATTTCAAACTTTTTGTAGAGCTTCACTAAGCGTGTTGCTCTGCTCATGCAGGGCACACACAGCGTGCAAGCGCCATAACCCTGCCGCAGGCGCAACACAGGGTTACGATCGCCTGCACGCAAAACGTTAATTCCAAGAAATCCATCTAATACCCTAAAATATCCTGTTCTTTCAAACTTTGAACTTCTTGAACATTTAAACACATTGAACCTTTGAACTTCTTGAACCCTTTTTACTTCTTGAACTTCTTCCGTATTTTTGGGAAATGAAACGCATTGGTTTGATGTCAGACACACACGGGTATATTGATCCGAAAATCTATGTGCATTTTAAAGATGTAGATGAAATCTGGCATGCAGGAGATGTTGGTTCGATTGAGGTAGTGGATGAATTGAGAAAATTCAAACCTCTGAGAGGAGTTTACGGAAATATTGATGACCATGTGTTACGCAGAGAATTGCCCGAATTCAGTCGGTTTTGGTGCGAAGATGTGGAAGTACTTATCACCCACATTGGCGGTAAACCCGGAAAGTATTCCAGTCCTGCGTTTGAAGAATTAGAAAAAAAAGCGCCGAAATTGTTTATTTGCGGTCATTCGCATATTTTGTTGGTTCAGATGGACAAACGCTACAACATGCTTTGGATGAACCCTGGGGCTTGTGGGTACAAAGGATTTCATTCTGTAAAAACCTTGCTTCGATTCAGTATAACTGGTGATCAGATTCATGATTTAGAAGCAATCGAAATTGGAAAACGTGTGTAAATGAAATTTTTCGATTTTCTTTGCGTTAATCAATCCGTATGAAATTTAAATTGTTCGTTTTATTGGTTCTTGCAGGAAACCTTGTTTGTGCTCAAACCGGTGGAACGACTACTTTTTCTTTATTGGACCTCACCTACAATGCACGCGCTGCAGGTTTAGGGAACGATTTCATTTCGATCAAAGACCAAGACATCAATCTTGGAATCGCCAATCCTTCGCTCTACAATGCAAAGATGCACAAACAATTGAGCGTCAATCAAGCGTTGTTGGCTGGAGGAATAAATTACGGTCAAGCAGCGTATGGCATTAATTTCAAAGGCGGATTTTTAGGAACATCTGTGCGCTATGTGAATTATGGAAACTTTACGCGGACTGAGGTCAACGGAACAACATCCGGGAGTTTTTCTCCATTTGAATGCATTGTGGGCGCCGGTTATGGCAAACAATTAAACCCGAGAATTTCGGTTGGAGCGAACCTTAACTTCATTGCTTCGCAATTAGAAACATACAGTGCTTATGGTGCTTCGATTGATCTAGCAGGGACATTTACAGACAAAAACGACAACCTGCTTATTACTGCCCTGGTGAAGAATGCTGGCGTGCAATTCAAAAACTATTACACCAAAGAACGCGATCCATTGCCAACAGAGTTCCAGATGGCTTTTTCGTATAAATTGAACCACGCACCCTTTCGATTTTCGCTCCTGACACACCATTTAAACAAATGGGACATCACTTACAATGATCCAAATTTAAAACCCACCATCGATCAACTAACAGGAGACACAATCCCTGTAAAATATGCAGGATTTGGAGAAAAACTAGCACGCCATTTCACCTATCAAGTGGAAATTCTTATTTCTAAAAACATCCATCTTCGCGGTGGATTTGACTACCACCGACGTCAAGAAATGAAATTAGAGGAACGACCGGGAATGGCAGGATTCACCATGGGACTTGGCTTGTACTTCAAAAAAATCTCCATTGATTACGGATTTTCAATCTATTCGAGGGCTGGCTTTAACAATATGCTGACTTTGTCTACAAATCTTTCCCAGTGGAGGAAGTAGGTATAGTAATTAGGCAATAGTTGTTAGGTAGGAAGCAATTGTTTTTAGCAATTTGTCAGTATATTAGCATTATGCTTCTTGAAAAAAGGATTACTATAGCTGTCGATGGATATTCATCCTGCGGAAAAAGTACGTTGGCCAAAGCATTAGCAAAGTCATTGGGCTATGTTTTCATTGATTCTGGTGCCATGTACCGCGGTGTTACTTTGTATTGCATGCGTCAACAACTCATTCTACATTCGAAACCACAAGTCGACTTAATTGAACAAGAACTGGATAACATTCGCTTGACTTTTGAATTTAACGAAGCTACATCATCCTCGGATCTTTTTTTAAATGGTGAAAATGTTGAGCGACTGATCCGTTTGCCGGATGTTGCAGCCAACGTTTCTAAAGTTGCGACCATCAAAAGTGTGCGACATAAATTAGTAGAAGAACAGCGTGCAATTGGCCAAGATGGTGGTATCGTGATGGACGGTCGCGACATTGGTTCTGTTGTTTTTCCGGATGCAGAATTGAAATTATTTGTCACTGCGGCACCTGAAATTCGTGCTCAACGCAGAAAAAAGGAACTCGAAGAAAAGGGAGTGATTGTTACATTGGATGAAGTCATCGCCAATCTAATGGAACGCGACATGATCGATTCAACACGAGCCGAAAGTCCACTGATACAAGTCGAGGATGCCATCGTTATCGATACGTCTGAATTAACACGCGAAGAACAACTTAACAAAGCACTTGAGTTGGTTGAAGCAGCAGCATGTAGGTTGCAGTAGCCAGATTGAACACTTGAACTTGTTCAACCACAAAGTCACTAAGAGATCTTTTGATAATCCAAAAATCTTCTTCTCTAAACTCAAAAGCCAACAGCTTTTTCTGAATTTGTGCCTTAAAATGAAATGTATGACTAACCTATCCTTGCGCCCTCGTGGTAAAATTTATAATATCATCTCTTTGAACTGTTTTTTTCTAAAAAGTTATTTAATCAACGCAGTGTTAAATTAATGTTTATTTCGTAGATTTGTGTTAAAATTATGTAATCAGCCATGAATTCAATTGGAAAAATAACGGAAGATTTAATCAACAGAAGTCCATTTCTTCGCGAGGCAATGACGGATGATCTTATCAATATTTCAGCGCTGGCAAGAAAACTGAAACCGGAAATTGAAGAAATCGTTGGGAAAGAGGTCAAAGAAGGAGCAATTATCATGGCAATAAAACGCATGACTCCAGGTCTTTACCACCGACTAAACCTAAAGATTACAAAAGTCATGGGTGATTTGGGCGACTTTCTTGTTCGCAGCAACCTCATCGATTACACATACGAAAATTCAGAAACACTTAAGATAAAACAAAGCGAACTTATTCAGGAGATTAACAAAGACAACGATAGCTTTTTTGCTTTGTGCAAAGGAATCACTGAAACTACATTCATCGTCAATTCTCAGAAAAAAGAGGATGTTGAGCGAATTTTCAAAAATGAAAAATTGAAATCCAACACAAATGACCTTGCCTCTGTTACGGTGAAGTTACCCAAGATCAATACCGAAATCTATGGTATTTACTATTACATTTTGAAACATCTTGCCTGGGAAGGAATCAATATCATTGAAATTGTTTCCACTTCAAATGAGTTTACTGTTGTTGTGAAACAGGATGACGTCGACAAGGCATTTAAAATCTTGATGCAGATCAAGCGAGGAAATTAGTTGCTGTCGATAAGACTTCCCGATCCAATTTGGTTGAATTGTATGGACGAAGGAGCTCCTTTGTAAAGAATATTCCCATCTGCTTCTGTTTGTGCTTTTAATTTTACTCCGTTTGCATTCACTTTGACGGTTCCTTGTGTATTTGAAATCACCGTTAAAGAATCCAGTACTTTCATTCCATACGTATCGCAATAACCGTTACTTCGAACATTTAAATTCGCATGATTCACCTTTCCTTTGAAAGTAAAATCGCCCCAACCATGACTTACAATAGCATTTACGTATTGTGCATTGAAATTTAATCTAACTGGACCTGCACCATCACGAATAAGGAAGGTCAACCAATCAAATTGAAGCGTATCCTTATTCACCAGTGTTTCCGTGCCCTCAAAGTGAATATTTATGATACTTGTAAAATGAATTTCTGCTTTTACCTTCTTTTGGTAATCACGTAGGAAGTTGCAACGATTATGATTGGAAATATCAAGCTTGCCTTCTGTTACAGAAAGTTGAATTACACCAAGTAGATTCTTCCCACCGATCAACACCACTTTGTCCAATGAATCTTGTATCAGTTCATATTCCAGGTGTTCATGCAA
>JBKDKG010000288.1:0-10380 GCA_046345095.1 Flavobacteriia bacterium | reverse complement strand
GTGGATGTAGTATCAAATTAGAATTTTAAAATTTCAACCATTTCTGATGTCTGAAAGACCAAGTGAAAAGCATATCCCTAAGAAATTTCATCCGAAAGGTTTGACGATACTGCATGAAGATCCCACAATCATTGTAGTAGATAAAGCACCTGGTTTGCTTACTATTGGAACCGATAGAGAGAAAGATAAAACAGCTCACTTTTTATTGAATGAGTATGTGAAAAAAGGCAATCCACGTTCCAGAAATAGGGTATATGTCGTGCATCGATTGGATAGGGAAACTTCTGGAATTTTAGTCTTCGCAAAGTCTGAAACAGCAAAAACTTTTTTACAAGAAAACTGGTCGGAATTCAGTAAATCCTATTTGGCACTTGTGCATGGGATTTTAAAAGAAAAAGAAGGGGAAATTGTTTCCTATTTATTTGAAAATAAAGCCTTTCGTGTCTTTTCTACCAAGGATGAATCAAAGGGTAAATTATCAAAGACTGGTTTTAAAGTCTTAAAAGAATCTAAAGG
The DNA here is from genome assembly GCA_046345095.1 of Flavobacteriia bacterium. Lineage (GTDB taxonomy): Bacteria > Bacteroidota > Bacteroidia > Flavobacteriales_D > Crocinitomicaceae > M0103. Next base: position 9,864 of record JBKDKG010000288.1, on the reverse strand, counting down.
GTTAAGTCTGCTTGAAATTCAGTTGTTTACCGGGCGCAAACATCAAATACGCGTCCACTTATCGGAAAAAGGAAACCCTGTGGTTGGGGATAAAATGTATGGGAGGGATGAAAAAGGAAAGCAGCGTTTAGCATTGCATTCTGCTTCATTGAAATTGGTTCATCCAGAAACAAAAAAGGAGATAAGTTTTAAAACTGGAATTCCTGATGCGTTCAAATCAAACTTCAAGTAGTAAAAGCTATTTGAGCGTATCAAGAGAATCATTCTACTATCTTTGCCAATTTAAAACTATTTTTATGTTTCGTTCTCTGAAATTTATTTTTCCCATTTTATTGATTTCGTTTTCTCTGAACGCGCAATATGATTTTTATACCACTGAGGAATATTCGATAAAATATCCTGCAGATTGGTCTATTGATACGAGTGGAATAATGGGAACTGATTTCATTCTTTTTAGCGCAATTGGTTCAGAAAAAGATCAATTTCGAGAAAATGTCAGTTTATTGGTGCAAGATGTTTCCGAGTATGACTTGGATCTGGATAAATATGTGGAAATTTCTCTAGAGCAAGTTAAAACAATGATTACAAATGGCAAACTAATTTTAAGTGAACGTAAAAATGGCAGTTATGAAGAATATAACTTTCATCGCGTTGTATATACTGGTAAACAGGGGGTCTTTGATCTTCGTTTCGAACAATACATTTGGTTAGAAGATGGTCTTGCATTTATTTTAACATCAACCTCAGAGCAAGACGCTTACAATACTTTCAGTAGTTATTTTGATGAAATACTGAAATCTTTCCAATTCAATTATTGAGTTTTTTTAAGATTTAAAAAAATATAATTACTTGCTTCGTGAGTATTTCACTGTCATATTATCCTTTTCAGTTACAATTCACGCATCCGTTTACGGTTTCAGGTAATAGTCGAACAAATACCCCAATTATCATTATTCAACTCGAATTCGAAGGGGTAACTGGTTATGGTGAATGTACCATGCCGCCTTATTTGGGGGAGTCACAAGAGACTGTAATAAACTTTTTAAATGGTATTGATCTAAAGCAATTTGATTCACCATTTGAAATCGACAGCCTACTTCACTATATAGATGAATTGCAGGAAGATAATAATGCTGCAAAGGCTGGATTTGATATTGCATTGCATGACTTGATTTGTAAATTGAAAGCAACAACTGTCGCAAATTATTACAATACACCCAGATCTGATAAACAAAGTTCATTTACCATTGGTATTGATATGCCCGCTAAAATGGTCGAAAAAACAATAGATGCGATGGAACTTGGTTTTAAAGTGTTGAAGGTAAAACTGGGTTCTGATAATGATCAAGAAATTATGAAGCGTATTCTAGAAGTTTGGAATGGACCATTTTCAATAGATGCGAATCAAGGTTGGAAGACGAAAGAAAGCGCATTGGATTTTGTACATTATCTAAAAGACGAAGGAGCAAGTTTCGTGGAGCAGCCTTTTTCTAAAGATGATTTGTCAATGTCAGCGTGGCTAACTGAAAGAAGTCCGTTACCAATTATTGCAGACGAAAGTTGCAAAAGATTATTTGATATTGACCGAATTGCAAGTTCCTTTCATGGGATTAATGTGAAATTGATGAAGAGCACTGGATTACGCGAAGCTTATCAAATGATTGGAGAGGCAAGAAAAAGAAAAATGAAAGTCGTTACAGGTTGTATGGCAGAATCTTCCTGCGCAGTTACAGCAATGGCGAATTTTGCATCCTTGGCAGATTGGGTAGATTTAGATGGCCCTTTTTTGATTACAAACGATCCTTTTGATGGCGTTCAGCTCATAGACGGTAAACTTAAAATACCTGAAATAAATGGTATTGGAGTGGCAAGGAAAGTTTAAGAGGGTTCAACAGGTTCAAAATTTTCAATTAATGCAAATGGTTCAATAAACAGATTTAAAAAATTACATTTCAAAATGACTTTCACGTTACGAAAAGCAAGTCTATCAGAATTGCAAGTTGCATTTGAACTGCTTAAGCATGCTGCAGAACGCCTAAATGCTAAAGGCTTGAAGCAATGGGGGTATTGGATGAATCCACCTCAAGAAAAGATTGCATGGGTGAAGGAAGGTTTCAAAAATGGTGAATTCTTTTTTATACTTATAGATGATCAAATTGCAGGCATGTTTCGACTTTTAAAAGAAGATGAACTATACTGGGGTGTTCAAGCGTCTTCAGCCAGGTATATTCATTCTTTGGTTATTAAGGCAAACTTTTCTGGCAAAGGAATCGGAGAGCAAGTTATTTTGAAGGTGATAGAAGATTGCAAGAAATTGAATATTCAATACCTTCGTTTAGATTGTGATGCTCAAAATGAGGGACTTTGCAACTATTATGAGCAACAAGGCTTTCAAAAAGTTGGGCAAAAACAAATGCCTTTGTCGCTCAATAAATTATATGAATTGAAAGTATAAGGAATTACTTTTCCTTCTTCAACATGTCATTCGCCATCATTTGTTTGATGGTACGTTCCATGTTTTCAGTTGATCCATCCAAGAAGATGACATTTCCCTTGCCTTTTTCTGCAAATTCTTTAATGGATTCCGTCCACATAGAGAACATAATTAATGAAGTGTCCAGATTCGCTTCTCGCATTTTGTCAGCTGCTTCAGTCATCCCTTTTGCTACCTCTTCGCGGAACAATGCAATACCCTGACCTTTTAATTGTGAAGCCTCTTTTTCCGCTTGCGCTGCGATTTTGATTGCGTTTCCTTCTGCCTCAGCAGCTTTCGTTTTGGTAATCAACAAAGCTTGACCTTCATTTTCAGCTGCAGCTTTTAGGTTGTTGGAAGCAACAACTTTCGCCATTGATGTTGTAATCTCTGCATCAAATGTGATGTCATTTAATTGCAAATCAATCAAATGAAAGCCCCATGTTTCGAGCGTATTGTCTAAGCTTTCCTTGACATCATCTACAATTTCACGTCTAAGTAATAAAATCTCTGCCTGTTTTTTCGTTGCCACAAAACCTCTTACTGACCCTTCAATGGTGCGAATCAACGCTTGTGAAAAGCTTCGCTGATCCATAAACTTAAAAGCAACATTTTTGATCGTTTCCTCTTCAGCATCCAAAACTGAATAAACAAGCATAGCTTTGAAATATACGTTTGCCTGATCTTGAGTAATTGCTTGAAATTCCATTTCGATCGCGCGATTTTGAATAGAAACACGACTGAATACTTTTTCTAAAATGGGTATTCTAAAATTTAAACCAGGAGGAAGAATTCTGCGGTATTTCCCGAACATAGTGATGACTGAAATTGTCCCTTGCTGAACAGTTGTGAAACAAGAAATAATTGCAGCTATAATGACTCCGATAACAATAATAGACGTTGGCATATTGAAATAATTTAAATCAAAGCTATGCATTTATTCTGCAGTAAATTCTGTTTTTTTGTAATATTATCCATCAATTAACATTTTCTTTAAAAACCATGAAATATGCCACTTATATACTTTTTCTTATTTCAATTGCTTTAATCTGTTCTTGCGACGGGAAGAGTAATGTAAATGAGTTGAAATCCTCAGATATTGAGGAGGAAAATGATAGTTTAGAGAAAAATGAATCGATAAATTCAAATCTTGAACTTGATGCAACTCTCAAGGCTTATCAAGGTGTTGTTTTTCAATTGAAAAAGACTTCAAAGAAATATGATATTATTGTTTACGTAAAATCTTGTGAGGACACTTATTGTGAAGGGTCCGGTAAAATTGAATTATATGAAAAAGGAACCTCTCATTTGGTTCAAACATTTCCAATGAACGAGTTATATGTTGAGTTGTCCCAAGGTGGGAAAATGATTGAGGGTGTAAATCAAATGTATGGCGACAATGGAGCAGTAATTATGGATGATTTTAATTTTGACGGTACAGAAGATCTCGCAATTAGAAATGGGAATTATGGAGCATATGGCGGGCCTTCATTCAACGTGTTTGTTTACCATTCAACAAAAAAGAAATTTGTAAAAAGTGAAGAGCTGACAGAATTAGCAAGTATGAATCTGGGCTTTTTTGATGTGGACAAAAAAGAGAAACGATTGACAACTTTTTCAAAAGATGGCTGCTGTTGGCACATTGCTACAAAATATGCGATTGATAAAAAGAAAGGATTAATAAAGGTATATGAATCTATCGAGGATGGCACAAACGAAGGTTATATAATCTCTACAGAGCGTAAATTGATTAAAAATCAATGGGTGGAGACTATTGATACGTCCGAGGTCAATCCTTATGAATAAAAAATGCCCTTTGAATTCTGTGCCAATAACTTCTTTTAAATAACTAATTTTAGCCACCTCAATTAAAGGGTCAATTTGCTAAACAATGTTGTTCAAAAACTATTTATTTCTTGTTTCGGTTTTTATTTTATCTCTATTGCATGGTCCAAAAACTTTCGCACAAGGAGATGGAATTATTTCAGGTAAAGTAATTGATAAAGCGACTGAAAAGCCGGTGGAATATGTTTCGTTCAAATTATTTAATGCGAAAGACTCTCAACTTGTAACTGGTATATATACAGATTCTGAAGGTAAGTTTTTACTTGAAAAAATAGCCCTCGGTAACTACTATGCGAAATTGTCATTTACGGGATATGTGCCATTTCAATTGGAAGGGGTATTGCTAACGCCAACTACCAAAGTTTTAAACCTAGGGTCCATAAAGCTTGAACCCGAAAAAACAGGTGAATTAAAAGAAGTCAAGGTGACAGGCCAGTTGGATGTTTTAAAAGCGGGTATCGATAAAAAAATATTTAATGTAGCTGAAGACAATACAGCCAAAGGAGGAACGGCTAATGATGTTTTAAGCAAAATTCCTTCTGTTGAATTAGACCAGGATGGCAATGTAATGATGCGTGGTGATGGTAAAGTTACGATTTTAATTGATGGTCGACCGAGTTCATTATCAGGTGGAAATGGTAAAACACTGCTAGATGCACTTCCTGCCGGTTCAATTGAGCGAATAGAAGTTGTAACCAATCCATCCGCAAAATATGACCCAGATGGTACATCAGGAATCATCAATATTGTATTAAAAAAGAATAAACTTAAAGGGTTCAATGGATTGATAAATGGAAACATAGGCACTGGTTTCGTCAAGAATGGAAATGTGTTTGATGGAAATGCTTCTTTGAGTTTTAGGAATTCATTTTACAACATTTATGGAAGTTATGCAGGGCGTTATTTGGATGGTTATCGAAATAATTATTCGACCATAGAGCGCTTGTACAATGATTCAATTGTGAATTTAAATCAGACGCGTGTAGGAACAGATCAGAATTTTGGGCATACCTTTCGTTTTGGTTTGGATCTAAGTTTGAAAAACCGTCAAACGCTTGGTGTTTCAGCAACTGGAAGTATCGGAGAAAGAAACAGAACTGGTGATCAGTGGAATGCACAAACGAATAATTTAACAACTGACTATCTCAATTGGAAAAGAGTTTCATCTGATCCCACTCAACAACAAAACATTGATCTCAATTTAAATTACAGATACGAATTCAAGGAGAACAAAGGAAATATAGTTGCTGATTTCAATCAATCTCTTGGAACAGATTCTATTCAAGGCTATTATACACAGAAGTTCTATGACAATAACAATAGCCCACTTCAGGTTTCTGCTTTGAATCAGCGACTTTTTAATTTTGAAAAGAATAATGTTTTTACAGGTCAGCTTGATGTGACGTATCTTTTTCCTGCGATAAATGGAAGAATGGAAACAGGTGTTAAATCAATTCTGCGTGATCAACTTATTAATACCTATTCTGAAAAACAAGACACGCTTTCTAGTCAATATCTTGCTGACACGCTTTCTAATTTTATTTATGCCTACAAAGAGCAAATTTACAGTACTTATGGTATTTATGGACAGCAGATAAAAAAGTTTAAATACCAAATTGGTGTTCGATTTGAACAAGCCTATCAGATTCCCAATCTTGTTTCTGATTCCATAAAAATTGTAAATGATTATTTCAATTTCTTTCCTTCCGGTCATGTGCGCTATGCACTTACAGAAAAATCGGAGTTCAGTTTCAGTTATTCGAGAAGAATTAACCGTGCAACGTCATCAATGTTAAACCCTTTCACGAATTATGCAGATCCATTTAACCTCATGCGTGGGAATCCTTATGTGAAACCTGAATTCATAGATTCATATGATCTTGGATACATGATTGAAAAGCCAAAAGTTACTTTGACTACGAGTGTTTATTATCGTCATTCAACCGGAATGATCATGCGCGTAAGAGAATATACCTCAACTACGTCTGGCACGACCTATTCCAATATTGATCAAAGTCATAGTCTTGGGCTTGAATTTGTTTTGGTCTATAAACCAACTAAATGGTTTAGAAATACATTTTCGTTCAATGGGAATTATATTCGCTATGTTGATGACTATGCTGCAGCAAATTGGAATGTTGAAGGGTATATCTGGAATTGCAAATACAATGGAATTATTGATTTCTGGAAAAAAACAGCGAGTATTCAGGTATCTGCTGCGTACAATGCTCCTCGCGTTTCAGTGCAGGGTAAAGTTCAGCGGACAGCGCCAACAGATGTAGCTTTTGAGAAAACTTTTAAAGGTGGGAAATGGTCGCTAGGATGTCGTGTTTCTGATATATTTAATGTTCAAGGATTTTATTTGGATCTCGATCAACCCAATGTGCGTCAGCAGATGGAGTATAAGTGGCTGACTCGGAGGTATTATGTTACATTCTCGTATAAATTCGGCAAGCTAGAAATGAATAATAAAAAATCCACCAATGGTGATGGTGGTTTTGACATGTAATTAATTACTTCTCGGCGATAATTTTATTCCAAGGCCACTTAATGCTTGGTCGAAACCATATTTTTTTATTGGTTTTGGTCCTTCCTTTTGAAGGAATTTTCGGAGATCAATTTTTGTCTTCATGGTTAAGTATTTTGAACCAATTTAGACAATTACCATACCAATTCTATGGGTATTGATTAAAAGGTATGCTACACTGATTTTTAGGTCAGTTTAATTCAATAAACTGCACGTATAAACGAAGGCAGGAGGGAAGTTGAAGGGTGTAAAACCGATATTGATTTTTGGAAACACCTTTTCAAGGTTCTTTTTAGAAACCAAAGAATATTGAAATTGAACATACTTGCCAGTTTGAGCCAATGATCGTTTTGAGCTTTCTAAAATTGCGTCTTTTAATTGCTCTGGGAAATTAGCCAAAGGCAGTGATGAAATAATGACATCTGCTTTGGAAAGATTGTTTTGATTCAAATAGTCTTCAATTTTTTCAGCAGAATCATGGATCAATGTAACACGAGGGTCCGTTATTTTAACTTTTAATGCTTCGTAAAATTGTTCGTTCAATTCAAAAACAAGTAAACGTGCATTTGGACCCAGTTTTGAAATTATTTTTTCAGTAAAAACACCGGTTCCAGGACCTAATTCGACAATAACTCTAGTTGTTTCGAAATTTACATTTTCAAGCATTTTTGCGGCAAGAAAACGAGAGCTTGGTGTCATGGACCCTACCATTTTCTTCTCTTTAAGAAATTGCTTTAAAAATGATCGTTTACTTGGCATAACTACTCTCTAATGGCTAATTTACCGTTATTGATAACAGCGGAAACTTTACCCTTGAGAACTTTACCAACAAAAGCACTGTTTAAAGTGTTGGAAATAATCTGTTCCTTTTGAAATTCCCAATCTTCAGAAGCGGAGAAAATCGTCAAATCAGCTTTTTGACCAACTTCAATTGGGCACTTTTCTATTTCTGCAATACTTCTTGCATGATTACTAATGGCATCAATTACTTTGTTTATGTCGAACTCAGTGCATGCAGCTAATGATGCAAAAGCAGTTTGTAAATTAATGCAACCAAATGAAGCATGATCAAATTCTACATCTTTCTCTTCTTTGTCATGTGGTCGATGATCAGAAACAATTGTATCGATTGTACCATCTTTGATTCCTTCCCATAATGCGAGTCGATCACTTTCCCTGCGAAGGGGTGGCATCACTTTGAAATTGGAGTCAAAACCGAGCACATCTGATTCATTAAAAATCAAATTCATTACATGTGTATCAGCCGTAACGTTTAATCCTTTTTGTTTCGCACATTTAATCAGTGCTACCGATTCGGCACATGAAACTCCTGTCAGATGTAAATTACCACCAGTGTATTCTAACAATCGTAAATTTCTTTCTAATTGAATCACCTCTGCAATTGTTGGATCTGCCTTTAACCCCGTTTTTGTTGAGGCTTCTCCTTCATTAACCATTCCTTTGCCCGCTAATGAATAGTCACGTGAGAAAGCAATTATTTTGCCGTTGAAATTTTTTGAATAAAGCAAGGCCCTATACATAATCCCTGAATTTACAGGTACAAGATCATCGGAATACATGCGCACCCCAGATTGATACATGTCGTACATTTCAGAAAGATTTTCGCCTGCCATGCGCTCTGTTACAGCTCCAATTGGATGAATGCTCACAACATGGTTTTCAGCACGACGTAAAAGATATTCCACTTGAGTTTTTCCATCAACAGGGGGCAGCGTGCCCGGTAAAACAGCAACATGCGTGTAGCCTCCAAAAGCAGCTGCATCAAGTCCACTCTCTATGGTTTCTTTATGCTCTTCCCCTGGATCACAAAAGTGCGCTTTTAAATCAACCCATCCCTGAGAAACGAAAAGGTTATTTCCTGAAATAGTTTCTGCATCATTCTCATTCAAATCAGAACCAATCTTCTCAATGATTCCATCTTGGACTAAAAGATCAACAATTATGTTGTTGTGACTAGAAGTCTGATCGATAACTCTCACTTTTTTCAGTAAAATCTTCATGCGTTGCGAATTATTTATTTCCAGAATTTAATTAGAGCCATTTCCGTTAGTAAAAATACCAATGAAAGTGAAATGAATAGCTTCCAATATTCAAAAGGTTTCTCAATGTCAATTTTCGTAATACTTTGTCCTTCGATTACTTCATGTGAACTTATGTTTTTCAACCCTTTTTCTTCTAGTTTATTCAAGATTTCATCTTTGGAATAACAATCAGTTGAGGATTCAATTCGATCATAATTTAAAGCTAAGATTGCTTCAGTTTTCTCATCCATTAAATCATAACATCCTGCTGGCAACATTTCAATTGCTTCTTCGCCATTCAGTGCAATGTAACTTATCAAACCTTCTTTTTGAATTCTCGGAATGAAATCTACTTTTCCACTTTTTAAATGCACAGGGATATCACTGTTTTGTTTCTTGTATAAAGGATAAAATGATTCTTTTCCTATCGTTAAGGAAATCGGCGCTTTTCGTTGACTCATTTCCGCCATTCTCAAAAGTACCGAAGGAAAGAGTGCATTACTTGTAAATGTTCCAAACTCATTGTCAAGTGATCCAGAGAATAAGAATACATTTAAGGCACCATCAGATCGAAGGAGCAATGGAGTTCCGCTTTGCAATTTAATCAAGTCAAAATAAGCGCTATTACCATTTTGTACAGTTCGATAATATTTTTTGATGGCTGGAAGATTTAAATTATCTTTTTTCTTTTCAAACATTCCATAGAAGAATGGATCTTCATATATCAATTTATCGATCCTTGATCCAACGGCAGTAGACTCATTTAAAATTGGCAACTTAAGATCAGAGAGCAAATTATTCCAATCAGATAATTTAGCTTTTGGACCAGGAAACAATGCTAGTGATCCTCCTGATTGGGCAAAAGCTTTTAATTCGTCTATTGTTCCGGAAGGAATTTCATTCAATCCATTGACTACGACAAGATCAATATTCTTCAGTTCATCCAAACTGAATGCATTTTCTTCAATACTTCTTAA
>JBKDKG010000287.1:0-1209 GCA_046345095.1 Flavobacteriia bacterium | reverse complement strand
ATATCGAATATCGACATTGATTGTTCGTTGAAGTTTCTTGTCAAAAATCACATCACCTGCCATCGCTTCAATGTTTCCGTCAAATGCAAGACCAATTAATTCACCTTTTCCATTGAGTACAGGAGATCCTGAGTTTCCTCCGGTAATATCATTATCAGTCAAGAAACAAACTGGCATGTATCCTTTGTTATCAACGTATTGACCGTAATCTTTGTTTTTGTGCATTTCCAACATGCGAGCAGGAAGGTCAAACTCAGCATCTCCAGCTTTATACTTTTTAACCAAACCATCCATAGTTGTGTAGAAATTGACTTTCGCATCATTGCGCTTGTCAGCAGGTAACGAACGAACCTTACCATAAGTCAATCTCAATGTAGAGTTTGCGTCCGGGTACTGAATTGGTGCCATTTTCGATTCTCTCAATCCTTCAACCAACAATCGGAACGAAGCTTGATAATCATTTTGTGCTTTCGCGATTTCATCTGATTTACTTGATAAATGCAAAATCAAATCATTTGAAAGCACATAGATTGGATCATTTGTAACCATACCTTCAGAAGGTAAATCAAGAAAAGCCATCAATTTTTCTTCCGAGGTAAATAAACTCAAGGCAAACAATGAATTTACATATTTGTCATAGTCTGAACCTATTTTGGATACCGATGGTGCAATTGTGTATCCTAAAGATTTTGTAGCGTAAAGTGCAAGTTGAGCTTTTAAAATGTCCTTCTCAGCCGGCAAATACATTTCCTGAAAGAAAGCTTTTATTGTTGCTTCAATTTCTGGTCGCATCTCTGCTTGTTTTGCAGCATCAGCTGTTGCATATCCGCTCAATTGTTTACCGAGGGTTCTTGCAATTGTACCAAAAGCAGATGTGCGTAACAATTGTTGCAGGTAATTATCATGACGTGACTTTTCATTCGTCAACTTGTAATAGTTGTTGATAGTCGCCACAACATTTCCATACTTTGCTTTATTTTCAGCTTTATTCGCCCATTTGTTGAACTTCGACTCTTGCTCTGCCTTTAATTTCGCCGTTTGAAATTTAGACAAGGCATCTATCATTCCTTGGCGATTTTTCCAATAATTGGCTACTCCAGCATATTTTGAAGCATAAATCAGATTGACTGCATCACTTTGATCCATGTATTTTTTCATGGCATCCATTCCTGTTTTTGAGCCTTCAACCCAAGCGGGATAAGCAAATTT
>JBKDKG010000286.1:0-10406 GCA_046345095.1 Flavobacteriia bacterium | reverse complement strand
ACCCAATTCCGATGCCCAGCCCACTTCTGGTCTCAAACTTGGGTTTGGAAAAATAACTACCCCACCATTAGATGTAGCAGCAAATCGCTCTGCAACTGAAGGAAACCTTATTCCTTGACCAAATGATGCTCTTAAATGAGTTAGTTTGTTTACCGCATAGTGCACCCCTGCTCTGAGAATTGGATAAACCGGCAGTTTTGACATAGCAGCTGTATCATTTCCAAAATAGAAATCTGAGTCTCCTCTTTTCCCATCCATCTCAAAATATTCAGCTCTTGATCCAACCGTAAAATCAATGTCGTTCCACTTTTTTTCATATTGGACATAGACCGCAGCATTATTCGAGGTGTGGTCGCCAAAGACTGGACTAATAATTTGATTGGCAGAAACAGTTGTTCCTGCAGTAAGCATTGATTTTCTAGCAAATTGCTTCTGAAACTGATAATTTGCATAATACATCGCTGCTTTGGAAGAAGCAAAAATATTGGTTAAATCTCCTGTCGTTACAAGATAATACCTCGTTTTTAGTTCGTGTTTGTTATTAAATCGATCTGTATATTTTAAATAAGGATCAACATTTACCCGGATAGATTTTTGATAGCTCAATGTACTACCCATTCCCTGCGCTATGTATCCCAAAGAATCATTTTCCCAAAGTATGAAATTGCCTGTGTATTGGTATTGTCCACTGTAAAACAACCCTAATTTTAAATTACGAGACGGCTTAAAATACAATGAACCACTTAGCCTTGCTCTGTCTTCAAGAGCTCCTTTTTTATACCCTTCATTCTTAAATCCATTTACACCAATGGTGTATCCAAATCGATCAAAAGACTTTCCGTTGAACACATCAATAGCATGGTACATTGGGTTGCGCGTCCACCACTTTAAGGATGACCTCTTTGGATCGCCATAAACTGCAGTCATTGCACGCACATTTAATTCACCCTTGGTTGAAGGTTCTTTTTCGATCATTGAAATAATACCATTAAGTGCACCACTACCATAAAGTACAGAAGAGGCTCCTTTAATTATTTCAATTTGAGATGCATTTTCCATTGGGACGCTATTCCATTTTACGTCCCCAACATCAGGTGATAACATTGGTATTCCATTCCAAATGAGTAAAACACGGCTTCCGGCGCCATAGGCGTATCCTCCGCCACCACGAATACTTACCTGACCATCCATTGCAAAGACCCCAGGACTCTGATTCACGGCCTGATCCAAACTTGTAAGCGCTTTATTGTTGATCAATGCTGGCTTTAAGATTTCCATGGAAATTGCAACATCCTCCACCTTTTGTCTTCTCCTGCCTGCCGAGACTACTACCGCTTCTATTGTTTTTAATTCACCTCCTAAATAAATAATTATTTCGGCTACGGAAGAGGTTACAATTGTTGTGTCATTCGGAAGACCTTTAAAGCTCGTGATTAATGTTGCGGGGAAACGATCAATATAGAGTGAACATTTTCCTTCAACATCGGTTGTTACTTCTTTTCCCGCGTTGTTTGAAATGATTGCATTTTCAATGGGAAGGCCTGACTCTCGATTGACAACTTTCCCAATAATTTGGCTCAGTAGCTGAGAACAAAGCAGAACATTAATTAAAAAAAGTAGCAGGTATTTCATGGGGTTTCTAAGTAGTTACACAAAAATAGAATTTTAGTTGAATTAAACCATTTTCATATCAAAATCGATTGATGAAATGTACTTTTTTCGTATCTTCAATAGAAACCTTTAACCTGAATCAACTTGAATTACACTGAACAACACTTCCGCTTGGGTCTATCTTTTTTACAAGGAATTGGACCTAAAAAAGCCGCACTACTCGTTTCAAAAGCTGGGAGTCCCGAAGCAGTTTTCCAGGAGTCTATTTTGTACCTGCACCAACAAACCACTATCAGTAAAAGCGTTTTAAAACAAATGAACAGAACTGCGGCACTTGAAAAAGCAGATAAGGAACTTGAATTCATCTCACGAAATCAAATTAGAATGCACTTCTACCTGGACAAAGATTATCCCAGAAGACTTCGACAATGCGTTGATGCGCCCATCGTTTTGTTTGGCAAAGGAAATTATGAAATCAACGGTACAAAGACCGTTGCAATTGTTGGAACCAGGGCAGCAACAAGTTATGGAAAACGTATTTGCGAAGAATTAATTGAGCGTTTTGAAGATCAAGAAATTCAAGTAATAAGCGGAATGGCTTATGGAATAGATATCTGCGCGCATCAACTTTGCGTAAAGAAGAATATCAGTACCATTGGTGTTTTGGGACATGGTCTAGACAGAATATATCCTTATGTCCATCGAAAAACAGCTGATCAAATGATAGAAAATGGTGGATTATTAACGGAGTTTCTTCCCGGAACCAAGCCTGATCGAGAAAATTTTCCGATGAGAAACAGAATTGTGGCTGGAATGACTGACGCCACCATTGTTGTTGAAAGTAAACTTTCAGGTGGGTCACTAATCACTGCAGATTTAGCCAATGATTATAATCGAGATGTCTTTGCTTTTCCTGGAAACATTGGTCAAGAACAATCAGAGGGGTGCAATTCGCTAATCAAAACGAATAAAGCACATTTAGTAATGAGTGGTCAGGATTTTTTGACACAAATGAATTGGACCAACAATGTTAATTCAGCTAAGCAACAGAAGATTTGCCTCGAATTAACACAGGATGAAAAAGTAATTTTTGATTTATTATCAGAAACGGAGAAAGAACATATTGATGTGCTTTCTATCAAAAGTGGCAAACCTTCTTCAAAAGTCAATGTTTTGTTGTTTCAACTCGAAATGAAAAATGCCATTGATTCACTGCCGGGGAAGCTCTACCGTTTAAAGAAATAAAAAGGGGAGACATATTATGCCTCCCCAGTATCTATTCTCTAAAATTACTCTTAACGTCTAATTCCAGCCTTGAGCAATCTTCTGTTGTCGATAACATCTGCTTTTTTCTTCAAAGCACTGATTACTTGTCCTTGCAGACTGCCTTTCAATGATGCAAACAACTGATCTTTTTCAACATTGTAATTGGCTGCTGTCGGTGCTTTCGTTGTTTTATCAATACGAATAACATAAACACCCATTTTACCTTTTAGAGGCAACGTTCTTTGACCATCTTTCAAACCTGAAAACAAAGCCCCAACTACTTCCGGTTCGAAGCCCGCACCTGTAATTTGCGGATTTCCAAAAGTCACTTCCGCTTTCATCACCTCAGAGTTTGCGCGCTTAGCCATTGCATTCAGATTCTTGTCTTTCAACAACTGGTTTGTAAATCGCTTCGCTTTTTTCTCTTCAATTAACTCTTTTTTCATTGTCATTTCAGCATCTTCAAAAGTTGGAACTCCTTTCGCTTTGATAGACGAAACGATTGCAATGATATAACGGTCCTTGTCTTTGATCGGAGCAGTTGTTAAATCTCCAACCATTGACTCTTCTGAGAACGCCAACTTAAGAATTTTATCCTCTGCAAACGTTGTGTTGAAGCCATATAATTTCGGTGCTTCATCCTGAATGCTAACTGGACGAACGAAGTACCCTGCTTGTTGTGCAATCGTGTCAAAAAGCTCCAACTTAGCTTTGATATCTGACTTCTTAGAAATCTTCGCTTCCAATTTATAAAGAAGATTATATACTTCACTTTCTTTGCGATCTATCGTTTCTTGACTCGCTTTAAACGTTTTGGCAACAGAAGCTAGTAATGGGAAATTTGTAGCGTCACGCTCCAACACTTCAATAATGTGAATACCATACATTGTTTTCACCGTACCAATAGAACCAACTGGTTTTGTAGCGCAGAATGAAGCAAATTCAGGTACCATATCAACCTCGATGAAGTTGTCAATTAATCCACCCTGAGGGACTGAACCTTTATCATCACTAAACTTGGTTACAAACTCAGCAAAATTGTCTTTGTTTATCAATTTCACCAAACTATCAGCAGTCTTTTGTTTTTGATCAATAATTTTCTTGTCTTTTGATTGATTTGTCGACAACAAAATGTGTCTTGCTTTCATTCTTGATGGTGTGAATCCAAGAACTTTAGAAATCACCACATTTCCTTGATTGTCATATGGGCCAACAATCTGTCCAACTTTGGCTGTATTGAAAATAGTATCCAAATACTTAGGATAAGATTGCAATTTTTGTGCTTTTTCATTTCCTTCAGGCACTGCCGTAGCAAACTTCAAGGAAGAATAGAATTTTATATCACTGTTTTTAAGTACGTAAAGAGAGTCTTCTGTGGTTGCAGCAAATCCTGCCTTTAACTCAGCCATTGTACGATTGAATTTAGCAGAATCCGATTTTGAAGGATTGATTACTACATCAAAATACTTTACTTCGCGACTAGCAGATCTGTTTTCGTATTTTTTGTCTTTTTTGTGCTCCTCGTAATACGATTTTAATTCTGAATCTGAAATCTTGATATCATCATCCAAAATCTCAGAATAACGACGCACTACGAACGATGCGCTCTTTACTTCTTTTTGAGCAAAGTACTCTTCTTCAGCTTCCAGTTTTGTAACGTACAATCCTTGTCCAACCAATTCGAAATACTTCTCTTGCTTTCTACGATCGATGTAATATTTTTTGTTGTCTTCCCATTGCTTCTGAACTTTTGGATCACTTGATGTTTCCATTTCATCAATTCTCTTTTCAAGCATTTTTGCGTTGAACTGACCTGTTAATGAATCTGTAAAGCCTTGCGCTAACTCAGGCAACACTGCAAAACCATCTGTTCCATACAGGTAAGCGTCAAATTCTGCTTCGCTCACATCAATTCCCAATTCGGCAAATTCCTTGTCAAAAATTGTTGTTTCCACAATGTAGTTCCAAGCTTTGTCCGCTGAGGCATCTTGGTCTTTCTGCGTGTATTCACGTTGCTGCTGTTGAAACTGCATTCTATCCTGCTCCTGGAATTTTCCAATTGCTTCTTCGAATTTTGCGTATTCTACTTTTTCACCATAAACAGTACCGTATCCATATTGGTCTTCTGACCCTTGGGTCATCTTTCTCCAGTCACCAAGAATGAAGGCAAATAAAGCGATACCGATTAGAACTACTAAAAGCCCTGATTTTTCACGAATTTTTCCTATTAAAGCCATTTAATTTTCTTTAAGGGTGCGAATATAACGAGTTGATTTGATTTTTGAAAATTATCAAATGATTAAGGCGTCTGTTTTTCAACAAAAAAGACCACGTTATGAACGCAGTCTTTCATAAAAAAATTAAAATAGGCATTTATTTTCCTCCGTCACCCTCCTTTTTAGGTGGATCTTCTTGCTTTTGTTCTTCTTGTTTATTTTCATTCTCGGACGGGTTTTTTGGGTCGACATTCTGCGGAGTTGGTTCAGTTATTTTTCCCGCGCCTGCTTTACCCGCATTCTTTGTTCCTCCATTTGTGTTTCCTGATCCAGAATTGGTATTTGTGTCGTTTCCAGTTCCAGTTGTTCCAGTTGAAGTTGATCCGCTTCCTGGTCGGCCTGCGCCTGTGCCAAGAGAACTGCCATTTGAAGTGCCTTCTGTATTTGTCGTTCCGGTACCTGAGGGCCTGCCTAGTCCGCCCCCAGAGTTTATTGTACCAGTGCCTGTGTTTCCACCGCCTGAATTGTTACTCTGAGTGCACTCGCCAAGGACAGCGCCAAGGGCTTGATAAGATGGCCAGGCAGATGCCGGTATCTCCATTGTTTGAGCAGCCGTTGCCCCTTGTTGTTTGTAGCAGATTTTTATTTTTTGCTCTTCTAGTTGATAATTTACAATTATTGTTTCTGTGTCCGTTCCGCATGCATTGCTCACTGAAATAACAATGGTGTTCGCGCCTTGTATAAGTGGAAGATTCATCACCAATATTCCAGTTGCTGGATTGTATCCTGTGACATTAAAACTTCTGTTGTTTATTGTGACCGTTGGTTGCTGACCTGTAGCATTTTGAACTTGTAAATTCAATTCAACAGTGCCTTTTGAAACAGTCCCACCGTTTATCGGACTAACAACATTAATGACGGGAGGAACACAATTATCATACGTCAATAAAACTGTTTTCGAATCGGTCCCACAAGAATTGTTCGCTTTCAAAACAAACGTGTTTAAGCCTGGCGTCAAATTAACATTGGTAGAAAACGCACCGTTATTCACAACCACATTTGACAAGGCAGCACCATTCTGGGTAATTTGCAATTGCTGTCCGTTTGAAATATTCGAAGCGTTTCCAGAAAGTGTGTAAGCAGCTTGGGTAACTGTTAAACCACTATTTGCCGGACTTGAAATTGACAAAACTGGAGGTTTACAATTGTCGTAATTCACTGTTATCGTTTCTGTATCTGAACCACATGCATTTGTTACAGAAATTACAATTGTGTTTTGTCCAGGAACTAGTGGAACATTCATTTGAAGGCTCCCAGTTGATGGATTATATCCGCTGATGTTGTAACTTCTCGTGTTTATTGTAATTGTTGGCGATTGTCCAGTAGCATTTTGAATGGTCGCAGTCAAATCAATACTGCCACTTGAAACGGTTGAACCATTCGTTGGCGCGCTCACGGTAATTACAGGAGGAATGCAACTAGTGTAATTTATAAGTACAGTCTCCGCATCCGTGCCACAACTGTTTGTTCCGGCAATTACAAATGTATTCGCGCCTGCAGCTAAATTAACATTGGCGGAAACCATACCATTTGACGCATTGAAACTTACATTGGATACTGTTGTTCCGTTTAATTTTAAAGAGACTTCTTGCGCTGACGTAATATTTGTTGCTGTGGCCTTAAAAGTATATGCCGCAGAAGTTACAGAAAGTCCTGAAGAGGCTGGTGAAATCAATGCAATTACCGGCGCAACACAGTTTTGATAATTAACTGTAATTGTTTCCGAATCATTGCCACAATTGTTTGTTGCGGTTATAACAAATGTGTTTAACCCAGGCAGAAGCGTTAAGGAGCTTTGAAGTGTTCCGTTTGCAGCGTTATATCCAAAATTTGTAATGCTTCGATTGTTTTGCGTGATGCTGATTCCCTGATTTGTTGTGTTGGAAATTGTCGCAGAAAGTGTAAATGCGGGGCTCGCGACAGTTGTTCCAGATGTTGTAGGGTTCAACATAGAGATAACCGGAGGAATGCAATTTTGATAAATCACATTAAACGATTCTACATCCGTTCCACAGTCGTTTGTGACGGTAATAACAAATGCATTGCTCCCTGGATTCAATGCTACATTTGCACTTAAAATGCTTGTTGCAGCATTGAATGTAAATCCAGGTACAACTTGATTGTTTTGTGTGAATTTTATTTCTTGCGCTGATGTTACATTTTCAAGTTTCGCGGAGACTGAATACTGAGATTGACTAACCGTTGGCTGTGTACCACTCGGAACGATCATGCTAATAGATGGCGCTTTGCATTGCTGATAATTAACTTCAAATTTTTTGGTAACAGAGCCACAACTATTAGTTGCCGTTATTACAAAAGTGTTGATGCCTGGAGTCAAAACAACTGTTCCACTCAAATTACCATTTGTTGAATTGAACCCAAAGGTTGTAAAACTCCTGCTGTTCATTGTGACCGCAACACCTTGTTGGTTGGCTACTTGCTGCACATTTGCGCTGAAAGTAAAATTAGCGTTGCTAACCGTCATTGATTCAGAGGAAGGAACAATTGTCTGAATAACTGGAAGTGTGCATTTTTGATAGCTTATATCGATTGTCTTTGCTTCCGTTCCACATGCATTTGAAACCGTAATCTCAAACGTATTCACACCCTCGTTAAGGATAACATTGCTTTCAAATCGCTCATTTTTGGGATTGTACGTGTAATTCAGATTGTTCACGTCATTTACCTTGTAAACAATATTCTGTCTGCCACCCGCATTAGGAATTGAGGCGATTACAGTGTAATTGATTGCGTTTACGGTTTGGCCCGCTCCGCTTGGCTGTATAAAATTAATTGATGGTGGAATACACGGTGGGGTTGGTGTTACTTCACTCGAAGACGTGGTGGAAGTTGGGCTGTCTTCTCGATGATGGGACTTAAATCTAAAATTGATAAAACCAGAGGTGTAGTGATAAATATCTTGTTTGTATTTGCTGGCTTTCACAACTCCATCAAAATCATCCAGTCCGGTGAAAGTGCTTTTATGCTCAAGTCCAATCGTTACATTCGGCGCGACTTGATACCCTATTCCAAACCCTAAACTTGGCATTACGTTTACACGAAATGTGTTTTTGTTACTGCCATCCAAAGCGGTTTCATAGACTTGGTCCATTAGCGCACTAAGAGCAGGTTTGCTAACATCGTTTACGTCATAATTATAAATACCCCCGAGTGTATCATTTGCATATAAATCTCCAAAAGTCTGGTGCCACGTCAAACCTATTCCTCCAAAAACATAAGGATCCCAGCGTGTGCGCTCTCTTAGACCATTTGCGTGTAAAACCAACTCCAGTGAAAGGCGGTGTACTTGAGCTTGGAAATTGTTTACAGAAAACCCCAAGGAATCCATGTAGGGTTTTGCTGCAATGCCTGTAAAGCCTGCTGAATCAGTTGTAGAGTAATCTTGTCCGTACCAATATCCTTGCAGGTAACGCCCTCTTAAATCAAAGGATAGCCTTCTTCCATAATCGTAGTTAAATGAGCGTCCAAGGGTCAATCCCCATCCAGCAGCCGTTTTGTACTTTACATCTGTTGTGCTCCAGGTTCCGCCTACATTAAAGCCAAGTTGCCACTTCGATTGTGTTTCATAACTGACAAATTGAGCCCTCAACAGACCTGAAATTGAAAGAAAGAAAATGGATAGTGTAATAATTCGTTTCATGATCACATATTTGAGCCGCCCCAAACGAATTCTGTGCCAAACTGTTTGAGAGCATTGTTAAAAAGCAAAATAAAGCTATGCATTTTATGCTTCAAGTTGTACAGATTGAATTAATTTTATCGGAAATACAGGCTTTTTATACATGAAATTGAGGGTTGTTATTTATATGTTAATGTCGTTTTTTGCCTGCTTTATCTATGGACAAGAGGCATACAACACCTGCACTAACGCCTTAGAATTATGTCCTCTTCAAGTGTATACCGTAAACAATGTTGGCGCAAATAAAACGCTGTGCACGAATTGCGAAGACGATTTTAATTTCTGTTTCACAGCAAATAATACGATTTGGTTCAAGTTTACAACGAACACTGTTGGCGGAAACGTCTCTGTAGCCTTCAATAATCTTATTTTTCAAAATAGTCCCGGACAAGGAATAGCATTGCAAGCAACACTTATAGAAGCAACTGTTCCATGTCAATCCGACACCTATACAGCAATAGGAAATTGCGAGTCAAACGGGCTAGCAAATTTTACATTAAACGCTTCTGGATTGTTGGCAAACAC
This sequence comes from Flavobacteriia bacterium, assembly GCA_046345095.1. Lineage (GTDB taxonomy): Bacteria > Bacteroidota > Bacteroidia > Flavobacteriales_D > Crocinitomicaceae > M0103. The sequence goes on along the minus strand of JBKDKG010000286.1, from coordinate 1,028 downwards.
CACGTATTACATTGTTGTGTCGGGTGATTTGGGTGGCAATGGAGGCACTTCTCCTGCGGAATGTACATTTGATGTTTCTGCGACGGGACCGGCGGTAGATCGTTCGTCAGCTGGAGTTGTTATTGATGGATCCGTTACCAGTGTCTGCATTAATCAAGCATTTACTGCGAATGCCATTATTTATGATTGTCCGGATAATAGTCCTTTCAATTGGTTTGTAAATGGTGTTTTGGTCGCTGTCACCACCGATCATTTTTACTCATCAAGCGCTATTCAGGATGGGGACATTATTTCCGTGGAAACCAACTGTTATGCTCAATGTTCTCAATTTGTTACTGCTGCATCTAACCCTATTTCCGTCTATTCTTTTCCGCTGAATGCTGGGGTTGATCAAGTGATTGAACAAGGTGCCACGACACAGTTACTTGGAAGCACAACTGCCACCACTTACGAATGGACACCAAGCTACAACATAAGCGACACACTAAGTCTGATGCCATTTGTTCATCCTGAGGAAACAACGGTTTATACACTAACAGCAACGCAAAATGGCTGTACTCAATATGATTATGTAACCATTTCAATTGATGACCCTCTCATTATTCCCACCACTTTTTCTCCGAACGAAGATGGTATAAATGATACCTGGGAAATAGGGGGCGTCGAGAAATATCCGAATTGTTTTGTGCAAATTTTTAACCGTTGGGGACAAGAAATTTTTCAATCTACGGGTTACACGGATAAAAAAGCATGGGACGGAACAATAAACGATAAGGACGCCGCTGAAGGTGTCTATTTCTACATTGTTAAGTTGCGTGATGAAGAGAAAAAAGAATTTAAAGGGAGCATAACACTGATCAGATGAAACCCTTTTCCTACATAGCGTTGATCGTGTTTTTGACGGGGAAAGTATGGTCACAGCAATTGCCGCAATATTCGCAATGGGCCTTCCATCAATTTTCAATGAATCCTGCACACGCCGGCATTAAATCATGTATTGATATTCACACTCTTTTTCGATCTCAATG
>JBKDKG010000285.1:0-5758 GCA_046345095.1 Flavobacteriia bacterium | reverse complement strand
CCTGTATACCACAATGGTATGATTGGAGGATCCTGCATCAATACCCGTTCAGCTTTTGCATAATTTTCCATAGTTTCAGGTCGGCGATCGCTGTTGCGGGCAGTTTCAAATAAATGATCGAATAGTGGGTTGTTGTACCTGGATTGATTAACCTGGCTTGGAGAAGAAATTTCGGAAGGAACGTACTTTCCATAAAAATTTTGAAGAAATGTTTCAGGATTGGCATAATCACCATACCAAGCACTTCTAAAAAGATCGCCTCTCGCCATTGATGCATCTGAATCTTTTTGTTCAAAGCTCGAACCATCGATATTCACATTAATATTGAGGTTTTGAAAAATTTGTTGCGCGAATTCATCTGCAACTGCAGAATGCGTTTCATCAATGTTAAATCGAAGGTTAACAGACCCAAAACCTTGGCCGTTTGGAAATCCAGCATCAGCCAATAGTTTTTTTGCCTTTTCAGGATTGAAAATGTAACTCACCTCTTTTACACTTTCAAAATCGTAACCTTTAAAAATTGAAGTGATTGGTGGAACAATCCCGTAGTAACCTAACTCATTGAATTGATTGCGGAGCACTTCACGGCCTATTTTTTCACGATCTATTGCGTAATTGAAAGCTTGACGGACTCGAGGATCTTTAAATCTCGGATCAGTCATGTTGAAAAAATAATATTGAGTAACGAGTAATGGATTGTCATACATAATCATTAATGGTGGCTTTGAATTAAAATCTTCAATGCGACCTTCAAGCATTTTTGTAATGCGATTCGTAGGCAATCCTAAAATTAAATCAGTGGTATGGCTCTCAAAAAGATCTAACTGTTCCAACTTTCTATTTTCGAAAATAAGTTCTATTTTATCTAGGTAGGGCAGCGCATTCCCCTCTTTATCTTTCATGTAATAATCTATATTTTTTGTGAGAACTACAGATTTAGGTGGGCCATCATTGAACTCAGCAAATAAAAAAGGTCCAGTGCCGATCATATCGTTTTCAAGATTTTCCGCGATGATTCTTTGAGAAGATATTGCAGCGCAAACGTTTGTTAGTTTATTTAGAAAATTATCATCTTTCTTTAAAAGTGTGAGGGTGACTTTTGAAGGTGTAATTTTTAATCCGGAAATTGTTTTTGAATGGCCACTCATAAACTCTTCTGATCCTTTTAAAACGTCTTTAAAAAGAAAATTATAAGCATGTGAAACCTCCCCTTTTTCCCCTTTTGAGCATATTCTTAAAAAAGTAGCCTCAATATCTTTAGTTGTCAATCTTCGGTCTTCAACACTTGAAAATACGGCATGAGGATGAAATAAAATATCTTTTCGGATAGTAAATTCATAGACCAAACCATCATCACTTATTTTCCAATGTGATGCAATTTGGGGTTGTACTTTCAATGTTTGAGGATCAATTGAAACTAATCCTTCCATCATTTGTGAAACCACTGTCGCGGAATAATAATCAGCAATGTTTCTGGCGATATAACTGGATGGTTCATTGTCAACTGCCATTTTTATCGTGCCTCCGGCAAACTCAAATTGTTTTTTATCAATAGAACTACAGGATGATAAAATGTGTCCAAAAACGAAAATGATCCAAAGTTTATTCATGACTATCGATGAGTATCTTTGCAAATATTAACAAAAAATTGCCACGATAGTAGTTTATTATTCAGTTACTTTCGACGAATGGATGTTCAAAGTATTATTTTATTGCTGAAGACTTAACTTTACATTAGTTGATATTAAAAATGAGTTAAATGTGTTGGTTAATAGAAAAAATCCTTGTATTATTGCGTGATGATAATTGATTATTTACTGAAACACCACTGTTATACTCTAGTTTCATGAAAATAGTTTTGAGTTTTTTACTGACCACTCTGATAGGAGCATATACTTTTGCAGCTTCTTTATCAATTGAGGGTACCTATCAGGGAAAAAATCTTTACGTTCAAAATCCAATGGATGATGACGGTTTTGGTTATTGTGCTACTAAAGTCACAGTTAACGGAGATATCATGCCCGGGGGTACAAACATGGGTGCCTTTGAAATTGATTTCGCGAATTTTAATATTGCCATAGGAGAACCAGTGTTTATTGTCATCGAGCACAATGATGGTTGTAAACCAAAAATCTTAAATCCTGAGGTATTACTTCCGAGAAGTACATTTGTCGTTACCAGTATTATGGTGTCGACTGCAGGAAAGTTAACATGGCAAACAACGGGTGAGCAAGGAAAATTACCTTATATTATTGAACAATACAGATGGAACAAGTGGGTGACTGTTGGTGAAGTTCAAGGTAAAGGAACTTCAGGAGCAAATTCGTATGAGTTCAGTGTGACACCACATTCAGGCGAAAACACTGTCCGTGTAGTACAAATAGATCACTCGGGTTCTAAAAGAACTTCTAAAGAAGTGAAATTTACGTCCAATATTCCAACTGTTACAAAAACACCGGTAAAAGTGAAAGAAGTTATTTCTTTCTCTGCGAATGGCCAATCTGTTGAAACACGTTACGAGATTTATGATGCTTACGGTAATATCGTGAAGAAAGGTGTTGGATCATCAGTGAATTGTCAAAATTTGTTGAGTGGTGCTTACTACATCAACTTTGACAATGTAAACGAAAAGTTTATCAAGAACTGAGTCACCCTAGCGTGTTAAGAAAAATCGAGCATTTAGGAATCGCTGTTCAAAGCATTGACCAATCGCTAAAGACCTTTGAGGCTCTTTTGGGTGCAACATGTTATAAAATCGAAAGAGTAGAATCAGAAGCTGTAAGAACAGCATTTTTGATGATTGGTGAATCTAAAATTGAATTATTAGAAGCGTCCAATCCAGAATCAGCAATAGGGAAATTCTTAGAAAAAAAAGGTCAGGGTATTCATCACATTGCATTTGATGTTGAAGATATTTTTGCCGAAATAGAAAGGTTGAAAAACGAGGGGTTTGAATTAATTCACCTTTCTCCAAAAGATGGTGCAGATAATAAACTTATTGCATTCTTGCATCCGAAGTCTACAGAAGGAGTTCTTGTTGAACTTTGTCAAGAAAAAAGCTGAAATAAATCATTAGGATTTGTTAGATGGAAAGTTTGTATTCCAGCTGAGCGAGCCCCTTCTATGTGTTGTAACGTATCATCAATAAAGAGTGTTGAATTTTTATCAAGTTGCTGCTCGTTGCACACAAAATCAAATACTTCCTGATGTGGCTTTCTGCGATTGATTTCGTGTGAAAAATAAATTTTTTTAAAAAAAGCTTCCATAGGTATTTCCGTTGATTTAGCCCATTCTCTTCGCACTATGGGAACGTGTAATGAATTGGTGTTGCTTAAAAGGAAAACAGGTAACTTTTCATGAAGCTGTTGTAATAATTTCAGCCTATCCAAGGGAACATCCAAAATCATTGCATTCCATGCTTGAACTATTTTATTTGGAGAAGTTCCAGCGGGAACATAATCCAGTAGCGCATTCACAAAACGTTGGGCGGAGACCTTACCGGTTTCAAAATCATTAAAAAGATTCGTTTGTGAAGCTTGGCTATACATTTCTTCGAAATTGCTAACGCCAAGCTCTTGGAATGCACGAATTGTCTTTTGGTAGTCGAGGTTAATTAATACACCTCCTAAATCGAAAATGACTGCACTATATTTCATATGGCAAAGTAAGTTAAAGAAAGTTTATGTTATTTAGGCTATTTATTCTCAAAGACCATTTTCGGTAAATTATCTTTATTTTCGATAAAAAAAGATGAAACTTTTCCTATCGGACGCTCAATATATAGACACAAAACAACCATTGGATTTGTCCATTCCTTTGCAATCTGGATCGGAAAATTTAACAGCATGGTATGTTGATGCGCCTCGTTTCGAACCGGTTAGAGCAAATGGATTTTTAGGCGCCGTCAATGAGGGTGGTTCTGTAAATTTTCGAAATGTTTTTTTTAATCCACACGGACACGGCACACATACGGAGTGTTTAGGTCACATTACGCCAGAAGTATTCTCTGTGAATGAAAGAGTGACAGAATATATTTGTAAGGCATTATTGATTACAGTTACTCCAGAGCGCACTTTTAATGAAGATGCGGAGGAGTGGGATGAGGTTGTAATGAAAGAACAGCTTGACGTAACAAAATTCTTGGAAGATGATATTGAGGCTTTGATTATTCGCACATTGCCGAATGACCAAAACAAAAAAAGTAAAAATTATTCTGCAGCAAATCCTCCCTATTTAGACATTGATTTGGTTGAATTATTGGATCAATTCAACATTAAACATTTATTGATTGATCTCCCTTCTGTGGATCGTGAATCGGATGGAGGCAAATTGGTTTTTCATCATCGTTTTTGGAAAGTGCCAGAAGCACCAAACCACGAAAGAACTATTACAGAATTAATTTATGTCAAGGATTCCATTGAAGATGGTGTTTTTTTATTGGAATTGCAATTGTCACCTTTTCAAAATGATGCTGCCCCTTCAAGACCGGTGTTGTATAAAATTCAGGAAAAATAAAAAGCGATTGACTGCAATCAATCGCTTTTCTAGGTAGTAGTAAGTTATTCAATTAGTTCGCTAAAACTTGAAAACTCTAAAGTTTTAAAAAACAGGTTACTTCTTAGAAGTAATAAATTACTTAATGAAATTGGACGACGAAAGAACTGTTATACTCTTAAATCAAACTAGAAAATGAAAACTGCCTCTCCAAGCAGTGTGTCATCCAATTATTTCAAAGTTCTAAGAAGATAACCTGATTTCTCCTTATTTCTTAGACTAATATACTGTAGATGTAAATACCTAATCAGACAAATGAACATTCTGTACTTATGAATGAACAAAATGGACTTTTGAACTAACTTTTTTTAAAGCGTTTCCAGAAAATGGAAAAATAAGTCTCTTTTATGAGGAGACAATGGTACCTCTGACCCATCCTTCATGACAACAGTTCCACCATTGCCTTTGTCGTAACGATCAACAAATTTTAAATTGATCAAATGTGATTGCTGGACTCTCAGAAAATGATGTTGAGCAAGGATGAGTTCATATTCTTTCATCGTCTTCGATACTAAAATCTTTTTCCCTCCAGTTAAGTGAAATGAAGTGTAATTGCGATCAGCTTCACATCGAATGATTTCCTCTAAATCGACGACATGCACACTTTCTTGAGTTTTTAGTACTAGTTTACGTTTTTGAGTGGGTTGTATGTTTTGTTGCAGTGCCTCAAACTGAATTTCCTCTTTTTTATCATCTAAAGCTTTCAGCGCTCTATCGAGTGCGTCTTTCAATTCTTCTGGATCGATGGGCTTCAATAAGTAATCCAATGCGCTGAATTTAATTGCCTTAATCGCAAATTCTTCATGTGCAGTTATGAAAATGACTTCAAATTGTTTGTACTTTACACTTTTAAGTACTTCGAAACCTGTGCCATCGGGCATTTGAACGTCCAAAAAAACAATATCAGGCTGCAAAGTTTCAATGAGTGAGATCCCCGACTTTACGTTTTCTCCCAAAGGATAGGTGGCAATATCAAACCCAAAGGAATCCACCATTTTTGCGATTAATTCCCTAGTGCGTTGCTCGTCATCAATAATGAGTGCTTTCTTCATGGTTGAGAGGCTGAGGTATTGTCTTCTTTGTATGGTAACGAAATTAACACTTTTGTTCCTGTTTTCGCCGATGGATTAAAATCTTCTATCTTGAGAAAACCTTCTGTTTTATATTTTTTATTCAGATTATCAATGCGCTCTTTGGTTATATC
>JBKDKG010000284.1:0-7553 GCA_046345095.1 Flavobacteriia bacterium | reverse complement strand
GGCTTTATCTATGCATCTTGTATTGCGCTTGGTTCTCCATTAGTTTTGTACTTGGCAATGGCGTGGATACTTGAACACAAACATTACTTTAAATTTCAGAAAAGAGGAAGAAATACAATCTGGGAGTTGTAGTATGAGTTTTAATTACCACATATTTAAAAAAATATACTTTTTCCTTTTCTTGATGGTGGGAATCATTGGTATTGGAACCTTAGGGTATATTTCTATTGAAGGTTGGGGTTTTTTTGATTCGTTTTACATGACCATAATTACCATGTCAACAGTAGGATTTGGTGAGGTACATCCATTATCTGATACTGGAAGATTGTTTACAGCCTTTTTACTCATCAGTTGCTTTGGTATCTTTGCATACACAATTTCTTCGCTTACAAGTTATATAGTTGGAGGTGAATATCGTTCTAACCTGAGGGATTACAAGATCCTTCGAATTATGAAGACCATGGAAAATCATGTGATTATTTGCGGATTTGGTAGGGTGGGAAAGCAAGTAGCAAGTGACTTGCTTTTGTTTAGAATACCATTTGTGATAGTAGAAAATGATGAGAGTATCATCAAGGAAAATGAAGCGAACAGTGAGTTTATTTTTATCAAAGGAGATGCTACGCGCGAAGGGATTCTTGAAAAAGCAAATTTACAAAAAGCCAGAGGTGTCATAACCTGTTTACCGAAGGATGTAGATAATGTCTATGTAGCATTGGCATCAAGAGAAACTAAAGCTCAAATGAATGTAGTGGCTCGAGCATCGCTTTCTTCCGCTGTTTCGAAATTAAAACTTGCAGGTGCGAATCACGTAATTCTGCCAGATTCTATAGGCGGTTCTCACATGGCAGCACTTATTAGTAATCCAGATATTATTGAATTTATGGATGCTATAAAAGTGCAAGGACATGCAGGTGTGAATATCGAAACGATTTCATTTAGTGAATTGCCTGAAGAGTTTAGAAACAAGACAATTGGTCAGCTTGAAGCGAAGAGAATCACCGGAGTGACCATTATTGGATTTAAAACACCTGATGGAGAATATATAATTAATCCTGATTTTGAAACTGAGGTTGTTCCACATTCGAAACTTTTCGTTCTTGGTTCAGCTGAACAAATAAGAAAACTAAATTCTATTTTTGGAATTCAACATTGATATGAAATTACTGATTACTGGTTCAAACGGGCTGCTAGGCCAAAAAATAGTCAAACAATGTCTAGAAAACGGCATTGATTTTTTGGCTACATCAAAAGGTGAAAATCGAAATCCTGAATGTCCATTAGAACATTATGATTCAATGAATATATGTGATCTGGATGAAATTAAGGATACCATTAATAAATATGTTCCAAGTCATATTATTCATACTGCTGCCTTGACAAATGTGGATTATTGTGAATTGAATCCCGAGGTATGTCATGAGGTAAATGTTGGTGCCGTAGAAAAATTATTGATGGTTTGTCAAGTAAATAACATTCATTTTCAATTGCTCTCAACCGATTTTGTTTTTGACGGTTTAAAGGGTAATTATGCTGAGGAAGATCCAGTTGGCCCATTAAGTGTTTATGCGAAGTCAAAGGTTGATGGAGAAAATTTACTAAAATGTTCAGACTTTTTAAATTGGTCAATTGTTAGAACAATTATCGTTTATGGAAATGCCCACAATCTTTCGCGTTCTAATATTGTTCTTTGGGCAAAATCGGCATTAGCAAAAGGTGATGAACTATCAATTGTGGACGATCAATTTCGTGCACCCACTTGGGCCGATGATTTGGCATGGGCTTGTATTGAGATTTGTAAACGCAATAAAATAGGGACATTCCATATTTCCGGGCCAGAAACAATGTCAATTTATCAACTTGTAGAGCGCATTGCGAAACATTTCGGTTTTTCAGCTGAATCTCTAAAACGTTCTTCAAGTCTTGATTTGTCGCAGCCTGCGAAACGCCCACCTCATACGGGATTTAATCTTTCAAAAGCAAAATCAGAACTAGGTTATTCTCCTCATACTTTTGAACAAACGCTTGATTTGATATAAAATAGAAGTTTTTTCACACTTAAAACTTTATCTTTAACTCCAAAATTTAAAATCTACTATATGGCAGGAAGCATTTGGCGTAAAAAGCCAATCAGCGCATTTGAGGCTGATATGAAAAAAAATGATCTGAAAAGAGTGCTTAGTAAATGGGGGCTAACTTCTCTAGGTATTGGAGCAATCATTGGTGGAGGTATATTTACTTTAACTGGAATTGCCGCTCACGATCATGCTGGTCCAGCGTTAGCAATTTCATTTGTTATAGCTGGTATAGGATGTCTTTTCGCCTCATTGTGTTATGCTGAATTTTCTTCAGTTCTTCCTGTGGAAGGGTCTGCGTATGCTTATTCTTATGGTACAATGGGTGAGATTTTTGCTTGGATTATCGGATGGAACCTCATTCTTGAATACATGATGGGGGCAACAACAGTTGCTGTTGCTTGGAGTGGCTATTTTGAAAAGCTTCTCCATCAATTTCATATTGAACCACCTTTATGGCTCATGAATGACCCTGTTACCGCAGCAATGAAGGCAAAAGATATGGGAGTTGCAGCACCAGATTTTGCATTTAATCTTCCTGCTTTTTTAATTACTTGGGTTGTTACATCTATTCTAATTAAAGGAATTAAAGAAGCAGCGAAAACAAACAATTTAATCGTTATTTTGAAAGTGGCAGTTGTTCTATTTGTCATCTTCGTTGGTTTCTTCTTTATTGATACTAATAATTATGCCCCATTTATTCCAGATAGAGTAATCGATGCGAAAGGTGTCGGACACTATGGTTGGAGTGGAGTGGTCACAGGGGCGACTATTGTATTTTTCGCCTACATTGGTTTTGATGCGGTATCAACTCAAGCAGGCGAAGCTATTAATCCAAAGAAAGATGTTCCTTTTGCTATAATTATGTCCCTTGTCATCTGTACCGTTCTTTATATTGTTGTCTCTTTGATCTTAACAGGGATGGTTAAATACGACGAGCTTGATATGAAAGCGCCTGTAGCCTCAGCTTTTGAGGGTGTTGGAATGCCTTGGGCTACAATTTTAATTACTGTTGCGGCTGTGGCTGGATTAACATCTGTGATGCTAGTAATGATGCTCGGTCAAACACGAATTTTTCTTGGAATGGCAAAAGATGGATTGCTTCCGTTTGGTGTTTTTGGAAAGATCCACGAAAAGTTTAAAACACCATACAGAAGCACATTACTCGTGGGATTAATAGTTTCAATAGTTTCAGCTTTAACACCAATCGATAAAGTATCAGAAATGTGTTCAATGGGAACTCTTTTGGCCTTCTCTATGATTTCAATTGCCGTGCTTGTTTTGCGTGTAAAACAACCACAATTAGATCGCCCATTTAAAACTCCAGCTATCTATGTGGTTGCACCTCTTGGTGCTGCGTTCAATATTGGTCTAATGTACTTTGTTCGACCAGAAACATGGATGGCATTTATGATTTGGTCTACCTTGGGTGTAATCGTTTATTTCCTGTATTCACGCCGTAATAGTCACTTAAATCAATATGATTTCGAACAATCATTAAAGGGGCATGATGCAATTGTGAATGCATCAGAAGAAGCTTCCGAAGAATAATTGTAAACTCATACACTACAGAACCAATGGAAAACAGCAAGTTGATTAAATCACTTGGTCTGCTAGACGCAACATTGCTTGTAGCGGGATCAATGATTGGTTCTGGAATATTTATTGTCGCAGCCCCTATGATGCGCGATATTGGTGCCTCAGGCTGGATGATTGTTCTTTGGGTTTTAACAGGGTTAATTACCATTTTTGCAGCTCTTAGTTACGGAGAATTGGCAGGAATGATGCCGAATGCAGGCGGGCAATATGTTTATATTCAGCGCGCATACGGAAAGATGATGTCTTTTTTATATGGCTGGACTGTTTTTACAGTTATTCAAACTGGAGTAATTGCCGCAGTGGCAGTTGCATTTGCAAAATATGCAGGAGTTTTCTTTCCCGAATTAAATCAATTGCTTCTTAAAACATCTTTTATTTCTATTTCTTATGGTCAGTTAGTGGCAATTGGGAGCATCATTTTGCTGACTTTCCTTAATTCAAGAGGGGTGCAAAATGGTAAAGTACTTCAAATGATTTTTACATCAGCAAAACTGTTTGCTCTTTTTGCGTTAATTATTCTAGGATTAGCGATTGGACTAAAAACAGATGTTTTCTCACAAAATTTTGAGCACATGTGGGATGCCTACAAAACGGTAAAATTACCGAATGGTGAATGGGATATTATTCCTTTATCTGGTTTTGCTTTAATGGGTGCATTGGGAGCTACGATAATTAATTCACTTTTTTCATCAGATGCTTGGAACAATGTGACGTTTATTGCGGGTGAAATTAAAGATCCCAAAAAAAACATTCCTAAAAGTTTATTTTTTGGCACGAGCATCGTTACGCTGATTTATATATTAGCCAATCTGGCCTACCTAGCTTTGCTTCCGAAGGGAGGCAACGCTGATTCAGTGGATGCGCTAGGACAAGGTATTATGTTTGCAACGGATGATAGAGTGGGGGCTGGTGCTGCTTCTATTATTTTTGGTGGCGCTGGAATAATAATTATGGCAGCGCTTATTATGGTTTCAACTTTTGGCTGCAACAATGGTTTGATTTTAGCAGGATCGCGCTTGTTTTATGCAATGTCAACGGATGGATTGTTTTTTAAAAAGGCTAGAAAACTGAATAGATTTAATGTTCCAAGTAGTGCAATGTGGATTCAGGGGATTTGGGCAAGTTTATTATGTTTGTCAGGGAAATATGGGGATCTTCTAGTCTATAGTACATTCGCTAGTTTATTGTTTTATATATTGACCATTTTAGGGATCTTCATTTTGCGTAAGAAAGAACCTGAAACAGAAAGGCCTTACAAAGCTTTTGGATATCCGTACATTCCTGCCCTCTATATTTTGGTGACATTGGCAATCTGCATTGATTTGTTAGTTTATGATTTGCGAAATGCTGGAATGGGATTACTAATTGTGTTACTTGGGATTCCAATCTACTTCCTCGCAACGCGTCATGAGCCAAAATGATCCCTTATTTGTTTCTCAAAGCAATCGAAAAGGTGTTTATTACTTCCTTTTGATCGCACTTATTATCGTTTTTTCACCAAGAATAATTATGTTTTTTTCTCAAGAAGAGAATTTTGAAATTTCTTCTTCTGAAATAGCTGTGTTAAAGAAAAAAAAGGAATGGAAACAAAAGTCATTTTATCATAAATCGTATCGTTCCAAAAAGAAACAATATCGAACTCCATCATCTAAATTTGATCCGAATCTATATCAGATTAAAGATTGGATGAAATTAGGTCTAACAGAAAAACAAGCATCCGTAGTAGTTAAATTTTGTACAAGAGGAATTTATTCGAATGATCAACTTAAAAAGATATTTGTCATTCCAGAAGAACTGTATTCCAAAATCAAAGATTCAACAGTTTATCCAATGGGAAAAGAAAATAAATTTGATCAAATTGTCCCAAAGGAAGTGGTAAGAAAGAAAATTCTTGTGGAATTAAACGCTGCTTCTCAAGAAGACATAGAGAAGATACCGGGAATAGGGCCATTTTATGCTAAAAATATTCTAAAATACAGAGATCGATTGGGAGGGTTTGTAAGCAAAGAACAGTTGCTTGAAGTGTGGAAGATGGATGCAGCTAAATACGAAGAAATTGAGGCATTTGTCGAGGTAAATAAAACCATAATTAAGAAAATCGATATCAATGAGGCCACTGCTGAGGATTTTAAGAAACATCCTTATCTTAATTGGAATATCGCAAATTCTTTAGTTAAAATTAGAAATAAGAAAATCAGATTTAATACAATTGAAGAAATCAAAGAATCAGTATTAATGGATGAAGAGCTGTATGATAAAATGAAACACTATTTAACTTTATAGCATGACAATAGAAGAAAGATTAAAAACAGTTATACGTGATGTGCCTGATTTCCCAAAAGAAGGAATTATTTTTAAAGATATATCAACTATTATGTTGGACTCAGCTCTTTCAAGTGATGTTCTGGACCATTTGGCAGAAATATACTATAACAAAAATGTTGAGGCCGTTGCAGGGATTGAAAGTAGAGGTTTTCTATTTGGTTTTCCCCTGGCGATGAAACTGGGTGTCCCTTTTATTCTCATCCGAAAAGAAGGAAAGTTGCCCTATAAGAAAATAAGCTTTTCCTATGATTTAGAGTATGGTCAGTCAACAATTGAAATGCATACAGACGCTTTAAAGCTTGGTCAAAGAGTATTGATTCATGATGATTTATTGGCCACTGGAGGTTCCGCTGAAGCAGCAGCAAAGCTAATTGAGAAATGTGGCGGAAAAGTCTTTGGATTTAACTTTTTGGTATCTCTTGATTTTTTGAATGGTCATGAAAAATTAAAACCTATCTCTGACAATATTGTTAATTTAGCTTGCTTTTAAGAATAAAACTCAATTAAAAATAACCAAAATGAATTTCGAATTGAACGAAAATCAGTTGATGATCACACAAATGGTGCGTGATTTCGCTGAAAAAGAAATTAAACCTTACTTCAAAAAATGGGATGAAGAAGAAATTTTCCCAGTCGAAACCATGAAAAAAATGGGTGAACTAGGACTACTTGGCATTTATATTCCTGAAGAATATGGTGGTTCTGGTTTTGGGTATTTCGAATATGCAACAGCCTTGATGGAACTAGGAAAGGTATGTGGAGGAGTAGGTTTGAGTGTAGCAGCTCATAACTCACTTTGTTCAGGTCATATTTATTATCATGGCACCGAAGAACAAAAAAAGAAATACCTTCCAAAATTAGCTTCAGGTGAATTTATTGGTGCTTGGGGATTAACGGAACCTAATACTGGGTCCGATGCAATGCGAATGAAAACAACCGCGGTTAAAGAAGGCGATTATTGGGTTATAAATGGCGCGAAGAACTGGATAACTCATGGGTTATCAGGCGATGTTGCAGTTGTTCTAGTTCGCACAGGTGATCTATTGGACAGTAATGGTATAACGGCCTTCATAATTGAAAAAGGCACCCCAGGTTTTTCAGCAGTTAAAATCAAAGATAAATTTGGAGTACGGGCAAGCGAAACGGCGGAACTTATATTCGATAATGTTCGTATCCATGAAAGCCAAGTAATTGGTCAAGTTGGTCAAGGTTTTAAGCAAGCCATGCAGATATTGGATGGTGGTAGGGTTTCTATCGCTGCTTTGAGTTGTGGTGTTGCGAGAGGGGCATATGAAGCAGCTTTAAAATACGCAAAGGAAAGAGAGCAGTTTGGACAACCAATTTCTAATTTTCAAGCAATTGGATTTAAATTGGCAGATATGGCAACTGAGATAGAAGCAGCAGAAATGTTAACTTTTCAAGCTGCATATCTTAAAAACAATAAGCGACCAATGACAAAAGAAGGTGCCTTTGCGAAGTATTTTTCAAGCGAGGTTTCTGTTAAATGCGGAAATGAGGCCATGCAAATAATGGGAGGGTATGGCTATACAAAAG
>JBKDKG010000283.1:0-4977 GCA_046345095.1 Flavobacteriia bacterium | reverse complement strand
GCCTTTCTTGAGACAGTCCATTTTTCAGGGAGTTGTATCCTCAATCATAGGATTGGCCTTGTTAATGACTCTGTTTTTTGCCTTGAATAATACGCTTGAATCTATCGAAATTACATTCACACCTATCAGTTTTCTAATTTTATTGGGTGCCATTTTTGTTTTGGGAATTTTCATTACTGTTATTTCCACATGGTTTGCCCTCAATAAATATTTGAGAATGAAGTTGGATGATTTGTATTAATTTTACCGCATCATGGAAGAAAAAATTGGAACAAAGCGATCAGAATTAACAGGAAGTGATGAAAATCCACACTTTGGATTTAAAGCACAGAATTATCGATTATTGCTTATTGGACTGGCAATCAATGTGGTAGGTTTTTTGCTTATGATTGGAGGTGGATCAGATGATCCAAGTAAATTCGATGGAAATGAATTGTTTAGTTTTCAGCGTATTACACTTTCGCCTATTCTCATTGTTGCTGGATACATAGTCATTTTGTATTCCATTATGAAGCGCTCTTCCAAAAAATAGCCATATGGATATTTTACAAGCGATCATTCTCGCTATTGTGGAAGGATTGACTGAATTTTTACCTGTCTCTTCTACAGCCCATATGATTTTTACAAGCACCGCATTTGAAACCCAAGGTGATTCGTTTGTCAAAATGTTTCAAGTTTCAATTCAATTTGGAGCAATATTAGCCGTTATAGTATTGTATTGGAAAAAGTTTGTCAATTTCAAAAACCTCAATTTTTATATCAAACTTGCATGTGCTGTTGTACCAGCCCTCATTTTAGGAAAACTCTTTGATGACAAAATTGAAGCCGTGCTCGAAAAACCAATTCCAATCTATTTAGTCTTGTACATATGTGGTGTCGAATTGTTATTCATAGATAAACTGTTTAAAAATCCTACAATTGAAAAGGAAGAAACGGTTACTATTCGTAAAGCCGTTACAATTGGTTTTTGGCAATGTTTGGCAATGATGCCAGGTACGAGCAGGTCTGCTGCATCAATCATTGGTGGCATGCAACAAGGCTTAACTAGAAAATTAGCCGCTGAATTCTCCTTCTTTTTGGCGGTACCCACAATGCTAGCTGTAACGTGTTATTCATTATTTCTCAAGGATTGGGATTTTAAAGGACAAGAAATGCATGGTTACGAAATGATTTCCTCGTCAACTAATAACGTATTGATTTTTGTTTTAGGAAACATAATTGCATTCGCAGTTGCCATTGTCGCAATCCGTTTTTTTATTAGCCTGATTGATAAGTTTGGATTTAGAATCTGGGGCTGGTACAGAATCGTTGTGGGGGTGATTCTATTATTATTGTTTACATTCTGATGAATTATCAGGAAGGAGTTACAATTTTAGTTGATAAACCCTATCAATGGACCTCTTTTGATGTCGTAAATAAAATTCGCTGGAACCTCAAACAGCGACTGAAAGTCAAAAACATCAAGGTTGGTCACGCCGGCACACTCGATCCACTTGCTACCGGACTTCTAGTTCTTTGTATTGGCAAGCATACCAAAAAGATTGATGAATACATGGTGGGCGTAAAGCAATACACAGGAACAATTCTTCTGGGTAAAACAACCCCATCGTATGATTTGGAAACTGAATTTGATCAAGAATTTTCGACTGAACACATTGGCCCCATAGAAATTGAACAAGCTAGATTGAAATTTTTCGGTAAGATAGCTCAAGTTCCCCCTATTTTTTCTGCTAAGCAAGTTGATGGTAAGCGCGCATATGACCTTGCAAGAGCAGGTAAAACGGTAGAATTGAAATCAAATATTGTAGAAATAATTGATTTTCAACTAGACAATTCTCGATTTCCGGAGATAGATTTTTCAATTACTTGTTCAAAAGGCACTTACATCCGTTCAATTGCTCACGACCTTGGTAAAATGCTTGGTTCTGGAGGCACTTTAATAGCGCTTAGAAGAACCGCATCCGGTGATTTTAACCTGCAAAATGCACGTTCCGTTGAAGAGTGGATTGAGATTATTCGACGAGAAGAAGAATAAGTACTTGACAAGGCTTCTTTGAAATTGTATCTTTGCGCTCCTTTTCAAAAGAAAAATAAATAGCCCTATGAGCAAAATGAAACTTTCCGATTTTAGTTTCGATCTTCCTGAAGAACTGATTGCGGAGTACCCAAGTGAAAATAGAGACGAAGCTCGATTGATGGTATTGCACCGTGATTCTGGAAAAATTGAGCACCGACAATTCAAAGATATTATTGAATATTTCGGCGATGGAGATGTAATGATCATGAACAATACAAAAGTTTTCCCTGCCCGTATGTACGGTAACAAGGAAAAAACAGGTGCCAAAATTGAAGTGTTTTTGCTCAGAGAATTAAACAGAGAAAGTTTACTTTGGGATGTATTGGTTGATCCAGCAAGAAAAATAAGAATAGGGAATAAATTATATTTCGGAGACGATGATTCTCTCGTTGCTGAAGTAATTGACAATACAACTTCTCGTGGAAGAACGTTGAGATTCCTTTTCGATGGTCCATACGAAGAGTTTAAAGCGAAGATTACGGAACTTGGAGAAACACCACTTCCGAAATATATTAAGCGCGAAGTTGAAGCGCAAGACGAAGAACGTTATCAAACTATTTTTGCTAAGGTTGAAGGTGCTGTCGCGGCTCCAACTGCAGGCCTTCACTTCTCTCGTGAACTCATGAAGCGCTTAGAGTTGAAGGGAATTAATTTTGCAGAAGTTACTCTTCATGTAGGATTAGGTACTTTTCGACCAGTTGAGGTTGAAGATTTGACAAAACACAAAATGGATTCAGAACAAGTGATTATTTCAGAAAAATGTGCTGAAATTGTCAATGAAGCAAAGGCAAATAAAAAACGTGTTTGTGCAATCGGAACAACTTCAATGCGAACAATTGAAACTTCAGTTTCTACAATTGGCTACTTAAAGCCATATGATGGATGGACGAATAAGTTTATCTTTCCACCTTATGACTTCAGTGTTGCTGATTGCATGGTTACAAATTTTCACACACCACTTTCAACATTGTTAATGATGATTTCTGCGTTTGCTGGTCATGAATTGATGATGGAAGCATATAAACAAGCTGTAGAACAGAAATATAAGTTCTACTCATACGGAGATGCTATGCTTATTCTCTAAAGGAGCAGAAAACAGATTTGAAATGAAGGAGGTGAAAGCCTCCTTTTTTATTTTACAAATTTGAATTTGAAAATGCAATAAATTGCACGGAAGCCATCTTTCCACCCAATTTTCTTGCCTTCCTCATAGGTTCTTCCGTAATAAGATATACCAACCTCGTATATTCTAACTTTTGGAACCCGCGCCAATTTAGCCGTAATTTCAGGCTCTATACCAAAGCGACTTTCCGTAATATTTATTTGTTTGGCAATCGAACTACGAATCAATTTGTAACAAGTTTCCATGTCTGTCAAATTGAGATTCGTCATTATATTAGACAAAGTGGTCAAGAATTTATTTCCAATAGAATGCCAGAAAAACAAGATGCGATGAGGATGATGACCTACAAAACGAGAACCATACACCACATCGGCATTATCCATAAAAACAGGTTTCAAAAGTAAATTGTATTCAGTTGGATCATATTCCAAATCAGCATCTTGAACTATAAGATAATCACCCGTACATTCTTTAATTGCGCGATTAATTGCTGCACCTTTACCCATATTTCTTTCTTGTGAAAAAAAGCGAATATCCATTTCAGGATGAAGTGAAATATATTCTTCAATTTTCTCAACGGTTTTATCCCTTGAGCAATCATTAACAATCACAATTTCCTTCTGAATTCCATCCGTTAATTCAACTTCTCGTACCTTGTCTAAAATAAGCTGAATCGTATTTTCTTCGTTATAGTCAGGAATGAGAATTGATAATTTTTGAAGTGGCATTTATTTGAAATCTAGATAACACAGCTAAAAAAGTTCAAGCGATTTTAAGTAAATATTATCCTTTGTGAAGTTTTGCAACAAGACTCACACATTCAACCAGTGTTTATTTGCTATTTTTGTAACGTGCAAATTTGAATAGTACCATTAAGATGTCCGTATCTAAAAAAATAAAAACGTATATCGTCTTCACCAAGTTTAGATTGGCATCTTTGGTCATTCTTTCCGCACTTTCAGGTTATCTTTTTGCTGATGGTAAAAATGGATTGCATATTTTTTATCTTCTGTTTGGTGGTCTTTTGGTTACTGCTGCTTCAAATGGTGCAAATCAGATTTGGGAGCGGGATTTAGATAAACTCATGAAAAGAACGGAAAGACGTCCAATTCCGCAAGGTGAAATGTCTGTTCGTGAGGCATATATCGTTGTTATCATCTCATTATTGGTTGGAACAACCTTGCTTTTTCTGATTAATTTCTATTCAGCTTTACTTGGGATATTAGCATTTGTTTCATACGTTTTTCTTTACACACCATTGAAACGTGTAACGCCATGGGCCGTTTTGGTTGGGGCTTTTCCAGGTGCCATACCACCGATGTTGGGAGCAATTGCTGCGACAAATAAATTTGGCTTGATGCCAGGAGTTTTGTTTTTTGTTCAATTCGTTTGGCAATTCCCCCATTTTTGGGCAATTGCTTGGGTGCTGTATGATGATTATAAAGCAGGCGGTTTTTCTTTGCTGCCTTCATCTAAAGGAAAATCGAAAGAATCGGCATATCAAATATTGGTGTATTCATTGGCATTGGTTCCTTTTAGTTTGTTGCCTTGGATCTTGGGCTGGACAGGTACAGTCACATTGATAATTGCTACACTTTGTAGTGCCATATTTTTTGTATACGCCTTCAGACTTTACCATTCTTGTGAAACGAGTGATGCTCGTAAACTAATGTTTGCTTCATTTGTTTATCTACCAATCATACAATTTGTGTACGTGTTTGATAAAATTGAAAGTGTTATACCTAAATAATTGAACTATGAAAAGAGATTATAGTAG
>JBKDKG010000282.1:0-1671 GCA_046345095.1 Flavobacteriia bacterium | reverse complement strand
TTAACCTTGAAAGATCTACTTTCCCGAACAGGCATGGAAGCCAAATATGTTACAGGTCATGCGCGTGTCAATAAATACGAAACAAATGAATTGGGTGAGTTGCACGCTTGGAACATTGTTACGATCGGAAAATCAAAAGAAATACATGATATAACTTGGGGTGAGCAATGGTATGATGTGGATCCTGCCATCATGATACATTCTCATTTTCCAGAAGATCCTGCCGATCAATTACTTGAGAAACCAATTACAAAGGAGCAATTCAAACAAATGCCGTTTGCGGAACCAAAAGGAAAAAATGCGCGCTACCTCGCTTTTTTACCGATGAGAGGAAAGTTAACTGCGAAAGATGAACTTCAGTTTTTATTTGATGGTACAGTCGGTAATTTATCAGTTGAGCAATACAATTCAAATTCTAACGAAGAAAGTACCCACTTCAATTCGGTGATACGAACCATTCCTTCTGGTGGGAAAACAACTGTGACTATTCCGCTGAAATTCAAAAAGGCGTATGTAACTATTCTAACCTCAACGGGATTTGAGTTAACTTTTGAAGTTGATAACAATGGAATTCCAGAAAAGGATATAGAAAATTATTTTTTGCAAAACCGACCGGTAAAAATTGTTCAACCTGTTGCAGAAAAAAAGATTGTATTGATTCCTCTGGACAAAACAACGACCACGAAGTCGGTAGATTTCGTGAAATTGAACAAAACGCAACAGTTGTTTTACCACGATTTGACTGCGGTAGGTTTACAAGCGGATTATTTTGAAATACCTATGATTAAGGAGGCGGTGAAATTTTATGGATTGAAAGAAATTCCTGGAGACCAGCACAATGATCAGATTTTGAAATTTTTCAAGGAAACAGGGAATGGGAAAATACGCACAGATGAAGATGCCTGGTGCTGTGTGTTTGTGATTTTTTGTGCGAAACAAAATGGATTTTTTTTTAATAAAAAAGCGACTGCAAAATCCTGGATGGAAGTAGGTAAAGAAGTAAAGAATCCATTACCCGGTGATGTAGTAATTTTTTGGAGAGATGATAAAAATTCTTGGAAGGGACATGCTGCAATTTACATCGGAAAAGATGAAGCTGGAAATATTATTTGCATTGGTGGTAATCAGGACGATGAAGTAAATATTGGCTATTATTCAAGTGAACGTGTTGTAGGATTTAGAAGATTAATCCCATAAAAAAAACCGGCCTAAGCCGGTTTTCTTTTTTTATGCTGCTTCTTTGCAGAGTTCAATTAACCTATTTTTTGCTCGTTGAAAATAAATATTGATTTGATTTTCGGGAATACCTGTTAATTGAGCCATTTCACGTCCACTCAAATTAAACATGAAACGGTAGGTGATAAGCATGCGATCGCGATCACTTAGAAATTTCATGGCTCTTCTGATCTTTTTCAACCCATCGTAATTCACATCTTTTGAAAGGTTAGTAAATGTTTCCTGAATAACATTGGCTGAGATTGGAACCATTTCCATTTTGTTCATTGAGCGAATCGTATCAAAACAAAGATTTTGAGTTACACGATACAACCATGATTTGAAATTGCCCTTGGAAGGATCGTACTTGTCAATTTTTTCAATTGCTTTGACAATAGCATCTTGCGCAAGATCCTCAGCGAGGTGCATGTAGCGGCTTGGCAATGAACGGCGAAC
>JBKDKG010000281.1:0-9019 GCA_046345095.1 Flavobacteriia bacterium | reverse complement strand
ACGGACCTAAGTTCATTGGAGCGCTCCATGTACCATCTGGCAATTTGGACATGCGATAAATATCCCTTCCTCCAATTCCGCCTGGACGGTCTGAAACAAAATACATTTGAAGACCATCTCTTGTTACGGTGCAATGTGTCTCCCAATACTGTGTATTAAACTTTAAATAGGGAAGGAGCACTAATTCACGAAACTTATTGTATTTAAAATCGGAAAAGTATATATCCCCATTGCCTGTTCTGTCTTCATAGGTATAGATTCTTCGTTCATCTGAACTAACCGTTACAGTCGCCTCATTCAATCGGCCATCACAAAATGGAAGACGTTTAGGAGTGTTCCATTCACCTGTTTCAGTGTTTCTTTCACTAATGTAAATGTCCTCTGGAAATTGGTTCAACATTGGATCTCGGTATTCATCCGTAGAATTGTCTTCCCACTGTCTTCTTGATGTAAAATAAATTGCACTTCCATCGAATGAAATTACAGGCGAATATTCTGGGTAAATAGTATTGATTTTTTCACCAATATTTACTGCTTTTGCGCTTTTTGGATTGGCCAGGATTTGCTGTGCCACATCACATTGTGTCAGACGCAGTTTTGCCATCGGAATTAACTCCGATTGGCTATTTGATGACTCGATGAACTTTTTATAGTATTCTCTTGCTTTGTCTAATTGTGCGTCCAAGTGATAACATCTTGCTAAATGATAATAGGCGTCCGTTGGAGCACTTTTTTCACTCGAGGAATACATGTCAAAATTTTTATCCGTATTGGTTACAGCAATAAGTAAATGCGGCATTGCAGCAACCCAATCTTGACGAGAATCCAAAATAATATAACCCTTTCTGTAGTTGTAATTTGGGCTTTGTGGTTTTAACTGAAGTAATTTGTCAACAACAATTTCTGAAAAAAAGAAGTAGTTTTCCTGAAGCATGCGGGAACAATCAGTGACAAGTTCTTCTTCAGAAGACTCTCTCACCATTTTACGCACATCATACTCAGTATATTGAGCATGCGAAAGCAATGGTAAACAAATTAAACTTAGAAATAAGGTTAAATTTTTCATTTTATTAGAGACTAGACTTATAATTCCCTGTTAGGATCAAAAGATTCAAGATAATCGGCAACTCTGCGAACGAATTGCCCACCAAGTGCTCCATCCACAACCCTATGGTCGTAGGAATGTGACAAGAACATTTTGTGACGAATTCCTATGAAGTCACCGTGTGGCGTTTCTATTACAGCAGGAATTTTACGAATAGCTCCCAACGCAAGAATAGCAACTTGTGGCTGATTGATAATTGGAGTTCCCATAACATTTCCAAAAGAACCAACATTCGTAACCGTAAATGTTCCACCTTGAATATCTTCAGGTTTTAATTTATTATTGCGAGCGCTGTTTGCCAGTTCATTTACTGATTTTGTTAAACCAACCAAATTCATCCTGTCTGCATTTTTGATTACAGGAACGATTAAGTTTCCAGTTGGAAGTGCGGTTGCCATTCCAATATTAATATCCTTGCGTTTAATGATATTTGTTCCACTAACAGCCACATTGATCATTGGGAAATCCTTGATAGCTTTTACAATTGCTTCAATTAAAATTGGTGTGAACGTAATATTCTCTCCCTCTCTTTTTTGAAAATCTTTTTTAACCTTGTCTCTCCATTGAACAATTTCAGTAACATCTGCTTCAACATAAGATGTGACATGAGGCGAAACATGCACAGACATTACCATATGTTCAGCAATAAGTTTGCGCATACGATCCATTTCAATGATCTCATCACCTGGATTAGGCACGACAATTGGTTCCTTAATATTGGCTAAGAAACTAGAACTATTGTTGCTGGCTGAAGCAATTGATGCAGCAACAGGAGCAGCTTGAGTTGTAGAAGCGGGAGCTGAAGCAGCAGTTGCAGGAACGGCACTTGCAGAAGTGCTAGGTGTAGTTTCCCTATTCTCAACATAATTTAAAATGTCTTTTTTGGTAACTCGTCCGCTTTGACCTGACCCATTCACGGTTTCAAGTTCATTCATTGAAACTCCTTCTTTTTCAGCAATACTTCTTACGAGCGGGGAATAAAATTTACCAGAAGGACCATTTTTTTCGATTGCTTCGCCATTTCCAATTACACTTTCTTTAACAACTTCAATGTTGGCTACGATTTCTTTCACAGCATCAATTGGTGCGCTTACTTCTTTTGAAGGTTCTGCTACAGCTGAATCTCCATCTGTAGAAATTAGGGCAATAACATCGCCTACCTGGGCAACTTGATCCTTTTCAAAAAATCTTTTAATCAAAACACCCCCAGCCTCTGATGGTAATTCGTTGTCAACTTTATCTGTTGCAACCTCCACAAGTGGCTCATCTATCTCGACTGTATCACCGATGTTTTTCAGCCAGTTTGTGATAGTAGCTTCCGTGACGCTTTCTCCCATTTTAGGAAGTCTGATTTCAATTTGTGCCATATGGTAAATTGGTTTCTGTTAATTTTTAGGGTACAAAAGTAAGTGAAAATTCTGTTAAGACAAATGGTATCGAGCGATTTATCTATCGAGTTTTGTCCAAGCTTTTAAAAGAATCGATATGTCCTTTTTCAGATGGTAATCTCTAGCATAAATTAAGTTTAATTTATCAGCCAAACCTTCTTCAATGTAGGAGATTTCATCACTCGGAAAAAGCACTCCTGGTTTTATTCTTGGAAGTTCTGTAATGTCCTGTGAATGCATGAAATTATAACCAACAATGGATTTTTGTCCCGCCCATACTTTTAACAAATTCTTCAAAAATTTCTTTTTGTTTGAAAAGTTGAACAACAGAACTGGGCTTAAAATCAAAAACAATGTGCTCAGCAATAGATCAAATGTTCTTTTTATTCGAACGTTGTCCTTTTTACTTATAGCGTTCATATTAAAAACGTATAAGTCGCCAGCTGTTTCGATGGAGTTGCTTCCAATTAGCGACAAGCTATCAGGTTGAGCAATTTTGTATTCAATGTTATTTGGAATACTCGTCATCCAGTGTATGATACTGCTAGCGGAAGTGTCTCTCGCGCAAAAGATTACTTCGTCAATAGCATGAATGTGTAAGATTTGATCTAATTGATTAATTGTTCCAATACTCGAGACTTCTTTTTCCTCACTTGCCGAAACACGTTCAAAAAGTTCAAATTTTAGATGTGTGTGTTTCAGAATTTCTGTAACTCGGTCGAATTCCTGTTGACTTCCAACAATTGCGAGTCTTTTGCTCCGAATAGGGGATAAACTGAATGTTTTACCAATTGAGAAATGCAAGAATATTCGTGAAATTATAAAATAAAATATAACCCAAAGTGTACCTGTAAGTATGAAAAGCCTTGAGAATTGCCAGCTTTTTGGCAATAACGCATAAATAATTAAAATAAAAAGTGTGCTCAAGAAACTACCTTTTAGAACATTTTTAAATTTAATAGGTTGATCATATCCTCCGCTAAAAAAGACCCCAATCATCCAAAGCAAAGTGTAAGATGGAATAGAGATGTTTAAAATATGTTCTGGGAAATCAATGTGAATTTTTTTCCATTGATATGTCATTGCAAATAAGCCAACTAATAGGATTGTATAATCTGCTAAGGCAAGTGTTGATTTTTTAATAAATCGTGTCAGAATAGCCAAGGAAGCGCGAAAATAAATGGCTGCGTTGATTAGAAAAGAAAAGAGGCGCGCGTTTTTTTGTGAAAAGTGTTTTTGTGCAAAAATGACCATTGCTCTGTAAAAAACAAATACATAATTCACTGAACTTTTCTTAGTGCTTTCTCCTTTATAATGGATGATTCTTGTTTCAGGGAAATAATAATTTTTATATCCACCCTTCAAAATACGATATGACAAATCAATATCTTCTCCATACATGAAAAAGGCTTCATCTAAAAGTCCAACCTTCTTTAAAGCATCATTGCGCATCAGCATAAATGCACCACTTAAAATTTGAATTTCACTTGTTTCAAATTCACTCAAGTGACCAGCATGGTATTGACCGAACGTTTTAGAACTTGGAAAAAGGCGAGACAGTCCGAATATCTTGTAAAAAGCCACTGCAGGGGTTGGTAGTCCTCGTTTAGATTCAGGAAGAAACTGTCCTTTTCCATCAACCATTCTTACACCTAATCCACCTGCATCAGGATGTTCATCCATGAAATAAATTACCTTGTGCAGCGTATCTTCTTCAATTACAGTATCTGGATTGAGTAAAAGGACATATTCAGAATTACAAAGTTCGATTGCTTGATTGTTGGCTTTTGAAAATCCTTTATTGTCTTTATTTGCAATTAAATTAAACTCTTCAAACTTCCGTTTGACCATATCTATCGAGCCATCAATTGAATTGTTGTCAACAATGAAAACTTCACCATTTATTCCTTTAAGTGCTTTCTTTACTGAATTGAGACACTGCTCAAGGAAATATTCTACATTGTAATTGACAATGATAACTGCGATTTTATGTGGGTAGTTTTGATTCAAATTATTGTTTTATTGCAATGCAAGAAATTTCAACATTCACATCCAAAGGTAATTTGGCTACTTGAATTGTTTCGCGAGCAGGGGGGACTGTTCCGAAATAGCTTCCATAAACTGCGTTCATTGCAGCGAAATCATTCATGTCTTTAAGGAAGATACTACACTTGACAATATCTTCGAACGTCATACCTGCTTCTTTTAAAAGAGCCGTAATATTCTTCAATACCTGATGTGTTGAAGCTTCGATTGTGTCAAGAACCAAGTTTCCAGTAAATGGATCTAGAGGGATTTGTCCGCTCACGTATATCGTGTTATCTACTAAAATGGCCTGACTGTAAGGTCCGATTGGAGCTGGTGCTCCTGAAATTTGAATGGATTTTTTCATAAATCGTTAACGCAATTAAATCACTTTTAGTGAATGTTTTTTTGAACTAAAACAAAAAGTGAAATCTCTTTCTCCAATTTTGCTTTGATTAACTTTGTGCAAGTTTAATAATTCAAGTTCGATAATTTGAAAGTTCTACTAGTGGATTTTTATGATTCTTTTACTTACAATCTCTCGCATTACCTCGATGCTTTGGGAGTTGAAGTAATTGTTCTCAAAAATGACAAAATAAATTTGGAAGAATTGCCTCATTTTGACAAACTTATTTTTTCACCTGGACCTGGTTTGCCATCAGAAAAGTTAAATTTTCTCGCACTTCTTGATCGATTTATTGAACGAAAAAAAATGTTAGGCGTTTGCTTGGGAATGCAGGGTATCGCGGAGTATTTTGGAGCTGATTTATACAATATGGATCAAGTCAAGCATGGTGTTAGCGAGATGATAAAAGTAGATGTGAATTCGGTTTTGTTTAAAAAGTGTCAGAATACATTCAACGTTGGGCTTTATCATAGTTGGGCAGTCAAAAATCTAGAATTAACGGGGTTGAAAGTAACAGCAATGTCTATGGATAAAACGATTATGGCAATTGAAAATTCTGAAAAAGGAATCTATGGTGTTCAATTCCATCCTGAATCAATTTTGACCGAGAATGGAAAGCAGATTCTCTTAAACTTTCTTAAAGCATAGTTATTTCAACTGCTTTTGCGATATATTTGTTTCGCTTCAAAAAACCACAATCAAATTGATAAAACTTTTAATTGCCATTACACTTATAATCAGTGCTCAAGCTTTGGGGCAATCATGTATTGGTAAGTGGATAACAATTGACGATGAAACGGGTAAACAAAAATCGATAGTAGAGCTTTACAAGCAGAATGATAAACTATTTGGTAAGATCACCTATGTTTTTCCAAATGAGATTAAAGGTCCAAATCCGAAGTGCACAAAATGTACGGATGACCGCAAAGATCAGCCAATTTTAGGACTTCAAATCGTTAGAAGTTTGAAATGGAATGGCGGTTCATGGGAAGGTGGGACAATCGTTGATCCAGAAAATGGTAAAATTTATGATGTAAAAATGTGGATTGATCCTCAAAATTCGAATCGATTAAATGTCAGAGGATATATCGGGCCGTTTTTTAGAACCCAATATTGGAAAAGAGTTGAAAATTAAATTAGGCCGCAGAAAGCGGCTTTTTTTATGAATTAAATGAACAATTTTGAGCCCGATTTGTCAATTTAGTAAAATACCCATCATGAAATATAGTCTACTTGCCATTCTAATTTTATCTTTTTCTTCATTATTTGCGCAGCTTTCAAAAGTAACAGGGAAAGTTTTCAATTCTATCAATAATGAACCATTACCATTTGTAAAAGTTAATGTTGTTGGTCAGCAAATGGGCGCCACCAGTGATGTAGATGGGATCTATATAATCGAAGGTTTAGCTCCAGGAATTTATACGTTTAAAGCCAGTAATACTGGGTTTCAAGATCTGATTATCGATGATATTACGGTCACAATTTCTCGTGTTGTTGATTTGGATTTTGCACTTGAACCATTTGCGAAAGAACAAAAGGAGATTGTTGTAAAAGCGTCGCCATTTACTCCCAGAAGTGAATCCCCTGTTTCTTTAAGAACTCTCAATGCGACTGAAATTGAACGTCAGCCAGGTGCCGGTCGTGACGTGAGTAAAGTACTTCAGGCATTGCCAGGTGTCGCTTCTAGAGCCACATTTAGAAATGATATCATTATTCGTGGTGGATCTCCTGGGGAGAATAAATTTTATCTTGACGGAATAGAGGTTCCGAATATAAATCACTTTGCAACGCAAGGAAGTAGCGGTGGACCTGTGGGATTGCTTAATGTGAATTTCATTCGTGAAGTAGATTTTTACAGTGGTGCATTTCCTTCCAACAGGGCAAATGGGTTGAGTTCTGTTATCTCATTCAAACAAAAAGATGGAAATTCGGATGGATTAATAACAAACTTTGCGCTTGGTTCAAGTGATGCGGCCTTAACTTTTGATGGTCCATTGGGCAAAAAAGCAGACTTTATCTTTTCTGCGAGAAGATCCTATTTACAGTTTTTATTTTCTGCACTACAATTGCCTTTTTTACCTACATACAACGATTTCCAATTTAAAGTCAATTTAAAACCAAATCTTAAAAATAGAATCACAATTTTAGGATTGGGTGCTCTAGATGATTTTTCATTGAATACGAAAGTAAATGATAAGGTCACGGATTCGACTACGCGCGAGTTCAATGATTTTATTCTTGGAAATATTCCTACCCAAGATCAATGGAATTATACCTTTGGGGTGAACTGGTTGCATTATTCTAAAAACTCATATCAAAACATAGTTGTAAGTAGAAATATGCTTAAAAATATGTCGACAAGATATGTGGGAAATATTGAAAAACCTGAGAATAAAATATTGGATTATAGCTCCTTTGAAGCGGAAAATAAATTCCGATTTGAACACAATGTAAATTGGAATGGCTGGAAATTTAACACCGGTTTTGGTTATGAATATGCTCGATACAACAACAGTACCTTCAATCGTACAAGTTTTCAAGGTGTTCCTGTAACGATTGATTACACATCTGATTTATTCTTAAGTAAAGGTTCAATGTTTGCTCAATTTTCGAATGGTTCAGCGGATGAACGATTTAATTTTTCAGTTGGATTGCGCTCCGATTTCAATAATTACTCTAAAAGTATGAGTAATCCTTTGAATCAAATATCTCCAATGTTCTCCGCAACCTATAAAGTGAATAATCGATTAACTATCAATGGGAATTTAGCGAGATTTCACCAATTGCCGGCATATACTATATTGGGCTACCGCGATGTAAATGGAGATTTGGTGAATAAAAACAATAATTTAAAATACATTAGTGCTGATCATTTTGTGCTAGGTGCTGCCTATTTAACAGAAATGAATTCTCGTTTTTCTGTTGAAGGATTTTTGAAAAAGTATCACAATTATCCTTTCTCAACAAAAGATTCGATTTCCTTGGCTAATCTAGGATCCGATTTTGGTGTTGTTGGTAATGAAGCAGTTACTTCAACTTCAGAAGGAAGGTCTTACGGTGTGGAATTTTTATACCAACAAAAACTTTTAAAAGGTTTTTATGGAATCGTAGCTTACACTTTTGTCGCATCTGAATTTTTGGATAAGAATAATGTATACATTCCGAGTGCATGGGATAGCAAACATATCGTTTCAATTACTGGAGGTAAACGATTTAAAAACGGATGGGAACTTGGAATGCGTTGGCTTTTTAACGGAGGATCGCCATTCACACCTTATGATATTGCAACGTCAAGTTTGAAACAAGTATGGGATCTTTCTGGTCAAGGATTATTGAATTACAATCAATTGAACACACTTCGAGAAGGAGCCAATCATCAATTGAATATTCGAGTAGATAAAAAAATATATTTGAATAAGTTTTCGATGAATTTCTACCTGGATATTCAAAATGTGTATGGTCACAAAACGAGTGTGGCACCATATTTACTTGTGATCAAGGATGCAAATGGTCAGCCATTGACAGATCCAAACGATCCAACGCGTTATCAGACAAAATTGATAGAGAATACAGCTGGAATTGTGCAGCCTTCAATTGGAATAATCATCGAATTCGCGAATAAGAAAAAGGCTAAATAAAAGCGAAGTCTACTCTTCGGTTGTGCTGTTTTCCTTCTGGAGTTGAATTAGAATCGACAGGTAGACTTTCACCTTTGAAATCGATTTCTATGCGATCCTTGCTCAGTCCGTTTGCTACAAAAAAATCGATCAATGATTGTGCCCTTTTTTTAGATAAATCAACGTTGTAAGCATCCGATCCATCCGCGTCGGTATGGCCTGTTACTTTTATTCTTAGGTCGGTATGTCCATCTACCACACGAATCATCTTAATGAGGAAATCATGATATTCAGGGCGAATTTCAGCTTTGTCGTAATCAAAATAGATGGGCTGAAAGACAAAGCTTTTTCTTTCAATATCACGAATTGCTGGTGCATTGTAGCCTTTGCTTAAATCGTTTAAAAAGAATTTCATCCAGCTGTGCGCCAACATTGATTCTTCTGTTACAGAAAACTTTGCTGTGGATCGATATAGGAT
>JBKDKG010000280.1:0-3386 GCA_046345095.1 Flavobacteriia bacterium | reverse complement strand
CAGTCCATCATTCCTGCACCAGTCTGTTGGCGCAATTTATTTACATCTGCAGCTGTAATTGCCATGGAAAATGTATTATCAGTTAATTAATTAATCGTTTTTTTCTTCTGTAGTAGCTTCTACTTTCGCAGCTGCTACTTCTTCTACTCCCTCTTCCTTGTCAGCTCCTTTTGTGTTTTTACGCTCTTCCAAACCTTCTTTGATAGAACCACAAATTGCATCTAGGATGATAGAAATTGATTTTGTTGCATCATCATTTGATGGGATTGGGAAATCAACCAACTTAGGGTTCGAATTCGTATCCACCATTGCAAACGTTGGGATGTTTAATCTTTTTGCTTCGTTCATTGCGATATGCTCTTTCAAGATATCAACAAGAAATATTGCAGCCGGTTGACGAGTCATGTCAGCAATTGAACCAAAGTTCTTTTCTAATTTCTCACGCTGACGTGTTTTAAATAGACGCTCCCTTTTGTTCAATGTATCCCACGTACCATCAGATTTCATTTTATCAATGGATGTCATTTTTCTGATAGACTTGCGGGTTGTTTGGAAGTTTGTAAGCATTCCTCCAGACCAACGCTCAGTAACGAAGGGCATATTGATTTCTGCTACTTTCTGAGCAACGATTTCTTTGGCTTGTTTTTTTGTCGCAACGAAAAGAACTTTTTTACCCGACTTAGCAATTTGTTTCATTGCCGCACATGCTTGATCGAGATGTGCAATTGTCTTATTGAGGTCGATAATGTGGATACCTTTTTTCTCTTCAAAGATATACGGCGCCATTGCCGGGTTCCATTTTCTTTTCAAGTGTCCGAAGTGAACACCTGCTTCTAATAAATTTTCAAAACTTACTTTTGACATTTTTTTACTTTTTAAAATTGTTTACGTTCCCTGTCTTTCAACAGTAAGGCATTAGTTTATTTCAACAAACAGAGGGTTCAAATACATGAAGGGTACTCTGAAGTTTGGATGCTAAACAACCGCCAAATAATCTTTTTAACGTTTTGAGAACTGGAATTTCTTACGTGCCTTCGGTTGCCCTGGCTTCTTACGTTCAACCATTCTTGGATCACGTGTCATAAGTCCTTCTGCTTTCAATAATGTTTTGTTTTCTTCAGCAACTTCAACCAAAGCACGAGAAATCCCTAAACGGATTGCCTCTGCTTGACCATTGATCCCACCACCGAATACATTTACTCGAACATCATATTGTCCTGAAGTATTTGTAAGCGCAAATGGCTGCTCAATTTTTGATTGAAGAACTGCAACTGGGAAAGCCTCTTTATAGTCTTTCTTATTTACAATCACTTTACCCGTACCTTTTGAAAGGTAAACACGAGCAACTGACGTTTTTCTTCTTCCTAATGTGTTAATTACTTCCATGCTTCTTATTTGAATGTATCAAGGTTAAATGCCTCAGGTTTCTGTGCCACTTGATTGTGCTCAGGTCCAACATACACTTTTAAATTCGTGTACA
This sequence comes from Flavobacteriia bacterium, assembly GCA_046345095.1. Lineage (GTDB taxonomy): Bacteria > Bacteroidota > Bacteroidia > Flavobacteriales_D > Crocinitomicaceae > M0103. The sequence continues at coordinate 1,906 of JBKDKG010000280.1, read as the reverse complement.
ATTTTCTTCCAAGCTTGTTCTTTGGCAACATACCTTTAACAGCTTTTTCGATCAATCTCTCAGGGTGCTTACGAAGCATATCTTGAGCAGAAGTAAAGCGCTGTCCACCTGGGTAACCAGTATAACGCACATACTCCTTGTCTACAAGCTTCGCTCCTGAGAAAGATACTTTCTCTGCGTTGATAACGATAACGTTGTCACCGCAGTCAGCATGTGGTGTGAAGTTCGTCTTGTGTTTTCCACGGATGATCTTCGCCACCTTGCTTGCAAGACGACCAACAGTCTGGCCTTCTGCATCCACAACAAACCACTTTTTGTTAGCGGTCTCCTTGTTGCCGGAAACGGTTTTGTAACTTAATGTATCCACTATTATTATTAATTAAATAAGACAATATCCCTAAATTGGGGGTGCAAAGATATGATTTCTATTTTTATTAACAAACGAATTTTTAAAAAAAGAAAAGGTGGCCGTAAAAAGTTAGACCACCTCAAAAAAACTCCTTGTTTTATTATTTATTCTTGAATGAATTAATCGCATTTACTGTGAATTCGCTCAAAACCAATCTCCCGCTCATACCTGCTCTTTCTGCCAAAAGTTCATCCCAATGGTCTGTGCCTTGCCAAAAGACTTTCTTTAACATTGCCATGGCCTCAGGATTTGAAGCCGCAAGACGATTCGCCAATTTTTGAATTTCTTTGTCCATCTCCACATCAGATTCAAAAACATCTGTGTAAAGACCTTTCTTTTTTGCCCAATCAGCATTTCTCCACTCTGTTGCATTGATGGCCAATTCGCTCATTGCCGCTAATCCTATTTTTCGTTCAACGGCAGGACCAACCACAAAAGGACCAATTCCAACCGCTAATTCAGAAAGTTTAACATCCGCACTTTCTGTTGCAAAACAATAATCGACAGCAGATGCGACTCCAACTCCACCTCCAACGGCTTTCCCATGAACTCGCCCGATGATGAATTTTGGTGCTTTTCTACATGCATTAATTACTTTTGCAAAACCCGAGAAAAATGTCTTGCCTGTTTCAAAATCTTTAATTGAAATTAATTCATCAAAACTAGCTCCAGCACAAAATGCTTTCTCACCTGCCGAACGCAGCACAATAACTTTTACCTCATCATTGTGACCAAGTTCGGTGATTGTTTCGGCTAATTTCTGAAGTATTTTTCCTGGTAACGAATTACTCAATGGGTGACCGAATTCTATCGTGGCAACTCCATTTAATTCTATCGAATGATTTACAAATCCTTGATCAATTGCTGACATAAATTGCAAATTTTAATTGTCGAAATTTCTTTTTGGTCGATCTGATGTTGCTTGATATGGTCGACTTCCCTCTCTATTTTGATTGCGACTGTCGAAACGACGATCATTGTTAAAAGTCCTTTTTTCAAAAGGCTTTTTCTCAAATGGCTTTTTCTCAAATGGCTTTTTCTCAACTACTTCTTTCTTCGGTGGACGATTGCCCTTTGGTGATGCAATTTTAACATCTAACTTCCTACCGTTGACCTCCATACCATTCAATGCTTGAATCGCATTGATTGCATGATCGGTGCTTTCCATTTCAACATAACCATATCCTTTCGAACGCTTCGTGTCTTTTTCAAAAACAACATGTGCATACGTCACTACTCCAAATGTTGAAAAAGTAGTTTTCAAATCTTCGGAAGTAATTTCCCAATCAAGATTTGCAATAAAAATATTTACCATTCTATTAATTAATGTGAGTGGTTACCTAACTCTATTATTTATTTCAGTGTAAAACTATCTGTTCCGATTAAGTTGCCATCACAGAAGATTTTAACTTTATAATTACCCTTTACGGCTTCTTCACCTCGGAAATCATAGTAAATTGACAAATCTACCCGTTGATTTTGATAATCAATTTCTTT
>JBKDKG010000279.1:0-3381 GCA_046345095.1 Flavobacteriia bacterium | reverse complement strand
CAGTAATACCATAAATGAAAGCCATGATACCTAATCGTGTATTTTTCACTCCTATAATAGGATCAATTCCGTGAATTGGAAAAGGAGAAAACACTTCTGAGATCTTAACGCCGTTCGCAACCAACTTCTTAGCACCATCTTTTAGTACTTCGTCGTCGTCATACATTGCATACATTACTTTATCTGACATGTCTCTTTTTTTAATCTTTAAATTCTTCTATTAATGGTGGTCAGGAGTGTTTTTGTATGACTCTCCAGACGATTTCAGTATCGTTTTTACTTCATTCAATGCCAACACTGGGAAGTAGCGAGCAAAAAGTAAGAAAAACACAAAGAACAATCCAATCGTTCCGATATATACACCTATATCAATGTGACTTGGATAATGCATACTCCATGCAGCTGGAATATAATCACGGTGCAATGAAGTAACGATAATTACATATCGCTCGAACCACATTCCTATGTTCACAACAATTGAAATAATGAATGTAAAAAGAAGACTTCTTCTTAATTTTCTAAACCACATCAATTGAGGAGAAATCACGTTACAAGTCATCATCGACCAATAAGCCCACCAATATGGTCCCGTAGCTCTGTTTAAGAAAGCATAAGCTTCATATTCAACCCCAGAATACCAAGAGATGAATAATTCCGTGATATATGCTGTACCTACGATTGAACCAGTAACCATGATTACAATATTCATGTACTCCACATGCTTTGTATGAATATAAGCCTCAAGATTCATCGCTTTTCTCATGATCAAAAGGAGAGTTTGTACCATTGCAAAACCTGAGAATACCGCACCAGCAACGAAGTATGGAGGGAAAATTGTCGTATGCCATCCTGGGATAACTGATGTGGCAAAGTCAAATGATACAATTGAGTGAACCGAGAATACAAGTGGTGTTGCTAAACCAGCAAGAACCAATGAAACTAATTCGAATCGATTCCAATGTTTTGCTCTACCTGACCATCCAAAAGAAAGAATAGAATACATTCTTTTTGCAACTGGTTTCTTTGCTCTATCGCGAATAGTTGCAAAATCCGGAATCAAACCTATGTACCAGAACACTAAAGACACCGAAAGATACGTTGATATCGCAAACACGTCCCACAAAAGTGGTGAGTTAAAATTCACCCAAAGTGAACCAAAATGGTTCGGTAATGGAAGCGTCCAATAACCTACCCAAAGTCTTCCCATGTGAATTAAAGGGAACATTCCAGCCATGAATACGGCAAAGATCGTCATCGCCTCAGCAGAACGGTTTATCGCCATTCTCCATTTTTGACGGAACAACAATAGTACGGCTGAAATTAGCGTACCAGCGTGACCGATACCTACCCACCAAACGAAATTGGTGATATCCCAGGCCCAACCAATTGTTTTATTCAATCCCCAGACTCCAATACCTGTTCCTAAAAGGTACAAGATACATCCAACACCGTACAAGCCGATAATTAAAGCAATCCCAAATAGGATATACCACATTTTCGGTGCCTTGTCCTCGATTGGCTTGCACACATCTTCTGTGATGTCATGGTAGGTCTTATGACCGAGGATGAGGGGTTCTCTAATTGCTGCTTCCTTATGCATTACAATAGGTTTTTATTCAATTAATGATGTGATTTTTTTTCTCCGTGTGACGCATTACCTTCATGATGCGCCTCAGCTACCTGATATTTCTCTAAAAGGTCGTTCTTTTCATTACGAACTTTCACTTTGTACCATACATTCGGCTTAACACCTACTTCCTCCAACGCTTGATAAGCACGGTTGTCAGTAGAACTTGTACGCACCATTGATTTAAGGTCATTCCAATCGCCAACAATTATTGCATTTGTAGGACATGCGTCTGCACATGCTGTCGTGTAATCTCCGTCAATAACTGGACGAGCTTCTTTCTTCGCAACAAGTTTTCCAGCCTGAATACGTTGAACACAGAATGAACATTTTTCCATTACTCCTCGCGTACGAACTGTAACATCTGGATTCAATACCATTCTTCCTAAATCATCCTGTGCAGGATTCACTTCAGTAAATTTCTTGTAAGAAGGATAATTGAACCAATTGAAACGACGCACTTTGTAAGGACAGTTGTTTGCACAATAACGTGTACCAATACATCTGTTGTAGGCCATTTGGTTTAATCCTTCATTACTATGAGTCGTTGCGGCAACAGGACAAACTGTTTCACAAGGTGCATGATTACAATGGTGACACATCATTGGCATATGAACCACTTTAGGATTCACAGCAGCTTTTTCAGCAGCAATGTAATCAATATTGTCAGCATCCTTTTTCGTTCCTGCAACTACCTCTTCATCAGAAGCAAAATAACGGTCAATTCTTAACCAATGCATTTCACGACCTCTTCTAACTTCATCTTTTCCAACAACAGGAACGTTGTTTTCAGACTGACAAGCTACCAAACAAGAACCACAACCAATACATGAAGAAAGATCTACAGTCATACCCCAACGATGACCTATTTTCTCTACAGGATGTGCATCCCACAAATCAAATTCACCAACAGGTTTTTCTATGTGATTTCCTTCTTTATCAAGCTTCTGAAGCAAATGTGCTGGATTATAAGCCTCTTTGTCATTGTTTTTAAAGATATCTAAGGTAGTTTCACGCACAATAGAATGGCGACCCATTACAGTGTGATGAATCTGCGTTGCTGCAATTGCATATGTTCCTGCAACCTTTGTTATAGAACCAACTACATCGTATGTATTGGTTGAGCCCGCATTTACAAATGCAAAAACATTAGCACCAATTGGTTTTGCATTTCCATTTTCATCAGTCGCATGACCTCCATATTCTTTCGTCTGGAAAGCCGCTTTACCGATGTTCTCTCCATTAGCTCCACGACCATAACCCAAAGCTACACCAACTGTGCCTAGTGCTTGTCCAGGAGAAGGATAAACTGGTAAGGTAACTTCAGAAGATCCTACCTTAATTTTCGCTAAACTCAATCCATTTTCCTGATCAAAAGTGGTAGCATATCCTGCCTTTTCCATTTCTGATGGGTTCATGGTAATATAGTTGTCCCAAGTTACTTTTGTAATTGGATCTGGAAGTTCTTGTAACCATGGGTTATTAGCTTGTAAGCCTATTCCAATTCCGGCTTTTTGGTACAATACAACCTCCAATGCTGCTCCAGCTGGAGCCGAACCATACGTTGCATCCTTGAATGTTAAAGTCGAAGGCACCGTAGCTACATTAATGCAACTATTGTGCACTGCCATTCCCCAAAAAGTATGTAAATCTGTTGAACGAACACCAGCTAATGCAGGCGTTGTTTCCCAGGTTTGACGGATATAATCGTATGCAACTTTAGAATCCTTACCACCTCTTGAGGCCTTACCTCC
>JBKDKG010000278.1:0-2543 GCA_046345095.1 Flavobacteriia bacterium | reverse complement strand
CGAAAGAGGAGCGTGAAGATGATATTTCAGACAATCTATGTTGGCTAAGTAGTTTGCACGATGAAATAACTGCAAGAAAATCATTCAAAAAAGTTTTTATTCTCGGTTTTTCACAAGGAGGGGCGACGGCTGCAAGATGGTATCAAAGTGGTAAGATTTCAGCCGATCATTTAATGATTTGGGCGAGTGTTTACCCTCCTGATTTAGAACCAAACAATGAGATCCAACTGCATGAAAAAGAGCACTTTTTCTTTGTCGGAACTAACGATGAATTCTACAATGCAGCACAACAAAATGACCTTCTTTCCTTCTATAGTTCAAAAGGCTATAAAACAGTTCACTTTGAAGGTAAACACGACATCGATCTAACTGAATTAATCAATGTATTAATGCTATTGACGTAGATTACTTTTTTTATTTGGCACAATTTCTGATATTTGCATCGAAAACAAATGAAAATGAGAATTCTATTCGCACTATTTATCCTGCTTTCCTTTTCCTCTTTCGGTCAAGATGCAAAAGCGCAAGCCATCTTGGACAAACTTTCAACCAAGATGAAAAGTCAAAAATCTTTCTATGTTGAATTCAGCGCAAACATTAAAAATGCTGCTTCTGGAGCAAATGAAAGTGAAACTGGAAAAGGTTGGGTTAAAGGTGATAAGTATTATGCGTCTTACGGTGATAACACAATTATTTCCAATGGAATCAAGACCTGGACAATTGTAAAAGAAGAGAAGTCTGTATATGAAACAGATGCGAACGAAGATGATGGAGAATCAATGAACCCGAAAAAATTGATGACAATTTGGGAATCTGGATTCAAAAATAAATACGATAAAGAGGATAAACTAAACAATGAAGCTGTACATGTCATCAATTTGTTTCCTAAAAATCCAGGAAAAGTACAGTACCATACCATCATCCTATACATTTCAAAGGCATCAAATGATTTGAAAAAAGCAATCATGAAAGCGAAAGATGGAACCGTAATGACTTACTCATTAACAAAGTTCACCCCAAATGCTGCAGTTGAAGATTCAAAATTTGTTTTCGACATTAAGAAATACCCTGGATACACACTAGTAAAAGACTAATATCTACTGTTTTAAAACAAAAAAACCGATCAAGAGATCGGTTTTTTTATGCTATATTTTGTTGTTTCAATAATCAAGCAATTCATTTAAGGCTTGCTTCAATCTTTCTTTTGGTAGAAATTGATTTTCTAATGACACTGCAAAAGGAACAGGTGTATCTAAAGATGCGACTCTTTTAACAGGGGCATCTAATTCTTCGAAACAATTCTCATTGATTAATGCAACGAGTTCTCCTCCTATTCCTCCAGTCATACAATCTTCATGCAAAACGATTACTTTTCCAGTCTTACGAACTGCTGCGTAAATAGCTTCCGTATCTAGAGGTTATAAAGTTCTTAAATCCACTATCTCCGCTTTTACTCCTGGTAGATCCGCCATAGCTTCGGTAGCCCAATGCACACCTAATCCATACGTAACAATAGTGATATCCGACCCTTCAGAAACTGTTCGCGCCTTACCTATTTCAACTGTATAATAGTCATTGGGAATTTCCTCCTTCAAACTTCGATACAGGTACTTATGCTCAAAAATCATCACAGGATTTGGATCTTCAATAGCCGCATTCATGAGTCCTTTTGCATCATAAGGAGTTGATGGGTATACAATTTTTAATCCCGGCGTATGGAAAAACCAAGCCTCATTACTTTGTGAATGAAATGGTCCCGCTGCTGTACCTGCTCCTGTTGGCATTCTAACTACAACATCGGCATTTTGTCCCCAGCGCCAATGCAGTTTTGCTAAATTATTGACGATTTGGTTGAATCCACATGTAACAAAATCAGCGAACTGCATTTCGACAATCGCTTTCATTCCAGCAATTGATAATCCAAGACCTGCACCAACAATTGCAGATTCGCAAATTGGTGTATTTCTGACGCGGTCTTTACCAAATTGATCGACAAAGCCTTCAGTCACTTTGAATGCACCACCATATTCAGCGATATCTTGGCCCATTATGACGAGATCAGGGTATTTTTCCATCGATTCTCTTAAACCATCTTGAATGGCATCAATAAATCGTTTTTCAGTCTTACCCCCCTGCGCTGCAATTAACTTCTGATCAAAAGGCGCATACAAATCCTCTAATTCTCTTTCTAAGGAAGGCTCGATTGCCTTTTCGGCATGTGCTTCGTCAAAACCATTTTGAATTTCCTCTTTGATTTCACCACGGTATTGATGCTCTATTTCATCAGTCAGTACTCCATTTTCCTTTAAATACAGTTCATAATTGGAAACAGGATCTTGTTTTGCCCATTCCTCTTGCAAACCTTCAGGATAATACTTAGTACCCGACGCTTCCTCATGGCCTCGCATACGAAATGTCATCAACTCTAACAAATAAGGCTTAGGATTTTTGCGAATGTCTTCATTGATTTTCCTTACGGCTCTAATGACATCCAAGATATTGTTTCCATTGACTTGAACAGCCTCCATGCCGTAACCAATACC
>JBKDKG010000277.1:0-2060 GCA_046345095.1 Flavobacteriia bacterium | reverse complement strand
CCACAGGATAGATTCCGTGAGTTTAATCCTGTTTCAGGGGAGACGTTGAACAACGGAATTACCAGATACATGGCTGGATATTTCAATAGTTCTAAAAATGTGTTGGATGCAAGAAATAAAATTCGAGCAATCGGTTACGCTGACGCATTCGCAATCGCTTATTGTGATGGTAAACGGATTTCACTTGCTGAGGCACGTGCCCTTGAATTAAGTAAGCAATGTTTGCCAAAAGGGGAGAACGAGCTTGTGCTTGAAATGGCAGCAAATACCGCCGAAAAAATGGGACTGACTATTTCTGATAGCTTGACACCTGCAGTTGAAGCAATGCCAATTATTACAGAGACCGATTACAACAATGTTCCTGGTGGAGTTAAAGCTGATCCAGTTGAAAATCATTTAGGCTTGTTTTATACTGTTCAAGTGGGTGTGTTCAATAATCCTATAAATGCCAAGGTTGTAAGCAACATGGCGCCGTTAATCAGCAATCGATTGCCGAACGGTCAAATTCGTTATTCTTCAGGCATGTTTAATTCAATTGATGAGGCTCGTCCGAAGAAACAAGAAGCTATTGATAAAGGAATTAAGGACGCATTCATTACCGCTTATTACAAATCTCAAAGAATAACTTTAGCAGAGGCTGAACAACTTCTAAAAGAGAATGGAGAAGCTATTCTTGAAAGCAAGCAAGTGCAAAAATCTGAAACGAATAATACACAAGTAAGTTCTCCTAACGCTGGTGTTGTTCCTTCAATAAAAAGTGAAATAAAAATTGATCCTTCATTGTTGATATCTGAAACAAAGACGATTGAAGCAGTGCAAATTGTAACCAAAAAGACATTCGACGAGTTTCCGAGAGAAATATTGAATCGATACAACAGTCACGGAAGTTTCTACTATGATGAGAATGATAAAAAAGTGAAATCAGCAATTGCAGATTCTAGGGAATCATTGCCGCAGGTATTTTATTTTAAGGATGATATTGATACGGTGATTGTGCAAAAGAATGTTTCGATGACTGCGAAGGTTGTCAAAGTTGAATTTATGGGTTCATCTATGCCTGGTGATTTTGGAGATTGGCTATTGCGGTTTAATTACCGACGAGAATTTAAGCGAAACGATTTGAAAACTGAATTGCGTATCTTTGATGTTCCAGAAGAGAAAGTTACTGTTTTGTTGACTAAATTAGAAGAGTTTGGATTAAAAGGAACGATTGAATAGTCGAGTAATAAAAATTTGTTTTGAGCGTATATTTGACATAAATTGCAATTAAAAAATGGGGACACAAGAACAATTTGAAGAGGAGGTATTGGAGTTGTTGGTTGATTCTAAGGATTTGATCGTTTACAATGATGATGTGAATACATTTGATCATGTGATTACTTCGTTAATTGAAGTTTGCGGTCATCACCCAGTTCAAGCAGAGCAATGTACCTGGATAATTCATCACAACGGTAAATGCCAGGTTAAACGAGGTGAATACGAAGTTTTAAAACCCATGTGTGTGGGACTCCTCGACAGGGGGATCTCCGCTATGATTGAATAAATTCATTCATTTCTATTGTAAAAAAGAAAAAACGAAGTATATTTGCAGCCACAAATGGCTTTGTAGCTCAATCCGCCGCGGCGGAAGCACCACATATACGAATGTGGATGCGAGTGAGAGGTTAATTAAATAATATTGTTTCTAATTATAGAAACATTTCGGCTCCGTAGCTCAATCCGCCGCGGCGGAAGCACCACACGAACGAATGTGGATGCGGGTAGGGGTTAAGATGAATAAATATTGTTTCTAATTATAGAAACATTTCGGCTCCGTAGCTCAATCCGCCGCGGCGGAAGCACCACATGAACGAATGTGGATGCGGGTGAGGGGTTAAGATAAATAAATATTGTTTCTAAATATAGAAACATTTCGGCTCCGTAGCTCAATCCGCCGCGGCGGAAGCACCACATGAACGAATGTGGATGCAGGTTAGGGGTTAAGATATATAAATATTGTTTCTAATTATAGAAACATTTCGGCTCCGTAGCTCAATCCGCCGCGGCGGAAGCACCACATG
>JBKDKG010000276.1:0-5182 GCA_046345095.1 Flavobacteriia bacterium | reverse complement strand
GAATTGTCATTTGTCATTCCTGCTCCACCCAAAGGATTTGTTGTAGCGTCTGGCGGAGTTCCATTATAATCAATGGAAAGAATAAAAGATTCTCCTGCTAATTTATTGACTGGGGCTTTTACAGCAGATAAATTTCGGCTGAATTGAACGGGATTTCCGTCAACGCGAATTTCAGTTATGGCTAAAGTATAAAATAATTCAAATAATGCTGAATCCATGTCTTGTCTTGCTGTAGCATGTATTTCTGCAGTACCACCAATTGCTGTAGATAGGTTTGTCATTGACACGTCTAAAGCGTAGAAATGAACGTTGTATTTTTCTGTTTCAACAATCTGTGAAACAGTGAGGGAGTTACTTTTCAGTTGTTGATTTTTAAATCGGTCTCTTTTTGAGCAATTTTTCGAGGATTCATCCTGAGCAAAATAGGAGAAGGAAAGAAGCACGCTAAGAGTGCCTATGATAAGTTTATTCATGGTTTAGATTTATTTTATAAAAATAAACAAATGGATTTTGTCTTAGGAAAGTTTAATAGAATAATTCATCCAACGGCAAGATTAGATGAATTAACGGATAAATTCCTCCTTTAAAATGTTAATAAAGTGGAAACCTCTTGGCGCAAATCCTTCGTTATAGAAAAATTTATGCGCTTTAAAATTACTTGTATAAGAATCCAATGACATCATCACACAGTTTTCTTCCTTGGCTTTGATAGCCAGGTAATCAAACATTAACTTTCCGGCTCCTTTTGAGCGGTGCTTGGCAGAAACGACCAAGTTATCTATCTCTAGGTATTTTCCGCACCAAAGTTTAGTTCCGATCCAGAAACCAGTAAGTCCAACACATTCTTCGCCATCAAAAACAGCAATTTGACCGTAGCGATTATTTGGAAGCATTTCGTCAAGATCACGAGAATAATCTTCCAACGTCAAAGTAGGATAGAGATCTTGCAGCACGTGCAAAAACGAAAGCATCTCTTCTTTGTTCTTCAATTCCTTGATAATCATTTTGCGAATTTGAGAATTAATTCAGAGTAAAACAATTCATAAATACGACGGTATTCATCGTTCCAGGAATAACTTTCTTTAAAACCATGCGATTCGACCGGAAAAACAGCTAATTCCCAATTCTCCTTGCCAAGTTCTATAAATCGCTGACTCAGTCGAACAACATCTTGAAATTGAACATTGTCATCAACCATTCCGTGTAGCATTAATAATTTTCCTTGTAAATTCTCTGCGAAGTAAATTGGAGAGCTTTTTTTATAAGCATCTGGATCGGTTTCGGGATAATTAAGGATGTTGCTGGTATATTCATGGTTGTAATGTGCCCAATCAGTTACAGATCTTAATGCGGCACCACAATTAAATTTACCTGGTGTGGAAAGCATCGCCATCAGCGTGATAAATCCACCATAAGACCCACCGTAAATTCCAACGCGATTCGAATCAATTCCTAGTTCATTGACAAGGTAATTTTTTCCATCAAGATGGTCTTGAAGGTCTCGTCCACCCATGTGCCTATAGATGGCAGTGCGATAATCACGTCCATAACCTTCACTTGCTCTGTAATCTATATCCATTATTGTAAAACCATTATCCACCAATAAATGATGAAACATATATTCACGGTAGTAATTGCTCCAATAGTTGTGAGCATTTTGGAGGTAACCTGCCCCGTGTACAAAAATAATCGCAGCACTGTTTTTCTTGTTCGAAAGAGGTTCATATAACCGAGCGTAAACATCGGTGTTATCACTGCCTTTAAAAGTGATAACCTTTGGTTCAGTCCAATTGTATGATTTGAAATTAGGTGTTCTAGAATCTGTAATTCGAATTTTCGATGTGTTGCTTATGTTTGGTGCGAGATACAATTCCCAAGGTTCGTTTTTGTCTGAGAATCGCATAGCGAGTGTTTTTTCATCAGGAGAGAGTGCGACATCGTGACATCCTTCATTGCTTAAAATAGGGACAGCTTTTTGTGATTCAATATCTACCCTTAAAAAATTGCGATCACCCGGGTGTGATCGATTGGCAGTGATGTAAAATGCTTTGCCGTCCTTTGAAAGTTGAACGTTGTGAACTTCCCATTTTCCTTGAGTCAGTTGCCACGTAACCTTTTTTGAAATGTGGTGCAGATAAATGTGTGAGTAGCCCGTCTTTTCAGATTGAAAATAAATGGTCTGATCGTCTTTTAACCAACCTAATGTGTTGTACCACCCCGAGATTCCCGGGCCTCCTATCCACGCGTCATCATGCTGGTGATCGATCTCGGTAAAATTACCAGTGGTAAGGTCTATCAAGATAATCCAGCGGTCCTTGTTATCATAGGAACGCATATCACAAACCGCCTTTCCATAGGTTGTTGGGAATTTTAACGCATAGATTTCCACCTTACGATCCTTTTCAAAAAGTGAAGAATCATTGATGTATGCCGGTTTTTTTCGAATATTACTCAATTTGGAAAGATCAAGGAAATAGACAGTGTCTTTTTGAAGGTCATAGATTCCCATTCGGTGCGTGGGTTCTTCTTCACCAACCTTGGGACGTGCAGAAGTAGGGTAGGTATACCCATCCGCAGCAATATGGTTCTCTACGTGGGTTTCCTTTTGTTTAGGATAGTTACTCAGCAGAAATGAGATAAATTTTCCGTCTTTGCTAATTTGAATGTTCTCCAATGCTTCATTTCCATAGTAGAACTCCTCCGGAAAACGGAATTGCTTTACCTGATTCTTTTCTCTCCATTCTTTTCGTTCGTTCTTGTCTTGAATATACTGAAACAATCGTACTTCCTCTTTCATAAGATAGGTTGAATCCATTTTTTTGGATCGATCCTCTCCTGACCTGAAATTCGTTATTTGCCGAATAGTTCCGTCCGAAACATTGTAAATATGCAGGTTGTTATTCTGCTCAAATGCGATGGAGTTAGGATCATTTAATCGCTGAATATTACGCACCGGATTGGATGAATGAAGGATCAATTTCTCCTTTCCGCTAGTTTTATTGATCATTACCAGTGCTCCTTCGATAGCTGAATACTGGATTCCATAGGCGGCCTGCTCGGGATCATATTCAAACACGGTTATAGGATCAACCTTTTTTGGTTTTTTGGTTTTATCGGTCAGAGTTAACTCGTAGACGGAATTCCCGAGTTCATTTGTCGGATTCCAATCAAAATAGATCTTTTTACCATCCGCACTCCACCGTATGTTTTCCGGTTGATATCCAATGAATTCATTTCCTTTCATTATTTCACGGAGACTTAAAGCAGAATTATTGGGGATATTTTGTGCCCAATTCATTAAATGGAAAAGAAGGAAGAAAGAAAAAAGTATTGATCGCATAGTGTGCTTTTTTGTAAAAATAGAAAAGGTATTTGATAGGAATGAAACTTGATTCGCTAAATAATTAAGTGGTAGTCGTTTTAGTATTGAATTTTCAACTATATTTGCACCCCAATTAAATAATTTATAAACCGGGGTTTCGCACCCCACATTGTAAAACAACTATGGCAACTCGAATCAGATTGCAAAGACATGGAAAGAAAGGAAAAGCTTTCTTCCACCTAGTAGCTGCAGACAGCAGAGCTAAAAGAGATGGTAAATTCATCGAGAAATTAGGAACATACAATCCTAACACAAATCCTGCAACTATCGACATCAATTTCGAACGTACTTTGAACTGGGTTCAAGTAGGTGCTGAAATGTCCGATACTGCTCGTGCGATACTTTCTTACAAAGGAGTACTTCACAAAAACCATTTATTGAATGGTGTGAAAAAAGGTGCTTTGACTGCGGAAGAAGTTGAAACAAAATTTGCGGCTTGGGTAGCAGAAAAAGAAGCAAAAGTTACCGGAAAGAAAGAGAATTTAGCGAAAGAGGCTGCAGCTGATAAAGTAGCACGTCTGAAAGCTGAAGAAGAGACAAATGCGGCTAAAGCTGCTGCTCTTGAAGCAAAAAACACTCCTGTTGAAGAAGCAGTTGCTGATACAGAAGTTGAAGCTACTGTAACAGAAGAAACTTCAACTGAAGAAGCAACAGAAACACCGGCTGAAGAGGCGGGTGAAGAAGAGGCTTCAGCAGAATAATTTATTGACTTGAATGAATAAAGCAGATTGCTTTCATTTAGGATATGTAGCGAAACTTCACGGATTTAAAGGTGAAGTTTCGCTGTTTTTAGACGTTACGAATCCAGAGGATTACGAAACTTTAGATGCCGTTTTTATAGAAATTAACGGACAACTTTCTCCCTTTTTTGTTGAATCATTCAAACTTAAGAACAAGGGTTTTGCAGCCGTAAAATTTGATGGTGTTAACACAGAAAATGATGCTCGGATCATTCTTCGAAAAAATTTATTTCTCCCCGCACAAATCCTTCCCAAATTAACCGGGACCCAATTTTACGACCATGAAGTCGTAGGTTTCTCTGTTGTTGATGTTAATTTTGGAGTGGTTGGGAAATTGGAATCAATTATTGATCTGCAGGTTAATCCTTTGATCCAAATCATGAACGGAACCAAAGAGGTACTCATTCCTCTCATGGATGGAGTTGTTACCCAGCTTGATAGAAAGAAAAAAATCATGACTATTCAAGCGCCAGCTGGTTTAATAGAACTCTACCTCGGTTGAATTCAACCAATCTACCCAATTTATCGTTTTTACTTTTAAAGTATTTCTTATGAAACAAATTCTATCCGCACTAGTCTTCATATTGGTGCTAGCATCGTTGAATGCACAATCTACATTCAATAAACGTTACTACATTTTTGATAATTTAGTCGCTTCTGATTTTATTGTTCATTCAGACAGTGAAATTGTATTAGTAGGTGGCTGTAATGGAACGCAGGTATTCTTTAATAGATTCAATGGTTTCGGTGAACTACTAAATTCTAAAAAATACGCAAATACAGCTCAAACAATCAAGCTGAATAAAGTTCTTGAGGTTACTGATTCTACTTTTATGACAGTTGGGTCATTTTTTAACAATGAGAGTTTGGTTACAGAAGGACTCTGTATGCTGTTGAATAAAAATGGAGATACACTTTGGACGAGAAGAATTCACTCGGGAATGAATGAAACATGTGAAGTAACTAATTTGAAGCAATTATCAGACTCTACAGTAATATTAACAGGATTTGCATATAACAATGGCTTTGCGTTAAAAATGGATGTTTTTGGCAATGAAAT
>JBKDKG010000275.1:0-2113 GCA_046345095.1 Flavobacteriia bacterium | reverse complement strand
GTTCAAAACAACATTATTCATAATACTACAGGTATTAATATTTGGCAGGGAATCTACAGTGCAATTCAGAATGGTTTTTTCAATAATATTCAAATCAGACACAATACCATCATTGGAAAACAGTTTGCAAATGGGGCACAGATCAGTTTATCCTATGAAACTGCTTTTGGTCAGCCAGTGCCGAACGTAAGTTTTAATAATTTGAGTTATGAAAGGAATATTATTACGGCTCATGTTGACAGTCTTAACAATACTAAAATGCTCACTGCACCCTTGGATCCACAACCAGGTTTGACGACTGGGTACAATTTGTTCAACAGGAACCCTGGGTTTGGATATAATCCGGCATCGGACCAGATCGTAACCGCTTTGCCAGTGTACGTTGATCCAGCTTCGGATGTGGTGAACGGACTGACTCCATCAAATGTCCAGCATCCTGATTTGATCATGAATGTTACGAATACCTCTGGATTAGAGGATGATTTTAGCGGAACTTCTCGCGGAGCAACAACAAATGTAGGTGCGATAGAACAAAATGACCAACTTGGAATGATAACATCCGAAGCTGATGAAATACTTCTTTTTCCCAATCCGGCAGACGCAGAATTTAGGGTTCGTTTAGACCAAGAAGCGATGGGTTACTCCCTGAGAATTGTCGATATACTTGGTCAAGAATTGCTCTTTGTTTCAAATTATCAAGGTCAGTGTATCTCGACTTCATATCTTACTCCCGGAAATTATTTTGTTTGGGTTTCAGGCAGCGGTGGAACAAAAAAAATCCTGCCACTGGTCATTCTGTGACAGGATTCAACTGTATTGAGAAAGTTATAATTTGATCTGTACTGTAAGGAAGAACGTTCTTCCATTGCCTGGCAATATTCCAGGGCCCGGATACCCACCTGCGCGACGTGTAGCATAGCGTGTATCGGTGAGGTTGTTTGCACCTGCTTTCAGTGAATAATTTTCTGAGATCTTTACGCCCAGTCCGGCGTCATGAACCATATATGCATCCAAAATTCCCGCTGTAGCAGTAGCATTCGGTTCTATGGTGTTTTCAGCATTTGTGAATACTTGATCTACAAAATTGCTTTGAAAGAATGCATAAAAACGTTTGTGTGTGAAATTGATTCCTCCACGGAAAATATGTTTTGGTGCATATTCAACGCGTTTTCCTTCGATCGTTTTTGCAGGATCTTCGGCAATTGCAGGATTGTTCCAGCTCGTATATATGGCATTTGTGTAGGTATAATTTGCATGCAGTTTCAAGCATGTTCGCTTCTGTTTAGCTTGACATAGTGCGAAAACATCGGCTTCAACAAATGCTTCCATTCCCTGACTCACAGAGTTTCCAATGTTGGTAATGAAGTTACTGCCATTCTGGCTTATTGTTCCAATGCGATCAGCGTAGAACAAGCGAAAGTAATTCACATCGAAAGTCAACAGATCTTTCAATTTTCCAC
Source organism: Flavobacteriia bacterium (assembly GCA_046345095.1). Classification (GTDB taxonomy): domain Bacteria; phylum Bacteroidota; class Bacteroidia; order Flavobacteriales_D; family Crocinitomicaceae; genus M0103. The sequence goes on along the minus strand of JBKDKG010000275.1, from coordinate 653 downwards.
GAATACCCGCGTCGAAGTTATATCCAGATGCATCACTTAAATTCGGATCAACTACATCGGTTGTGGCAGATGGTGTGAGTTGAGAATACGTTACAGGACGGTATCCTTGAGAAAAATTAGAATAGATATTCGTTTTTTCATTTACTTTGAATTCACCGCCCAATCCAAGCAAAATTACAGCGCGGTTCATGTTGTTTCCTTCGATGGTTCCTGTATTGGATGTATTGATACGTCCGTGTACACTCGATTGAATTAACTCATAACGAACACCTGGTACAAATGACAAGCGTTTTCCGATTTTAAGCAATTGTTCCGCAAAGAATGCCTGATTTGATGTGTTGAGAAATAGTTCTTTTTCGTATTCATTTCCATTGTTCAATTGAACGATGGTAAGGTCATAATCTGCACCTGTAGATCCGATTGCTTTTTGTTTGCGGTCAGTTTGACCTGTGTAAGCACGAACGCCTGCAGTAAAAGTTTGTTCCTGCCCGAACAATGAGAATTTCTGAGCTGCGCGTAATTCAGTTCCTACATTGGAATACCAGTCACGGTCGACTTGTCTGTTCGCGTAGTCCATTGTGGTACTGCTGATAACATCGGCTGTTGTGATGCCTTTAGTAAATCCAACACTATTGCGTTCTGCGATGGTTGAA
>JBKDKG010000274.1:0-6654 GCA_046345095.1 Flavobacteriia bacterium | reverse complement strand
AGCTAGTGGGTACCTTGTACATTGCTTTGGTGGCTTTTGTGGTTTGTGTGTTATTACCGATAGCGCTACTGGCCAAAATTCCGATTAGAAAATTCATCAATGCGGTTGCAGAACCATTAGCCCTTGCATTTGCAACAGCGAGCAGCGAATCTGCATTGCCAAAGGCACTTGAAAATATGGAGAATTTTGGTGTTCCTAAAAAAATTGTGGCATTCGTTATTCCCACGGGTTATTCCTTTAATCTAGATGGAACGACCTTGTATTTATCATTGGCCTCTGTTTTCGTGGCACAAATGTGTGGAATTGACCTTTCCATTGGTCAACAGATTACAATGTGTTTTATCTTCATGCTAACAAGTAAAGGTGTCGCCGGTGTGCGAGGAGCATCGTTTGTGATTTTAGCTGGAACGATTGCTGCAATGGATATTGAAGGTTTTGATTCGGAACGCGCAGGTGTAATTCTAGCCGTAGATGCCTTGATGGATATGGCACGTACTTCAGTTAATGTATTGGGCAATTGCCTGGCTTCAGCAGTGATTGCAAGAAGCGAGGGAGAATTGAATGTGACTGAAGGGTAAAACCTACATCACCAATCTCAAATATTCTGCTGTTCGGTTAGTTTTATCTTTTGATAAATCCTCAGGCGTTCCTGTAAATAGGATGTTTCCTCCTTTTTCGCCACCTTCGGGACCGAGGTCTATGATCCAGTCGGCACATTTCATGACGTCGGTATTGTGTTCAATGACAATGACTGAATGCCCAACATCAATCAGCGCATTGAGTGCTTTGAGCAATTTCTCAATGTCGTAAAAATGCAAACCGGTTGTAGGTTCGTCGAAAATGAAGAGGGTAGAAGGAGCATTTATTCCTTTTGATAGGAAAGACGCGAGTTTAATACGTTGCGCTTCACCACCACTTAATGTACTGGAAGCTTGTCCCACTTTTAAATAGCCCAATCCAACTTCTACAAGTGGCTGTATCTTTTCAACGATTTTTGCTTCTAATTTATCTTTTCCTTCTTTGAAAAAATCAAGTGCGCTTTGTATGTCTAAATCCAATAGGTCTGCGATGTTTTTTCCTCTGTATTCTATTTCTAAAGTTTCCTGCTTGTAGCGTTTTCCGTCACAAGTGTCACATTTTAAATGGATATCAGCCATGAACTGCATACCAACTGTGATTTCGCCTTCACCTTCGCACATTTCACAGCGACCACCTTCTACGTTGAACGAGAAAAAACCAGGTTTGTATCCACGCATTTTTGCCAATGGCTGTCGCGCAAAGAGTTCACGTATTTCATCAAATGCTTTTACATAGGTGATGGGGTTACTGCGTGATGATTTACCGATGGGATTTTGATCCACGAATTCAACGGCTTTGATCATTTTTAAATCACCAGTAATACCATTGAATTGTCCATTCGTGTCGCCAATCTCTCCAAGTTCCTTTTTAACTGCAGGATAGACGATTTCTCGAATCAAGGTGGATTTCCCTGAACCACTTACCCCCGTCACGCATACCAATTGATTCAAAGGAATATCAACTGTAAGATTTTTTAAATTGAACTGACGTGCTCCCTGAATGGTGATTCGGTTTTTAAATGGCCTTCTGTTCTTAGGTGTCTCAATCGCTCTTCTCCCAGTTAAATAATCAGCTGTCAGACTGTTTTTTGCATCCTTGAGTTCGGCATGTGTCCCTTGGAAAACAACTTCTCCACCAAATACTCCAGCCAATGGACCAATATCTAAAATTTCATCCGCAGCCTTCATGATTTCGGTTTCATGTTCCACAACGATCACCGTATTGCCAAGATCTCTCAAGCGGTGCAACACCGAAATTAAACGAGACGTATCTGCAGGATGTAATCCGATGGATGGTTCATCGAGAATATACATGGATCCCACCAAACTGCTGCCCAATGAAGTAGCCAAATTGATGCGTTGTGACTCTCCTCCTGAAAGAGAATTGGAAGGCCTGTTTAACGTCAAGTAGCCCAAACCAACATCAATTAGAAATCCTAATCGCGTAGTGATCTCTGGCAGAATTCGTTTTGAAACCATGCGTTCGTGTTCACCCAAATCAAGTGATTCAAAAAAAGCATTTGCCTTGATGATGGGCATGAGCACAATGTCTGTGATGGATTTCCCATCAATTTTGACATAGGAAGCATCTTTTCTCAAACGCGTTCCTATACAATCTGGACACTCTGTTTTTCCACGGTAGCGTGAAAGCATGACGCGGTATTGAATTTTGTAGGTTTGACTTTCAATGAATTTAAAAAATCGATTCAGTCCTGTAAAATACTGATTGCCTTCCCACAACAATTTATGTTCTTTATCTGTCAAATCCGAAACTGGACGGTGAATGGGGAAATCGAATTTTTTAGCACTGTAAATGAGTTCTTGTAAATATTCACCCATTGTATCGCCGCGCCAAGGAGCAATCGCTCCTTGATAAACACTCAATGAAGCGTCTGGAATTACCAATCGAGTATCAATCCCGATGACACTGCCGTATCCTTCGCACGTTCTGCATGCACCATAAGGATTGTTGAAGGTGAAAAAATGCTCATTCGGCTCTTGGAATTCCATGTCATCCAATTCAAAACGAATTGAAAAGGTGGCTAACGAAGTATCTGTTAAATTGCGGATAAAACAATCTCCTTGTCCTTCAGTAAATGCCAATTGAACAGAATCGGAAAAGCGAGCTGCACTTTCTTCTGAAAAATCTACAGTAATTCGATCAATAATTAATTCGGCACCTTTATCAAGTTGAATCTGGTTGCTTGAAAGATCTTCAATTAAAAGAATTTCTCCTTGGTAAAAAATACGCGTGTAACCTTGGTCAAGTAACATGCGAAGCATTTTTTCAACTCCGTATTTTTCAATAGCATGCAGCGGTGAGGTAATCAGTAACTTAGTACCTTCTTTAAGACGCAATATGTGATCCGTTACATCACTTACTGAGTGTTTTTTAACTTCATTTCCTGAGATGGGAGAATAAGTTTTACCAACCCGAGCGAAGAGAATTTTTAAGTAATCATAAATTTCTGTCGTCGTCCCAACAGTCGAACGTGGGTTGCTGGTAATTACTTTTTGCTCAATGGCTACAGCTGGTGAAATTCCCTTTATATAATCTGTTTCTGGTTTATCTAGTTTTCCTAAAAATTGACGTGCGTACGAAGACAAGCTTTCGATGTATCTGCGCTGACCTTCCGCATAAAGGGTATCAAATGCCAGTGAAGATTTACCTGAGCCAGACAATCCAGTGATGACAGTCATCTTGCCATGAGGAATATTTACACTCAAGTTCTTCAGGTTATGCACCCGTGCACCTTTGATTTCAATCTTTTTTTGGGAAGCCATAATTAAGTTGGTATAAAATTAATCAAACAAGCCAACCTTGTTTTGGTTTTGTGCGTTAAAAGAAGTGAAGAAACAATAAAGTCGTTTGTTTTTTCTTGTTTTAATGAAATATGCTTATTTTAGCACAAATAATAATTCAAAACGGTCGCCTATAAAACATCTGTACGCTTAGTAATTTAAGGATTAACAACTAATTCGAATGTTATGATTATGAAGCGATTGGATGACCGTGAGTTGGTTTCTCTGTACATTGATGGAAATGAAAAGGCTTTTGAGCAGCTTTTGATGCGTCACAAAGAAAAAATGTTTCGTTTTATCTATTTGAAGGTGCGTGACCGCGATCTTGCTGAAGATTTATTTCAGGAGACTTTTGTGAAAATCATCAATACCTTAAAGTTGGGTGCGTACAATGAGGAAGGGAAATTTCTTCCTTGGGCGATGCGTATTGCACACAACCTGGTAATCGATCATTTTCGTCGAAGCTCCAAAGTGCGTATGATTTCCGAGTCAAGTTCATTGAAAGATGACTTCAATATCTTTAGTGTGTTGGCAAATGATTCAAAAAATGTCCAAGAACAATGGATCTATGATGAATTGGAGCAGCAGATGGTTGAACTTATAGAGCACCTTCCAGAGAATCAAAAAGACATCCTGAAGATGCGCATTTTTCAAGATCTTTCGTTCAAGGATATCGCAGAGATGGAAGATATCAGTATCAATACGGCTCTTGGAAGAATGCGTTATGCGTTAATTAACTTGCGAAAATTGATCGAAAAGCATCAGTTGGTAACGGAGATCTAATACTGCATGTGCCGCTCTTTCTTATCAGGATAGATATCTGCAATGGTAACTAGAATTGCCGTTTCTTCTACATTTCCAAATTCTGGATTTACTGCGGTTCCAAACGTTTTCATCGTAGGAGAAAGATTCATGTAAATATTTACTAATGGCGGAATAAATTCTCCATGTTCTTTCACGGCGCTGTTTAGTACTTTGAAACCATCTTTGAAATCGAGGCCTTTCAATTGACCTTCGACATAAGCCTTGTCGTAATTCTGAACCAACGGATGATAGGCTTTCATGAGGTTTTCCTTATCCGGGAAATAATGATGCATAAAATGTAGCAAGAAATCTCTGCTCGCCGTATTGTAGGTTGGATACATGGTTACCTTACCGAAGAAATAGCGTATTTCAGGATTTGAGACCACCAAAGCACCAAGTCCATCCCAAATATTGTCCAACGCAAACAATCCCTTTCGTGGGTTAACTGTTGGCTGAAAATTTGGCTGTACCCACGATCTTCCTAACTCGATGGTGTAGGGTAGGTAGTCGTTTATAAAACGGTCGGTGAATTCAAAATAATGGGTGGTAGATAAATGGATTTCCCCAGTCTGTTGATCAACGGCATCAGCGCATTTGATAAAGCGGTAACCTCCTACAATTTCTTCATCCTCTGGTGACCAAACAATCAGCTGTTGATAGCATTTTTCATTGGTGTCAAATTCGTCCAAATCTACTGCCAAACCTGTGCCACCCCCAGAAGCGCGAAAGGTAACCTCACGCAGGCGACCAATTTCTTGAAGTACATTGGGAGCATTGTGCTGATTGACAATATAGATTTCATTTTCACCCTTTCGAGTATGTCTCACAAAGCGCTCAGGGGAAAGTTCTGCTTTGATAACTTCTTTGTTAATTGGATCAATAATCTTTTCCATTTTCTAAGTTTTAAGACTTAATCTCCATTTGATAGACTTTTTCTTTTATCTGCTGTGCCAGTGCTCTTTCATTGAGGCTCAAATCCAAATCAGCAGGCATGATTGGTTGTCCTATTCTGATGAGCATTTTTTTACCACGTTGTTTGAACATTTCATCAGCAAGATACAACATTTCTATGTTTGCTTTAATACCAATTGCTTTTCTGAAATTGGACAATCGATAGAAAAAATTAGAGAGTTCACCATCAATAAATACAGGAACAATCGGCTGATTGAATTTTATTGAATAGGTCACAAAGGTTTTTTTCCAGTCAAGATCACGAACCAATCCTTTTTTTCTTCTGCTAACCAATCCTGCAGGGAAAATACAAACAGCATTTTCGGATTCAAATACATCAGAAATTTGCTGACGAATACTCACTTCGTTTTTTCCATGTTTGTTTACGCCAACGAATAAATCTTTTAAATTGTGAAGGTTCATTAAAAGGTCATTGACAATGAATTTTAAATCTTCGCGCTGACCTCTCAACTCACTTATGAGTGCCATTGCATCCATTCCTCCCAAAGGATGGTTCATAGCAATGATAACTGGTCCTTTTTTCGGTATATTTTCAATCCCAACTATCTCAATGTGAATATTAAAAAACTCAATAACAGCTGCGCAAAATTCAGCATTGTATACATCTTTATGCTTCTGTAAAAAGTCATTGATTTCATCTTGATGAAGTGTTTTTTTCAAGTAGCTAATAACAAACGCAGGAAGCCATTTAGCTAGCTTAGGACTTTTACTTTCGATGAGCCTTTTGATGTCTATAATTTTGTTCTCTGACATATACCTGCAAATTTAGAAGAAACCAAAACAAAATAGGAGGACAAATCATTGAGTTATTCACATTTCACTCTTTAATTAGAGCGTTTTATTTTAATGAATGTGCCCTTTTTTTCGAGCATAATTGTGTAATTTTGCATGCACAAAAATTTGAAAAAATCATGATCCAATTATCAGAGCGCCTGTTGGCAATGGAAGAGTCAGCAACGATAGCAATGTCAAGAAAAAGCCGTGAATTGAAAGCGGAAGGTAAAGATGTCATTTCTTTAAGTCTTGGCGAGCCTGATTTTTTTACACCTGAATTCATTAAGGATGCTGCAAAAAAGGCGATGGATGATAATTTTACAATGTATACGCCAGTGCCAGGTTATGATGATTTGAGAGAAAGTATTTCTCGTAAGTTTAATCGTGACAATGGCTTGAATTACACCAAAGATCAGATTGTTGTTTCCACGGGAGCAAAACAGTCGATCGCAAATGTTGTATTAAGTATTGTTGGTCCCGGTGATGAAGTTATTGTTCCAGCACCTTATTGGGTTTCTTATGTAGAAATTGTAAAAGTTGCAGAAGGAACACCTGTTGTTATCAATGCTGGCATTGAGAATGTTTTTAAGATAAATTGTATATTGGTTAATATATGTTTGTCATTACACAACGCAAAAATCTTAAAAAGTTATTATTTTTTTAATTAACTTTTTTTTACCTGTTCAAATATGACTCATTAGAATGGAATTTGAGCGACCGGATG
>JBKDKG010000273.1:0-3798 GCA_046345095.1 Flavobacteriia bacterium | reverse complement strand
GCTTTAGTTCACTCTTTTGAATCAACAGGAAACAAATTGTTTAAATACAGAGGACAGATTCCTGTAATCCTTTTCATTCTGTCAATACCGGCTATCTATTTTACTGATTATCAGTTTTTAAGTGGTAATTCTGACTTGGAGTTTCTCTTGTTGATAACTTGTTCAGTAATTTCCTTTCTGGGGCAGGTGATACGAGCTATAGCCATTGGTACCAGCAATAAATACACTTCTGGCAGAAATACAAAGGAACAGGTCGCGGAAGCACTGAACACCAAGGGAATTTATTCTACAGTAAGACATCCGCTCTATTTAGGGAATTATTTCATGTGGATAGGAATTGTAATGTATACGTTTAATATTTGGTTTGTTTTGGTTGTTTCATTCTTGTTTTGGTTGTATTATGAGCGCATCATGTTTGCCGAAGAACGATTTTTGGAAAGAAAATTTGGAGAAGAATACATTTCTTGGTCAATGAAAGTTCCACCATTTTGGCCTAGTATGAAAAACTACGATAAAAATCCTATTCCTTTTTCTATGAAAACGATTCTTCGAAGAGAATATTCAGGAGTAACAGCTACAATTATTGGCTTTGTTTTCGTTGCGTTCTTCCGAGATTGGTTTATTACTGGTGAGGTTCATTTCAAAATCATATATGCAAACATTATCGGAATAGGTTTGGGTATTTCTCTTTTGTTAAGAACACTTAAGCACAAAACTAAATTATTGCTTGAGGAAGATAGGTCTTGATTAGAGTTTATTATTTTAATCAAAATGAAAATATGGAGAATTGAACAAACTTTCCATTTTCCATATTTGTGAAAGAAAAATAATCTATTATATTTGCACCCGCTTACCAACAAGCAAATATGGCGAGGTAGCTCAGTTGGTTAGAGCGCAGGATTCATAACCCTGAGGCCGAGAGTTCAAATCTCTCTCTCGCTACAAGAGAAAAAGGAATTTTATTCAGACTTCCATTTTTTTATTTAGATGAACGATTTTGTCACTTACATTCTCTTATCGCCAACAACAGGTAAAACGTATGTTGGATTTTCTTCTGACTTAATAAATAGAATGAAATCTCATAACATTTTTGATCGCAAGGGTTATACATATCGTTTTAGGCCATGGGTTGTCATTCATGTTGAGTTTTTTGATAACAAATCGGATGAAATGAAGCGAGAGAAATGGTACAAGTCTGATATTGGTAGAAGTTATATTAAAAGAGTCATTTTGGAGTAAAAAATGCAGGATTCATATCCGCCATCGGCGGACGAGAGTTCAAATCTCTCTCTCGCTACAAGAAAAAAGCGGTTTCCATTAGGAACCGCTTTTTTCTTGCTTTTAAAAGTGTATAATTTCCCAAAGAATCAAAGTTTATTTAATTCGTTCCTAACAAAATCAGCTAATTCTTTTAAATAGTTTTCTGAGAAGTCAAACCGTATTCCTGCCGTTTCATAAATTTCAGGGATACTTCTTGTGTAACCAAGCCGAAGTGCATTTTTATAGTGTTCGATTGCCATTTCTTTATTGTTCAAACTGTTTTTCCATACACCCAACGCTCCAAGTTGCGCTATTCCATATTCAATATAGTAAAAAGGCACCTCAAACAAATGCAATTGTCGTTGCCATGATGAAGCTTGGACATCTTCAAAACCTGTCCAATCGGTTAAGCCCGTTCCATACGATTTTGAAAGTTCAACCCATTTTTTACTTCGCTCCTTGTGAGAATGGTTAGGATTTTCATACACCCAATGCTGGAATTCGTCAATCTGCGCGATCCACGGAAGTATTTTTAATATCGATTCCAATTGTTCTTTTTTAGCACGTTTGAAATCATCTTTATTTGAATAAAACTCATTCCATAATTCCATCGTCAATAACTCCATCGACATTGACGCGAGCTCTGCTACTTCAGATGGTAGATTTTTAAACCCTGTTAATTCTAGCTCACGACTTAAAAAAGAATGAACAGCATGTCCGCCTTCGTGTACCATTGTGACAAGATCACGCTGAGCACCTACCGAATTCATGAAAATAAATGGAACGCCAATTTCATACAAAGGGTAATTGTATCCACCCGGAGCTTTACCATCCTTCGAATCGAGGTCGAGGTGTCCCATTTCATTCATTGTATCGAGGCAATCTGAAAAATAAGAGTCAATTTTTTGAAACATATTAACTGTTCCTTGTAACAATTGATTGCCCGTATCAAATGGTTTTAATGGCGCTTTTCCATCAGGATCTACTTCTAAATCCCATGGTTTGAATTTTAACTTCCCAAGTTTATTAAGTTTTGCCAATTGAATTTGTTTCACCAAAGGAACAATTTGCTTTTTAATTGCTTCATGGAAGGCAAAACAGTCTTCTTTTGTATAATCAAAGCGCCCCATTGATTCAAACTTATAGTCTCTATAGTTCGTAAATCCAGCATTAAGTGCAAGTTGATGACGCTTTAAAATTAACTCAGTATATAGTTCATTTAGCTTTTTAGTATCCTCACTTCGGCGTCCAGCCATCTTTATAAATATGGATTTTCGAAGTTCTTCATCATTCTCTTTGAGTAAGGATGCCGCTTTTTGCATGGTAAGTTTTTCTCCATTATGTTCAATGGATTGAGCCGCGGATATAGAGCCAAATAGTTGACTTTTTTCACTTAGCTCTGCTTCAATTGAAATATTTTCCTCTCTGAATAATTTAAGTGCAGTTTGAACTGATCGAAAATAAATTTGGTAGGCCTCATTATTTTGAAATTCAACAAGATAGGGTGAATCAACAAGTTTTTTATTTAATTTGTCTTCGTAGGGGGCTAATTTTGGTTGAATTTCAGTCACAAAAAAAGTATATGCTTTAGTTAGGTTATCATCTCTTGTGTCAATTGTCATTTTTATATAACGCCAAGCTGCATCCTCTTCTAATACGGCATCTAATTCACTTCGATCCCTTAGCCATTTCTTAAAATCATCATGCGAAGCAATAGTTCTTTCCAATAAATCTTCAAAGAAAGGTTTGATGACTTCCCAAGCATCAATTTTCAAATTTTGATCAACGAATGATCGTCTGTTTTTTTCTATTTTCATTTTATGAGCATAAAAAAAGTCGGTTAAAACCGACTTTTAAGTATAAATTCAGTGAGTCGGATTTATTTCCCTCTGCTTGAACCTGTTTTCACTGCTGAAACTTTTTTAGCAGCAGCTGGCTTCGCAGATTTCGTCTTATCAGCAGTTGCAGCCTTCGGTTTGGCAGGAGCCTTTTTTGCAGCTGGTTTTTTCTCTTCAGTTGGGGTTTCTTTCTTTGCTTTTGGAGCAACTTCCTTCTCAGGAATAACTTCTTCAACAACTTCTTCTAGTAAAAGATTCCCTGTCGATAAAAGTAGATTGTACCATTGAAAAAGCTTCTTTAGGTCAGACGGATAAACTCTTTCTTGATCGTAATTTGGTAAAATCTCTAGAATGTAATTTTGAAGTACTTTTAAATCTTCCTTGTGAGAAGGACACTCCTTGCCATCTTCCTTTTTGTAGATAGCCGTTAGGATATCCTTTAATGGTGCATCTTCTTCATAGGTGTAAATACTAATATCTTCCAATGCTGAAACTCTATCTGTTGCATAAGCAGGGAAGCGCTTTTTATCCAAAAGAGATTCTACAATAATACTGTTCTTTCCTTGAGTCAATACTTTGAAGAGTCCTGGTCTTCCTGAAATAGCTATAATACCTGTTAAATTCATTCTCTATTTTTACGTGGCGCAAAAATATAAATTCTTTGCGGTAAAATCACATTCTAGTGATTTTTGCATGAATC
>JBKDKG010000272.1:0-2989 GCA_046345095.1 Flavobacteriia bacterium | reverse complement strand
GATCCATACAGTACTCTATGTGATTTATCGCTAATTCAGGACGCGTGAATTCTATGGCAACATCTGCAGCGCTAAGATCACACGAGTCAATTGTTTGAGAAGAATTAACCTTTGCTACGATAGAATGCCCTCGCTCAATTGCAATTCCCTCAATCACTTTGCCCATTTTGCCGTATCCGATGAGTGCTATCTTCATGATTCAAAATTGAATAAAAATAATGGAATTGGCGCTTTTTTAATGAAAATTAAGACGCAATGCAACTCCCGCTGTATTCGGGCTAAGCAGAGTTGGGCGCAAAGACATGGAGAGATCTTCTGAAACATCAAAAGAAACAAAGTGTGCTTCAATACCAGCATCAACTAATTGAAAGAGATAAACGGCGCCAACCCCGAGAATTGAAAGGTCTCTTTTGTTCAGGTATTGATTGTAAAGTGTTAGAATTCCTTCATTATCATATTGTTCCCAACGCACATCTGGTAATCCACCGTTTTGGCGATTCGTGTAATCATTCTTTAATGCTTTTTGTGTAAGTTGATTGCTAACAAGAAAATAACCGGTTGCGCCAAGTCCTGCATAGATCAATGGGACTTTCCAAAAAGCTTTTTTCTTTCCTTTAGGCATTGCAATATGATTGTAAACTTGTCCAGCTCCTGGCAGAATTGCAGAAAAAACGACTGCTTTTTTAGGAGAGTGCAATTTTAGTGTATCTGAAGTGTTTGTTTCAATGTTTTGTTCTTGAGCGAACAAATACACTAAAGAAAGCATAAAACAGCCACAAAGAAAAAAACGCATCAACGATTTAGAATTTCTATAATTCGATTGAGGTCAACTTCGGAATTGAAGTTCACAATGATTTTTCCACCACCTAAAGCAGATTTTTTAATATCTACTCGCGCTGAGAGTTTGTCACCTAAATGCTCCTTGAAGACGTATTGTGTTTCGCTAACTGCCATTTTAGGAGTACTCTTTCGAGCTACCGTATCTTCGTTTCGCGGTTCAACATAGCCTGCTTTAATCAAAGCTTCTGCATCACGAACGGACAAGCCATCTTCAACAATTCGAGCAAATATGGACATTTGTAATGCTTCGTCACCGGCAGAAACCAACGCTCTCGCATGCCCCATCGAAACAACATTGTCGCGCACTGCAGCCTGGATATCTGCAGGTAGCTTTAATAAACGCATGTGGTTTGTTATACTTGATCTCGACTTTGCAATTTTTTGACTCAATTGGTCTTGTGTTAAACTACATTCTTCGATAAGACGCTGATAGGATAGAGCTACTTCGATTGCATTTAAATCTTCGCGCTGAATATTTTCTACCAATGCCATTTCCAGCATTGTTTGATCGTTAGCGACACGAATGTATGCCGGAACTTCTGTTAAACCAGCTACTTGAGAAGCTCTAAAACGACGTTCTCCGGAAATCAATTGGTATTTGTCACGACCAAGTTTTCGAACAGTTAATGGCTGAATAATACCATGAACAGCAATTGATTGGCTTAATTCTTCTAGCGCATTTTTCTCAAAATTTGTTCTTGGGTTGAAAGGATTGGCTTCAATACTTTCAATTGGAAGCATTGATACTGATCCAACCACTCCTGCATTGGATGATTTTGATGTAATGTCGGTTTCTGTATTTTCTAAAAGAGCACTTAAACCTTTTCCCAGGGCGGAACGCTTTTTCGGATTAGAGTTCATCGTTGATTTCAATTATTTTATCCTCGTTGCCGATTTTTGTTAAGTTATTTTTTTGAAGAATTTCTCTAGCGAAATTCAAATAGTTGATAGAGCCTTTACTCGCTGCATCATGCATTACGATTGTTTCACCAAAACTAGGGGCCTCTCCAAGTTTTGTGTTCCGATGAATAACGGTATCAAATACAAGTTCTTGGAAATGTGTTTTCACTTCTTCAACCACCTGATTGGCAAGGCGTAAACGTGTATCATACATTGTGAGTAGGATGCCCTCGATTTCCAAATTTTGATTCAATCGTCCTTGAACAATTTTGATTGTATTTAATAGTTTTCCGAGTCCTTCAAGTGCGAAGTACTCACACTGTACCGGAATCATAACTGAATCAGCTGCTGATAAAGCATTTACTGTGATTAAGCCTAATGAAGGTGAACAATCAATAATAATGAAGTCGTACTGATCGCGAATTTTTTCCAAAGCCATTTTTAGCATTTGCTCGCGATTAGGAAGGTTGATCATTTCCAATTCAGCGCCAACTAAATCAATATGAGATGGTAGAATATCTAAATTTGGATTTTGAGTTTGAATAATCAAGTCAGATGGATGCACTTCGTTGATTAAACAATCGTAAATGTTTTTAGTGTTTTTAGGATCTAAACCAACTCCAGATGTTGCATTAGCTTGTGGATCAGCATCTACGATAAGTGTTTTGTATTCTAAAACACCAAGACAACCACCTAGGTTGATAGCTGTAGTCGTTTTTCCAACCCCTCCTTTTTGATTTGCAATAGCAATTATTTTTCCCATCAGATGCTCTTTGGAATGTAAAGATACGACTATCGGTTAGGATAAAACCAATTAAGTTTTAGTAAATTATCAACCAAGCATATGTTGAAATATGCTAATTTTTGAAAGAAGCAACAATTTTTCTAAAGATCTTCGAAGGAAACAGATGTATAAGAATCAACAGAGTCTTCTTCAAATGAATCGTTCGGATTGTTTTTCAATGTCTCAATCTTCGCCAAAACATCATCCAAACCTTCACGGAATTTTTCAAAATCTTCTTTGTAAAGGAAAATTTTATGTTTCTGATAGTTGTCGCTGCCGTTATCGTTGAACGTTTTTTTGCTTTCAGTAAGCGTAATGTATAAATCATTCCCCTTCGTCGCTTTTACATCGAAAAAATAAGTGCGTTTTCCTGCTCTCACTACTTTTGAATACAACTCTCCGTTCTTGTCATTTTCCATATCCATCGAACATTTTACCTAACAAATATTGAAATTATTTTTAAAG
>JBKDKG010000271.1:0-4901 GCA_046345095.1 Flavobacteriia bacterium | reverse complement strand
TGAGAAGATTGCACAATTTTTTATGGTTTCTGCATACTCCAATCAAGGGGAAAAGCATTTAAAAGAGGTCGAATCAATGATTAGTGAAGACAAGATAGGAGGCCTTATCTTTTTTCAAGGAGAGAAATCCAACTTTTCAGCTGCTGTAAAGCGTTTTCAGCAAACTTCCAACGTGCCATTGTTTATAGCGATGGATGCGGAGTGGGGATCTCATATGCGGCTTTTTGATGGAGAAAGATTTCCGTATGCCTATACACTTGGTGCCGCTGACAATTTAGATTGTTCTAGAAAAGTGGCGGAAGCAATGGCACAAGAATGCAGGGAGTTAGGCATTCATATGAATTTTTCACCTGATGCTGATGTAAACAGCGATCCAAGTAATCCTGTGATTGGTTTTCGTTCCTTTGGTGAAGACCCCGACAAAGTTGCGGCACACGTTAAATCATTTGTAAGAGGTTTTGAAGAAAATGGCATTATGGCCTGCTTAAAGCATTTTCCTGGTCATGGAAATACTGATAAGGATTCACATTATGAGCTCCCGACAATTAGTAGGTCATTAAACACATTGGAGAGCGTCGATTTAAAACCTTTTAAAGAAGGAATAGCTGCGGGTGCGTCATCTGTTATGATAGCACATCTGAATGTCCCTGCACTCGATAAAAGCAGCATGCCAACTTCACTTTCTAAAAATGTGATCCAAGAGAATTTGAAAGAAAAATTACAGTTCAAGGGCTTGATTATCAGTGATGCATTAAATATGAAAGCTGTTGCTGATACATATGGTAAATCAGAAGTTGTGGTAAAGGCTTTTGAAGCAGGGTGTGACATACTTCTTTGTCCTGAAAGTGTGAAAGATGCAATTAAGGCAATCAAGGAGAAAGTAAATCAAGGAGAGATTTCAAAAACTGAGATTGATGAGCGCTGCTTAAAGGTGTTGAAATATAAATATCTCTATGTAATTGCGCCTAAATTGGATGTGATTAAGCATTCAAAAGATGAAATTAATTGCATTAAACAAACGGCATTTGATAAAGCGTTAACAGTTTTAAAAAATGAAGAAAATGTGCTTCCTATCGGACAATTAGACAAGAAAATTGTTCGTGTTTCGATCGGAATGAACACATCTTTCTTTCGTGATGCAATGGATTTATTTACAGATGTAGAATCTTACCATTATTTCACACTGAAAGAAGCGATAGAGGATTTGCCTGAGAGAGTTAAATCTTCTGATCTTGTACTATATTCTCTTCATGCCAATACGGTCCGACCTAAAAATAATTTTGGTTTTGGTCCGGAAGCATCAGAAAGCTTGTCTAAATTACCAAAGGCTAAACGTAATGTTTTGGTGCTTTTTGGAAACCCATTGTTTTTGAATGAAAAAGTAAATATATCAGGGTTTCAATCAGTAGTTGTCGCATATGAAAACAACAGCTATTCGCAAAGAAGTGCTGCACAATTTGTTTTTGGTGCTATGGAAGCGAATGGTAAGTTGCCCGTTACAGTGAGTGAAAATTTTAAAAAAGGATTTGGTTTAAATGTGGCTTGGGGTGGACGTTTAAAGTTTTCGCAACCCGAAGAGCTTGGTATAAAAAAGGAGAAGTTGGATGAAATTGATGCAATTGCAAATAATGCCATAGCGAAAGGTGCCTTTCCGGGATGTCAAATTGTGGTGGCTGTCAAGGGTAAAATTATTTACCGAAAAGCTTTTGGGAAACAAACTTACGATGGGTCTGATAGTGTTAGTGTAAATGATGTGTATGACATCGCATCTGTTTCTAAAATAGCTGGATCGACAGTAGGCGCGATGAAATTGCAATCAGAAGGTCGATTTAGTTTGAGTAAAAAGTTGTCGGATTATATTCCAGAGATTACAGGTGAAAGTGAATATGGTAATATAGTAATTCGTGAAATGATGGCGCATCAAGCGGGTTTAGCACCTTGGATACCTTTTTACAAACGAACTTTGAAAAATGGGGAATTGGATCCAACAATTTATGCTTCAACAAACAAAACGGGATTCGAAAAACAAGTAGCCAATAATTTGTTTATTAAAAACACTTATACAGACACAATTTATAAGCAGATTCTTTCCATGCCTTTGGGACAGAAGAAATATGAGTATTCTGATTTAGGCTATTATTTTATCAAAAAGATCATTGAAAAAGAAACAAAAGTTGATTTTCAAAAATTCTTAACGGATGAATTGTATGTTCCAATGGGTTTACGCTATCTGCGTTACCAGCCTTTAAAGTATTTCCCAATCAGCCAGATTGTGCCAACTGAGAATGATCAGGCTTTCAGAAAGCAATTGATACGCGGATATGTGCATGACCCAGGTGCAGCGATGTTAGGTGGTGTGGGAGGTCATGCGGGACTCTTTTCGAATGCAACTGACTTGGCTTCTTTGATGCAACTTTTTCTAAACAAGGGAAATTATGGAAATCATCAGTTTATCGCTTCAAATGTCGTGGAAGAGTTTACTAAAGCGCAGTGCACTGGAAATCGCAGAGGAGCAGGATTTGATCGTCCAACAGCAAGTGGTGGTGGGTCATGTTGCGAAGCAGCTTCTCAATTAAGTTATGGACATAGTGGTTTTACGGGAACTTTGGTTTGGGCCGATCCACAATATGGAATTAATTATGTCTTTTTATCCAATCGTGTTTGTCCTGACCAAGGAAATTGGAAAATACGTGACATGAATATTAGAACTGAAATTCAGCGTGTTATCTACGAGGCAGTGAAGTCGGCGAAATGAAAAGATTGGAAAGAAGTGCAATTTTAAGTTCAATAATTTTTGTCATTTTATGTGCATTCATTTTTACGCAATTTTTAGCATGGAATGAATCACGAGCCAATAATCATGGATTTGTTTTTAATGACCCTGTTTATCAATTCTTGCCTTTAAAAGATCTATCAATATTGATTTTTAGCTTGACTTATGGAGGAATAATTCTTTTTTCTGCTTTAAATTATCAAGTGCACAATTTTGTTTCAATAGCATTGGTCAGTTATTCGTTTATTTTACTTTTTCGAATTCCTTGTATGCTCATTCTGCCTTTGAAAGTACATCCTGACTTAATTTTTTTGCAAGATCCATTTTTGAATGAGATAATTTACCCATCAAAGATTGTCAATGATTTATTTTTCAGCGGTCATGTTGCATTAGTTTGCGCGTTAACAATTCTTTCAAAAATAAAATGGCCCTTTATCGCGATTGCTTGTTTATTGGCAATTTGTCTGTTAATACAACGCGTTCATTATTCGATAGATATTTTAGCATCTATTCCATTCGCTTGGTTATCTGTCCGTATATCACAAAGCTTAATTAATAAGTATTTCAAGGCGCAGAAATAATTAAATTTATCCTGAAAAAAGTAATTATAATGAAGATTGGAATCGTCCTTTATCCGACTTTTGGAGGGAGTGGAGTTGTAGGAACAGAATTAGGGAAAGCCTTAGCTGCTAAAGGACATCAAATCCATTTTATCACTTATTCTCAACCTGTTCGTTTGGGAAGTTTCCGTGAAAATATTTTTTACCATGAAGTAGCTGTAAGTGATTATCCACTTTTCGAATACCAGCCATATGAAACAGAATTGACTAGTAAAATGGTTGATGTAGTGAAATACGAAGGACTCGATATTTTACATGTTCATTATGCGATCCCGCATGCTTCAGCGGCATTTATGGCCAAACAGATTTTGAAATCCCAAGGAATTCATATTCCATTCATTACGACGTTACATGGCACAGATATTACATTAGTAGGGAAGGATCCCTCTTTTGAACCAGTAATTTCATTTTGTATCAATCAATCCGATGCTGTAACAGCTGTTTCTGAGAGCTTAAAAAACGATACTTACAGGCTGTTTCAAACGAAAAGGCCTATACATGTAATTCCTAATTTTATAGCTCCCAACATTGAGCCGAGTAGTGCTTCTGCAGAGGTCAGGAGAAAATATGCTTGTGATGGCGAAAAGATTCTCTGCCATGTGTCGAATTTCAGAAAAGTGAAGCGAGTAGAAGACGTGCTGTATGTGTTTTCTATTGTAAACAAACAAGTGAGTTCAAAATTAATCCTTGCAGGGGATGGCCCAGAAAGACATAGTTTGGAAAGACTTGTTCGAGAATTAGGGTTAGGAGCAAATGTCATTTTTTTAGGTAAGATTCGAGATACAGCACATGTATTGGAAATTTCAGATCTTTTTCTTTTACCATCTGAAACAGAAAGTTTTGGTTTAGCTGCATTGGAGGCCATGGCTGTCGGTGTACCGGTTATTTCTTCGAATACTGGCGGTATACCTGAGGTCAACATTGATGGAGTAACTGGATTTCTTTCCGATGTGGGTGACGTCGAAGATATGGCTGCAAATGCATTGAAATTGCTTTTAAATGAAGATCAACTTACGGTATTTAAAAAGAATGCCTTAGCACGGGCCCATGATTTTGATCTTTTAAAAATCTTACCAATGTACGAACAGATTTATTTTGATTTAGTAGAGAAATCCGAATAAAAAAAGAGTCCCGAAAGACTCTTATCATTAAAATATGTTGGGGTTATTAAATGTTCTCAATAATCATTGCTGAAGCACCACCACCACCATTGCAGATACCAGCACCACCAATTTTCGCGTTATTTTGTTTCAACACGTTAATTAATGTAACAATAATGCGCGAGCCTGAATTTCCTAAAGGATGACCAAGTGCAACTGCACCGCCATTTACATCCACTTTTGTTGGGTCCAAACCTAATAATTTGGTGTTTGCAATTCCAACAACCGAAAACGCTTCGTTTAATTCCCAAAAATCAACATCATCAGCTTTAATTCCTGCTTTATCTAATGCAATAGGAACTGCTTTGGAAGGAGCCGTTGTAAACCATTCAGGAGCATGAGCAGCAT
>JBKDKG010000270.1:0-1257 GCA_046345095.1 Flavobacteriia bacterium | reverse complement strand
CTGCATGGAGAATCCACCATCATAATCCACATCAGGCTTGATATTCTTAATGATCAATCGCTTCTCATAGGAAAGGAACTGAGGATAAATCCTGTCTTCTTCCCTGTTAATAGTAAACGCTCTGTCCGATATTGCCCCCATGATTGGATTGGCAAAATATTTCGTTTTCAAAAGGACTGAATCAGCATTGAAATTGGGTGTTTTACATGAAACGTCATAACTTTTCAATGAGGCATTCGTTTCATCTTTTGACAGCCCAACCTTTTGCCATGTAACGATACCACCATTTCCATCCCATCGTTTCAAAACCGGATCGTAAGTTCCACTTGTATTAAAAACTACAACACTATCACTGTATGGATGTTCGTCTTTGGTTTTAGTATTTCTATTTACAACACGGCAAATCAAATTACCGCCTTTGCAGTTAATAAACGGTTTATCTGTAAACTCAAACGCATACTCTCCACCTTCATAGAACCAAATAAAATTAGATGCATCTGAGATTTTTCGTTCAGAAAAGAATCCGGCTGATAATTCTATAAAATCCTCAAACTTCTTGATGTTCTTACCATCCAGCAATTTGTCGACTGAACTGTGCCATGCCTTGTAACTATTCACTGATTGCCTTCCCTTCACAAAAGAATAAACTGAAAAAACATATTGATAAATTTCAGGGTAAGGCTTCAGATTTTTCGTCGTCATTAGGTTGCAAGTCTCAACCATTTTCGTAAAATAACTTTCAGGAAAATCGCTGGTTTCAAGCAGCATTTGTGGAAGGTTCTTTTTTGCGAAATCTGAAAACTCTCCTTTTCCAAAATCAGTCAGTGATTTTTCAAATTCTTTCACAAATTTCTCTCTGTTATTGGTGAATACTTGTGAAAAAAGAGTTGACGCACTAAGTGTAATCAACAAAAGGAGTATGTTCTTCAACTTCATAATCTATCACTTTTTAAATTCTATGGCAGCCCAATTATCTTTGTTCAAGATACGATTTTTTCTAAAACCAAACGACTCTGCACACGCTGTCAATTCATCACAATCGGAAATAAAGAATCCACTTAAAAATAGCTTTCCATTGGGATTCAGTCGATCATAATAACCTTGCATGTGTGCTTTCAACACATTTTTATTGATGTTTGCAAGAATTAATCCAAAATCACCTTCCTCTATTTTATCAATGTCACCGCACAATGTTCTAATTTTCCGACAGGCATTTCGTACCGCATTCTCTTCCGTATTTTCAACAGACCAGTCTTC
>JBKDKG010000269.1:0-10093 GCA_046345095.1 Flavobacteriia bacterium | reverse complement strand
TTGGAATAGTGTTAGCGATCAAATTACATTGGCTCCTCAAAATGCAGGTGATAAAATACGATTAACTTTTTCAAGTTTTGTAACCGAAGATGGTTATGATGGTACTTTGTTTATCCGTTACTTTTTCAACAACACCAGTTTCTAAAGCAATGATCGAGTTAACAATTTTGAATGTCGAAGCGGGAGAATAGAGTGACTAGGCATTTCCTTGGTTATAAACGAAATACTGATTCTTCACGCAATCGTGTAAAAGAAAGGTACCCGTTGCTCCCACCGCATCATACTGTGACTTCAAATCGAGTTCTGTTGCTTTGCGTTCAAGGTATTTCAATCCTGAACAGGAAACAATTAGCAATAAAAAAAGTGGTGCTAGGTACTTCATTTGAGTTGCGAAGATAGTTCTTCACCCAAAATTTCATAATTGATTCCGTCAAAATTTCCGGAAGACATCATTAGTAATACGCTATTGTTCCAATTCTTAGAATGAATAAAATCAAGGATTTGCTGGGTTTCATTTAACACAGTAACGCCGCCACCAAAGCCCACAGCAACCATTTCCTTAGTAATGGGCTCTAGTTTTTTGTGCGCCACAACCTCATGACTAAAGTAAACTATCGCTTCGTCAGCCGAATGCATTGCATTCTCGTAATGTGGAAGAAACTCTTTTTTCAAAGAAGAAAATGTATGCAATTCCATACATGCAACAACGTGTCGTTTTTCATATTGTTCCTTTACCGCTTTCGTGGTTGCCTTTAATTTGGAAGGCGAATGAGCAAAGTCTTTGTACATCGTGAAAGAACCTTTCTCTGCTACTTTTTGTAATCTTTTTCCTGCTCCAGTAAAAGATTGAATTGCTTTAAAAAATTTATCGGGCTCAATCCCAATCTTTTGACCAATACGCATAGCGCCCATCAAGTTTTGAAGGTTGTGAGATCCAAATATTTTCAAAGGATATTTTTCGCCGTTGAAATGCAAAAGAGTGCCGGTTTCAGTAACATCATATTCCGGAGTTTGATAGGAAACGGTTTCTATAGTAGAAGAAAATTTAACTCCCAATTTATCCACTTCTATATCGTCCTGATTATAAATCAAAGTACCATCCTCAGCAATCAGCGAACAAAAGGTATCAAATTGCTCAACGTAATTCTCGAAGGTTGGAAACACATTAATATGATCCCAAGCTATACCACTTATTATGGCTACATCTGGCTTGTAAAGGTGAAACTTCGGTCGACGATCTATTGGAGAACTCAAGTATTCATCACCTTCCAAAATCATTACTTTTGCTTCGTCAGTAAGTTTAACCATGCAATCATAACCTTCTAATTGTGCCCCCACCATGTAGTCCACATTCATGCCTAAGGCATTCACAACATGCAGAAGCATTGAAGTAATAGTTGTTTTACCATGACTACCACCAATTACAACGCGTGTTTTATTTTTACTTTGTTCGTACAAATATTCAGGGTATGAAAAGATCGCCAGTCCTAATTCTTTTGCCTTTAGCAACTCTGGATTATCTTCCCTGGCATGCATCCCGAGAATAACAGCATCCAATTGAGCATTTATTTTTTCAGGAAACCAACCTATTTCAACAGGTAAAATACCTTGTTTTTCGAGTCGCGTTCGAGAAGGCTCAAAAATTTCATCATCTGAACCAGTAACATTTGCACCTTTTCTACTAAGTGCTATTGCAAGGTTATGCATTGCACTTCCACCTATTGCTATGAAATGAACATTCATTTTTCAGTTTGACGTTTAGGAATTAACAATTTTACAAAATCTATCACCGCAGGAATAACTAGTGCAATCGTTCCTGATTTAACGAACAAAAACCAGCTGTCTGCATGCGAAATTGAACCAAATGAAACAGTTAACATTATTGATACTAATCCAAAGTAGTATAACCAATCCCACCAATTATTTACAATCGAAAATTTACGTGTAAGCATTTGAGCAGCGATATACAATAATCCTTCAACAATAACGTACCATGGAATTTGTTTGATGGCAATAAAATCATTGGTATTCCAGAAATAACAACAAATCATTATTCCCAGTATCAATTTGACGACAATGCTTGCCGCTACTATTACTTTTTTTGCCAATCGAATTCTTTTAATGTGAAATTAGACCTTATTTCCACATGTAAAAATGACTCAAAAAAGAGTTACTGACAACAAATATTGAATTAATAGTGTTTTTGTAAGTGAGGCCCTTGCGTTTCTCGCTGCCAAACCATTTCTGTTGTTGGCTGTCCGTTTTTAGAATATGTAATAGCTTGTAATGTTTGTGTACGCACATAAACATCGCCATGTCCCTCTTTTACAACTATTCTTCGTGTAATAATTGCCGTCATCAAACCTTTTTCATCATTTTGTGTGAATGATTCTTGACTCACACCTTCCGGGTATTCTTTTCCAAGTGAGTTTGCAAGTTTCACTTTCTCCTGTTTACTCGATTCTGAAACCGTTAGTTTGCTTTGATTGGATAAGTTCTTTTCTTTATTCGCGTCTTGTAAACTGGTATTGCTTGCATCAACGGCTTTACTTGCATCGTTGAACTTTTGAGTAACTGCCTCTTGGTTCTTTGTAGAACTCTTTGCACTCTCTTCAACATTTGTGGTCATTGTTTCAACTGTCGATCGTGCCTGCAAACGCTCCTCATCATCACTAAGATTCAACTCTGATGCTGATGTATTTGCTTTTTTATCGAGTAAGCTGACCGACTGAACGTTAATAGAATGATTTTCAATTGCTTTAGCATCCGTTTGAGTGGCAATAGCACCTTTATTGTTGATAATACTTTCGTTACTCAAATATTTCGTATTCTCTTTATTATTGGCCGTTAAAGTAGATTTTTCAATTGTCTCATTACCGTTATGAATGATCTCAGTGGTTTTAAGTCTATTCAAATCTCTGTCCACATTTTGCTCCTCCATCGCTGTATTAATTTTATTTAATGAAGAATTTAATTCGGAGGTATGTACAACTTGTTCATCTGTTTTAGACTGATCTTTGTCATTCACAACTTCTTTCACAGATTTTAAATACGCGTCATTATTAGGGGCCACTTTCGCGTCTTGCACATCTTTTTCAGTAACCGCAATTTTTTTCGTGTACAATTGTTGGTCATTGCCCAACAACTCTTTGCTATTCACATTTGTGAGATTTTGTTCTACTGCTGTTACTTCAACCAATTTCTTGTCAACCTCTGTGCGGACCTCCGCTCGTGATTCAAAGTCATCCAACCTATCACGCTGAAGATTCTGATCAACAATCAACAATTTTTGTCCAGAAGTAATATTTGTATTGGCCTCTGAAAGATTTTGCTGACGCAAACCTTCTTCGTAACCTACATTGTGTGTATTGATGATTTCTGTATTCTCCGAGTAAACAGATTCTTTGTCTTTGTATTCAATACTTGTTTGACCTGCAACATTGTATAGAGCATCCTGGGACTTTACATTTTCAGAATGTTTGAAATTCTCATTTGAGATATTTTCTTTCGCAATATCATTTTGAGCCTTCTCGAAAACCTGCGTCGTCAATTGTCTATTCAGATCTGCAGATTGCTCTTCCGTAGCTATTTTAGTGACCACTGCATTCATCTGATCTCTTTTTCGCTGCTGCTCTATACTGCTCAATTCAGTCAATTCATCTGTCTGCTCTTGCGCATCCTTTAGTTTACCAGAGACAGCCTGCTCCTTATCCGATTTTCTTTGAATATCGGCTTCTACAAGCGCTGCATAACCGTCCATAATTGAACTTTCATAAGGTTTTCCAAGCGGTTCAAGTGCCATCGTTTTTTCAACAGCAGGATTTAAAAACGCATCTATTTCTTTTAATTTATTTGTAACATATGGGTTTCCAGGCTTGATAACCAACGCTTTGTTGTAGTCTTCTTTGGCACGGTCAAAACTTTTTATTTTAAAGGCTTCATCAGCTGTTTTTACAAGTGCGTTGAATTCTGCATCCGCTTTCGCATTATCAGTTGTGGATTGTTTTCTATTGCACTCCTCAAGTTGCTTCTTTGCATATTTACTAGCTGGATCTATTACAAGTGCCTCAGTATATTTCAACCTCGCATCGGCAAAGTTGTCAGAACGAAACAATCCATCTGCCTCCTTAATTAAAGCATCAAATCGCTCCTTTTTCTCTTGTGCAGATTTGGAAGCATTTGCTTGCTCATCCATCAATTGTTTAACCTCAGAAATTTTGTCTTTTGCAACTTGATCATTTGGTTTAACACTCAACGCGTTTTCATAATTGCTCAATGCCTGAGCATAATTTTTAGCATTTTGACTCAAATTTCCTTTAGACATATTGTCTTTGTAAATATTTTCTTTTTCTTGAGTCGATGATTGGTCGTTTTGTAATTTCTTTAGTTCATCTATTTTAGTCTGTGGAATGGACTCTGCTGGCTTAATTATTTTTGCCGCTTCAAATGCTGCAATTGCCCTTGGATAGTCTTTCGCAGTCGCAAACTTTTCTCCTTCTGCAATTTTGGCTGCATAATTTTTATCCGCTTGCTCCAATAGATTTATCTGAGCCAACAAATCATTAGGTCGCGTATCAGAAGGCATAATATTGAATTGCTTATTGAAGCTTTTTGCTCTCTCTACTAATTCTTTACCTCTTGTGTAATCTTTTTCAATAATTGCTTTTTCTATTCCACCTATAATTTTTTCATACTGCTTTTTATCCTCAGAACCTTTGTTTTTTTCAAGCTCCTCAGCTTCTTTGGCTTTCGTGACCGGTAGACTTTCATTTGGTTTAAGAACCAATGCTGCATTGAACTCTTTTATTGCATCAATGTATTTTTGCTGCGCCATGAAATCATCACCCCGCTTCATTGCAGCTGCATATTTCGCATCAACATCTTTTTGTTTCGCATTGTCCAACTTCAATAACTCCAAAGCAGCAATTCTGTCTTTAGGTAATTTTTCTGTCGGTTTTTTGGCCGCTGCTTCCTTGTATTTCGATATAGCACCATCAAAATCTTTAGCAGATTCTAAACCTTGAGCTGCTGTAATTAAATCTTGATAATCTTTATCCAGTTTTGTAGCTGCATCATTTTGCTTGAGCTTTTCTTCTATTTCTTTTAGTTTAGCAACCACGGCAACATCAGCCTTTATGCTTTGAGCTTCGGTAAGTTTCGCTTTAGCTTCAGCGTACTTTTGCTCATTCGCCAATTTCATACCCTCCGACTTTAAAGCAAGAAATTTTGCATCTTGGGACGCTTTGTCCTCCTGATCTTTTATTTTTTTATTGATGTCATCAATTTTTGTTTGAACAGAGGGATCTGATTTTACTTGCAACGCAGCTTCATATTTTGTTTTGGCTTCAACATATTTCAAACCTTTTGCCGCAAGATCACCTTCAGAAACGAGTTTAGCAAACTTTGCGTCTTGTTCTGCCGATTTTGCTGCATCTTGTTGTTTCAAGTTGATTTCATCGATTTTCTGTTTCGCCTCTGAATTCGTCGGATCTAAAGTCAAAACTTCGTTGTATTTCAACTTTGCTTCATTCAATTTAGAACCTGCCAAAAGTGCATTTCCTTCTGAAAGTAATTTAGAAATTTTATCCGCTTTTTCTTTATCCTTTGCTAATGTGGCAATCTTAACGTCACATTCTTTGATTTTATTGGGTGGTATAACCGCTTCAGTGTCATAGCTTAAAGCCTCCGCATATTTTGCTTTTGCATCAGCATATTTTGATTCAGCAAAAAATTTATCTGCCGCTGCCATTGCCTCATCGTACTTCTTCTTTTTATCTGCAGACGCTGTTTGTTCCGCTATTTTCTTATCTATTTCACTCAAACGTGTAACAGGCAATTGCTCAGCTGGCTTAAGGTCTTTTGCAAGGGTATATTTTTCTTTTGCTAACGTGTAGTTTTTTTGTGTCATGGCAAGATCACCTGCTTTTATAGCTTCATTGTATTTTGCATCTGTTTCTGCTAGTTTCTTTTGGTCATCAATCAATTTTTGAAGGGCCGTAACTTGATCCTTTGGGTATTGTTCATTTTTTTTAGCCGACGCTTCTTTGTACTTCAATATGGCCTGATCGTATTTTTTTTGATCCCGAAGCGCATCCGCAGCTTTGATTAGATTTAAATATTCTGCATCCGACTGTTGAGCTGCCATGTCCTGTTTTTGCTTTGCAGCAATAAGCGCATCTAATTCAACGATTTTATCACTCGGGTATTTCTCCTTCGGCTTCAATGCCAATGCTTCTTCGTACTTGGTTATAGCTTCTGGGTATTTCTTTAAACTCAAATACAAATTATCTGCTTCTTTTATTGCAGCCTGGTATTTCGCATCATTAGCTGCATTGTTCTGTTCTGCTTGCAACAACAATTTTTCAATACGCGCTCTCATTTTATCGGACGTAACTTTGTCCAAATCAGGTGTCAGTTTGGCATCGTTCCAATTAAAGATTGCAACAGGCTCAGTTTTCAAGAAAGAAAAATCAACATTTGGTCTTTCTGAAAAAATCCCCATACTCAAATCTGAAATTGGTTGATACTCTGCACCTGCTGGTACATCCTCTTCATTGAGCGTACTAAAATTGAAATCTACTTTCTTAGAAACCATTCCTCCTTTTGAGAAAACAACTGAAAAAGGCTGTTTGTAGTTAACAGTGCCTTTAATGGAATACTTTCCATTACTGGCCGTTGTAGCCGTACCAAGTGTATTCCCACCTTGAACAATAGTCACAATCACCCCCGTTTCATTTTTACCTAAATCTTGATTTGAAATTGCACCTTTAAATGCAAAAGTGAGCGACTGAGCATTCAATATGCTTGCCGAAATAACGACGAAAAGAAGAAGTATATACCTCATATTTAATGTTTAAACGAAACCCTGTACAAGCAGTTACAGAATTGGTTTAATTTTGACAGTGTTAATTTACAAATATCGCGAAAATTGTTTTAAATAATGCAGATTTTAAACATATCACACTTAAGCTTTTGGGAAAGAAAGACCTATTTCGAAGAGATTGATTACCTCGTTATCGGTGCGGGTATTGTTGGATTATCAACTGCAATTGAATTAAGAAATCGATTCCCTGAATCTAAAATAGTGGTCTTCGAAAGGGGTTTTCTTCCTACGGGAGCGAGTAGTAAAAATGCAGGTTTCACTTGCTTTGGAAGCGTTACAGAAATACTAGATGACCTTGAAAATTTTGAAGAAGCCACAGTTTGGTCGACAGTAGAAAAAAGATGGAAGGGACTTCAAAACTTGCGAAATTTAATTGGTGACAGCAATATGGATTTTGAAATGAATGGCTCTTGGGACCTCATTCTTCCATCAGACAAAAAAAATACCGAGGAGATTAATTCGCGCCTTCCTTACTTAAACAAAAAAATAGAAGAAATCACAGGTGAAAATACAGTCTATTCTGAAGATAAAGATTGTGCCTTGAAATTTGGCTTTACTGGAGTTGAGACAAGTTATTACAATCGATTAGAAGGTCAGATCAATACCGGTAAAATGATTGATTATTTACACAAAATCGCTGTAAGCAAAAACATCAAATGCATTTATGGAATTACTGTGGAAGCAATTCAATCAGGTTTGTACCATGTTTCAATGCAAACGTCTGTTGGCTTTATGAAAGCTAAAAATGTTGCCGTTTGTACGAATGGATTTGCAAAACAATTAATGCCTCATTTGAACGTAAAGCCGGCCCGTGCGCAAGTTATTGTTACAACACCTATTCATGATTTAAAAATCAAAGGTACTTTCCATTACCAGCAAGGATATTATTATTTCAGGAATATTGAAGGTCGCATTCTTCTTGGTGGAGGGCGAAATTTGGATTTTGAGGGCGAAACCACTATTGAGATGGTCACCACTGAAAAAATTATTGACTCATTAAAAGAACTTATGAATCAAGTGATACTTCCAGAAACGGATTATTCAATTGAATACGAATGGTCAGGAATAATGGGAATCGGCGAAACAAAATCCCCTATTTTTGAAAAACTTGACGAACGCATTGCTGTTGGTGTGCGCATGGGTGGAATGGGCGTTGCTATTGGAAGTTTAATAGGAAAAGAACTCTCACAACTTTTCTAAGTAACCTCAATCACTTAAAACAATTACTTTTGACAAAAAAATATTGGATGAAAAATACAGCACTATACGAAAAACATATTGCATTGGGAGCCAAAATGGTACCTTTTGCAGGATACAATATGCCTGTTCAATACGAAGGAGTGAACATCGAGCATGAGACTGTCAGAAATGGCGTGGGTGTTTTTGATGTTTCACACATGGGTGAATTTTTACTTCGTGGACCAAATGCACTCGCATTGATTCAAAAGTTTTCATCCAATGATGCATCTGTTTTGTTTGATGGTAAAGCTCAATACTCTTGTATGCCGAATGGTAAAGGAGGAATAGTAGACGATTTTATTATTTACCGAGTAAATGAAAACGAATATTTTATTGTTGTGAATGCTTCCAACATTGAAAAAGACTGGAATTGGATTTCAGGTCTGAATAATCTTGGCGTAGAAATGGAAAATCTATCGGATGACTACTCTTTATTGGCAATTCAAGGTCCGAAAGCAGCTGAAGCAATGCAATCACTTACAGATGTTAACCTCAGCGATATGGTATATTACACATTTTCGCACGGAACATTTGCGGGAGTAAATGATGTAATGATTTCAGCAACAGGCTACACTGGTTCTGGTGGCTTTGAGATCTATGTGAAAAATAAGGATATCAATCAGGTTTGGGACAGGGTATTTGAGGCAGGTGCACCATTTGGAATAAAACCAATTGGCTTAGCAGCTCGTGATACTTTGCGTTTGGAAATGGGCTTTTGTCTTTATGGAAATGATATAGATGACACTACTTCTCCTTTGGAAGCAGGTTTAGGATGGATTACAAAATTCACAAAAGATTTTGTTGATTCTGATTCCCTTAAGAAACAAAAAGAAGAGGGTGTTAAAAGAAAATTAGTTGCCTTTGAAATGGTTGATCGTGGAATTCCTCGCCATGACTACCCTATTCAGGATGTAAATGGAAATGTCATCGGAAAAGTAACTTCGGGTACAATGTCGCCTTCAATGAAAATTGGAATCGGTCTAGGATACGTTACAACAGAACAGACAGCATTAGACTCTGAAATCTATATTGAAATTAGAGAGAAAGGTGTTAAAGCCAAAGTTGTAAAACTTCCATTTTACAAGAAATAAATCGTTAATCAAATCATTGAAAGCCTGAGAAATCAGGCTTTTTTTTTTGCCTTACAATTCTGTTTCTTCTTTCGGAACGAAAAGCAATGCAACAAACCCAATGATGAAGAAAGCCGCAACAGCAACAATCGAATAACGAATAGAACCGGTCCAGAATTCCATTAATCCAAAGAATAAGGTACCGATGACAATTCCTATTTTTTCTGACGCATCATAAAACGAAAAAAAACTCGCATGATCCGTTGTCTCAGGTAAGAATTTAGAATAAGTAGAACGTGCGATCGCTTGTACACCCCCCATTACCAATCCAACCGAAGCCGCTAGGATATAAAATGCCGTTGGTTTTCGAATAAAAAATGCACACGCGCAGATTACGATCCATATTCCGATGGAAATCATGAGTGTTTTCAGATTACCAATGTTTTGAGAAACTTTTGACATCACAAAAGCACCTAGAGCACCTAAAATTTGAATAAGAAGAATTGCAATAATCAATCCAGTCGAACCACTTCCTTCAGGCCATTCAATTTCCTTGTTCGCAAAGATTGTAGCCATCAACATGACTGTTTGAACGCCCGTATTGAAAAAGAAAAAAGCAATCAAATATCGTTTTAACCGAATAGTTTTTTTAAACTCACCAAAAACCAATTTTAATTCTCGAAAGCCCCTCCAAAGATAACCAGGCTCAGGTTTTTTACCATAAACATTATTAGGTAAAACCCTGTATGTCAATTGACTAAATCCAATCCACCAAATACCAACTAAAACAAATGCGTATCGCATGTAATTCAACTTCTCACTTCCCACATCCGTCGACATAATCATCGCCAAACAGATAACAAGTAAAAT
Source organism: Flavobacteriia bacterium (assembly GCA_046345095.1). Classification (GTDB taxonomy): domain Bacteria; phylum Bacteroidota; class Bacteroidia; order Flavobacteriales_D; family Crocinitomicaceae; genus M0103. The sequence continues at coordinate 31 of JBKDKG010000269.1, read as the reverse complement.
CATTGATCCAAGATACCCCATTGTGAATCCT
>JBKDKG010000268.1:0-6350 GCA_046345095.1 Flavobacteriia bacterium | reverse complement strand
AAATGTAGCTCTACCATTAGGCTTAATTATTAATTTGTATTTCTGGTCAAAATATGAACTAGTCCATTCTTTCGCCCATTCAGGATCTATTTCAACGGCTTTTTTTCCGCACGACAAGCTTGTTAATAGAACTAAAGTTATTAATGGTAAAAGAAATTTCATAATTCTAAATTTAAAACGATTTACGAAAAACAGTCCCAAAGGTTCCAAAATCATTTAAAATCAAATTTCATTGGAATTCAATAGAACATTCTAAATTTGTTTTATGTCTGGTTCAATATACGGTAAAATATTTCAACTTTCAACTTTTGGTGAATCTCATGGGGTTGCGATTGGTGGAGTTATTGATGGTGTCCCATCTAATTTTCAGTTGGATTTAAATGCTATTCAATTGGAACTTGATCGCAGAAAACCCGGTCAATCCTCCATTGTAACCCAAAGAAAAGAATCAGATACAGTGCAATTTCTATCCGGAATAATTGATGGTAAAACATTGGGAACGTCTATTGGTTTTATTATTAAAAATGAAGACCAGCGTTCTAAGGATTACGATCACAATGATTCAGCTTTTCGGCCGTCCCATGCTGATTTTACCTATGAAAAAAAATATGGTATTCGAGATCATCGAGGTGGAGGAAGATCAAGCGCAAGAGAAACAGCTTGTAGGGTAGTTGCTGGTGCTATAGCGAAGCAAATTTTAAAATCTACAGGCATTGATTTCTCGACGTATGTTGACCAGGTTGGAGAACTAAGGTATCCTTCAGTTGATTTTTATTCGAATGAAAGCATTGAATCAAATCCTGTTCGTTGTCCCAATGACTCAATGGCATCACAAATGGAAGAATTGATTCGCGAAGTGCGAAAGAATGGTGACACGATCGGAGGATGTGTTAGATGTGTGGTTAAAAATGTGCCTATTGGTTTGGGAGAACCAGTTTTTGATAAGTTGCATGCAGAATTGGGGAAAGCTATGTTTTCAATCAATGCAGTAAAAGGAGTTGAATTTGGTGCTGGTTTTGATTCTGTAAACATGAGAGGTTCAGAGCACAATGATATTTTTAATTCTGATGGTTCAACAAAGACAAATTTTAGCGGTGGAATACAAGGTGGAATATCGAATGGTATGCCAATAAGTTTTCGTGTGGCTTTCAAACCTGTGGCAACAATTATGAAAAATCAGGCTACCATTAATTCATTTGGTGAAGAAGTGGATATATCAGGGAAAGGTAGACATGATCCTTGCGTTGTGCCAAGAGCAGTGCCAATCGTTGAAGCGATGGCTGCAATTGTTTTACTTGATTTTTATCTTAGAGATAAGGCCAATCAACTATAATTTGACGATTCGCAATGTTTCATTGTAGTTCCGTGATTTTATTATAACAAGGTAGGTTCCAGCAGGAAGAAAAGTCATATCAAATTCTTTTGTAAAAGTTCCAGTGGCAATTTTTCCTGAATGAATTTCAATTAGTTTTCTACCACTTAAATCATATAGATCTAGCTCTCCAAAAATACTTTTTGGGATTTGTATTTCAATTTTCGTGGTTCCCGAAGTAGGGTTTGGAAAAATTTTAGATTCAAATTTCGTTGGGATAGATTCATTGGTAGTTTCAAATTCTGCGTTTTCATAAGCGATGGTGTCTATTACTTTCAGGTCAATATAAGGCGATATCATCATGCCCATTGCGATGTGATTCTCTTCGTTTTCTTTGTTACATCCAATTTCTTCAGAATTTATCGTCATTTCTCCCATCTTTATAGGCTCTTCACAATCGGTTATTTGAGAAACGGAAAATTCATTTCTTGAAACATTTTCAATTTCTTCTTCAAAGGAGTTTATTTCTTTGATTTCATTCTTTTGGAGTACTTGCTCAACTTGAGCTTGCATTTCAATAATTTTTTTCACACCTTTCTCATCGCTGCAGCTAAATAAATTCAATCCAAAAACAACCAGTAATGAAAACAACATAGCTCGATTCATCTGGTAGGTTGAACCAATATGTATATGGCTGAATTCATTGTTTAGACTTTCCAATTGAGTGGTTTCAATTCTTCCACAAATTGATTTTTCAGTCATCTCGCGAAAGGTTCTTTTAATTTCTTCATCAGATTTATTAGTGAAGTCATATACTTGTTTTGAACAACTCTTGCAAAAGGCTCCTTTTTCAGTTGGAGTCATGCCAGCCCAATTTTCATGGCAAGGTTCATCAATTCGAAATTTTTTCATGGAAAAGTTTTTTAGTTTTTACAATTTGATTGAACATCGGTTCAAAATCCATAAAATGAAAATCGATTCCTCATAGACTTAAACATTATCTTTGCAATGAAATTCTTTTGATTATTATGATTCAACGCATTCAATCAGTTTTTTTGGGACTTGCCATATTATGTATTGCGATTGCCACCGCTGGAATAAAAATCGCATCTTTCTCGTTGGAAGATGGCGAAATTGAACTTTCGTCTTGTGGTTTGTATTTCCGTGCAGAAGGTAAAGAAGAGCTTACTGCACACCCTTCGCTTCCTCTCTATCTATTTGGTGTTTTATTCGTTGCATTGTTGATTGTTACCTTGATGAATTTTAAGAACCTCAAAAGACAGCTCACAATGGTAAAGTTATCTTTATATGTTTCAATTGCATTGACAGCATCCATCATTCTTCTTTCATTTGTTTATGGTTCAATTACATATAGCTTTGGATCATATTTAATTTTTATCTCCACACTTCTTGTTTTTCTTGCCCAAAGAGGCATAAAGAAAGACAAGACTTTGATCGATTCAGTCGATCGTATCCGCTAATTCATGAATTATCTTTCAGTTGAAAATCTCACCAAGTCATTTGGTGATCGTGTTATTTTTTCAGACGTTTCGTTCGGAATCGATCTGGGTCAGAAAGTAGCCATTGTTGCAAAAAATGGAAATGGTAAAACGACCCTTCTTCGTTGCTTGATGGAAATGGAACCATATGACAGCGGGAGAGTTGTGTATCGAAATGATATCAGAGTTGCCTTCATGCAGCAAAGTGAAAACCTTGATGATGATCATACCATTTTGGAAGCTGTTTTTTCACATGACTTACCTGAATTACAAATTGTAAAAAAATACAATCAAGCTTTGCGTGAAGGCAATGAGGAAGCGATTCATGCGTGCTACGATGAATTGACAGAACTGAATGCATGGGATATGGAAGTGAAGGTGAATCAAATACTTTCAGTTCTTAAGCTTGATAATACGGATTTATTAATTGGAAGTCTTTCCGGAGGACAAAAGAAACGTGTGGCGCTGGCTCAAGTATTGGTTGCAGAAGCTGACTTTTTAATTTTAGATGAGCCCACTAACCACCTGGATTTAGACATGATTGAATGGTTGGAGGAGTACCTTTCGAAATCTAAATCCACCATTTTGATGGTAACTCACGACCGCTATTTCTTGGAAGTAGTGTGTGACACGATATTCGAGTTGGAAGATAAAACTATCTACAAATACAAAGGGAATTTCTCTTATTACCTCGAGAAAAAAGCTGAGCGACAGGAACAATTAGCATCTACAATTGATAAGGCACGAAATACATTTAAGAAAGAATTAGACTGGATTCGTCGTCAACCTAAAGCGCGAGGAACGAAGCAAAAAGCACGTGTAGATTCATTTCAAGACATCAAGAAGGTTGCCAGTCAGCGCATAGATGAAGATGAAATTGATATTCCCGTCAAAATGGAGCGATTGGGTTCCAAGATTTTGGAATTACACAAGGTTGGTAAATCTTTTGGTGATAAAGTCATTTTGGATGGTTTTACGTACAATTTTCAGCGCAAGGAACGTCTTGGAATAGTTGGTAATAATGGAACCGGAAAATCAACCTTTTTGAATATTATTCAGGGCAGAGAAGAAGCGGATAAAGGTAAAGTTGTTACTGGTGAGACGGTTGTTTTTGGATATTATTCGCAAGAATTGATCAAAGTTGATGAGGATAAAAAAGTGATTGACGTTATTCGAGATATTGCTGAATTTATTCCTTTAGAAAAAGGTAAACAAATGTCGGCCGCACAATTTTTGGAGAAATTTCTTTTCGACCGATCCATGCACTACAACTTTGTGCACAAACTGAGCGGAGGAGAAAAACGACGTCTTAAATTGATGACAGTGTTGATGTCGAATCCTAATTTTTTAATTCTCGATGAGCCTACCAACGATTTGGACATCTTTGTAATGGGGGTTTTGGAAGATTACTTGAGAACATTCGAAGGATGTTTGATAGTTGTATCTCACGATCGTTATTTTATGGATAAGATGGTCGATCATTTATTCGTTTTTGAAGGAAATGGAGCGATAAAAGATATCATAGGTAATTATACGGAATACAGAAAACAAACGGCCGTTGATTACAAAAAAGAGAAGCAAGAAGAGAAAGACGGTGCACCTGCTGAAACAGTGAAAGTGACACAGCTTTCGAATTCTTCAGATAAATCCATTGAAAAGAAAAAGCTATCATTTAAAGAAAAGGAAGAATTCAAGCAGATAGAGAAGGATATGGAAATGTTGGAATCAGAAAAAACGACATTGACTTTAAAATTATCTGACCCAACTATATCAAATGAGGATATTATGAAATCTGGAAATCGTTTGTCCGAAGTAGTATCTAGGCTCGAAGAAATAACTGATCGTTGGTTGGAGTTGTCGGAATATATCTGATACAATGAAAGGCTATTTACAAACATGTTTAGCCATAGGGTTGATTGGATCTTTTATCAATTCGATTATCTTTTTTTTGGAAATTGTCTTTGTACAAAACAATGTCAATGAATCGTATAATTTAAGCGGTTATCTTGCTGTCTTTATTATTTCTTTAATAATGAGTATGCTTTTCAGTTTTCCGGTAATTTTGATTAGTTATCTTGTTGAGGAATTATGGTTGAAACGATTTTCAATTATCGTTCACATTCTACCTTTCCTTGTTTATTTGGCTTTTTGTTTTTCTTTCGCTGTCCTTGCATTGCCAATTATAGCACTTTGCGTTTATTACCTAATTGGTTCACTGGCGTATTATAGATTTGTTTTTAAAAACAATGGTAACAGTGAGGATTTTCAAGTTATCGATACAGAATAGATTTTACTCTTTAACTTAGTTCGCCATGAACTTCTGGATTTTCAATTACAATCAACCAAATGCTTTTAAAAAGGCTTGGTTCATTTTTATTGCCGTTACGTTAGGGTCTATTTTGTTAAGTGTTGGTATCAAGGATTTGAAATTTGATTATGATTTCGAAAAATTTTTCCCAGAAAACGATCAAGAATCCATTTTTTTTAGAGAGCACCGAAAGAAATTCGAGTCTGACAATGATTTCTTGCTAGTAGCCATTGAGCGAAAAAAGGGAGTGTTTAATGCCATTTTTTTAAGTCAAATAGCGGATTTATCCAAAGCGATTGAACAAAAGGTACCTTATGTAAACTTGGTAGTATCCATTACAAATGTGAAAGATGAAAAAATTTTACCTTTTGGAGGAAGAATTTCGGATCCTTTTATTCATTTGAATGGCGATTTGAAAAAAGATTCAATTCATGTGTTTGAGTCAAAAGAATTAGTCAATTCACTCATCGCTAAGGATGCAAAATCAGTCTGTATTTATATCCGTCATGAAGATTACATTTTGAAAGAAAAAAGCGATGTAATGCTGGCGCAACTTCAAAAATTAATTGACGGTTATCATTTTGAAGCTGTTCATATTGCTGGCAGGACTATAGGACAAAAATTATATGTCGAAAAAATGGTTCACGAAATGTTCTTTTTTCTTGCTCTTAGCGGCTTAATGGTGGTTTTGTTTTTGATTTTCACATTCAGATCATTTTGGGGCGTTATGATTCCCTCTATCGTGATTGCTCTATCCACAGCCTCCTTACTCGGTGCAATGGGGTGGTTAGGAATTCCAGTCAATATCTTATTAATTACATTACCTACAATTTTATTTATTGTGGCAATGTCGGATGTCATACATGTTGTTTCAAGGTATTTAGACGCTTTGCGCGCTGGAATGACCAAAGTGGACTCAATTTCTATCACCATCAAGGAAGTTGGATTTTCAGCCTTTTTGACCTCAGTTACAACAGCAATTGGTTTTGCAACGTTATACTTTGTTGAGATGGAGCCCATTCAGGTTTTTGGTTTAGTGACCGGACTTGGTGTCGTCATTGCTTTCGTTATTACGATGGTCCTATTACCAGCAATGTTCTATCTGTTTCCTTCGCCTAAAATTATTAATCAGTCAAACGAAAAAGGTTTCTGGCAAAAGTACTTGCGTTCTTGGTACATTAAAATCCTTCGAAAAAGATCGCGCATAATTGCGATATATGGTGTCTTGACT
>JBKDKG010000267.1:0-2989 GCA_046345095.1 Flavobacteriia bacterium | reverse complement strand
GATTATCTTAGATCCTATAGTGGCAAAACCTAGATGTTTGTTGAATTACGAGATTACTTCTAATCCTAATAGCTGGGAGAATTTTTATTACAATTTATATTTTAAACAAAAAAGACAAATAATGATCAGGAAATAAAAATCTATTTTTTTATTGTTTTGAATTGATTTTTAGTTGTTTCTGTCACTTCTCCATTTAGTATCAATGCTCTCAACAGTTGTTGTATATTTGACCAGTCACCTGTGTAATTTTCCATGATTACCTCCAATTTTTTAGGGGTACTTAAAAATTCTAATAAATCTGATTTTAAAACGACGTTATTATTCGGATTTTTATTTTTGTTTAAACACACATCGCAATTTCCACAATTATTGGAATTTTGTCCAAAATATGAAAGTAATTGCACTGATCGACAAAGGTCATTTTTCAAAAAGTTCACAGAGGACATAACTTTTCGCAAGGCATTTTCTTTTCGGGCAGAGTACACTTTTTCAGAAAGTGAAAGATAATCATCTGGTAATCGCTCATGCAAAAATGTTACGGTTGGAAGAGCTGTGCTCCATGAAACATCGAGAATACCATATTTTTCAAGTTCCAATAATTGTTGTTTCAGAGCAGTTTCATTAATGGTTAATCTTTTTGAAAATTCTTTTTCGTTTACTTCGAAAAAAAGGTCAAATATACCAGGGTAACTGCGTGAAAGCAATGTCGTTAATCCTACATATTTAGAATGAGCAATTTGAAAATTATAAAGTTCTTTTACGCCAACCGAAAATTTCACTTTAGTCGGGTGGAAGACACCTTCTGAAAAACTCAAGTCGCCATTCATTTCCAAAATCTTAAGTGAATGGTACACCTCTAAGGCATCGAGCTTATAGTTTTCACAAAATAAACGAATGTCGATAGGATACGTTTCGTCTTTACCTGATCCAATTGCAATCTTCAAAAAACTGCAAAGAGCTCTATAGATTAATTTAATTGTAGTTGATTCTGGAAATTGTCCTTTTACTTTTTCCTCCAATATTTTTAAATCAAATTCTTCCCAATATGTTATTGCCTTCGCTTTTTCGCCATCGCGGCCTGCTCGACCTGCTTCTTGAAAATATGCCTCAAGAGATGGGGGGAATTCGTAATGAAGAACAAATCTGACATCCGGTTTATCAATTCCCATCCCGAATGCGTTTGTAGCTGATATTACTTTGATCTCTCCCTTCAACCAAAGTTCAAGCATTTTCTTTCTTTCTTCAGCATTCATTCCTCCGTGATAAATACCACAAGAAATTTTGTTTGCTCTTAAAAGTGAAGCGATATCTTTGACACTTTTTCGCGTTTGACAATAAATTATGCCTGAATCATTTGAATGATTTTTACAAAAATTTAATATCTCAGTAATTTTATTTTTAGACTGATAAGCTTCGTAACTCAAATTTTTTCTTTCGAATGAAGCTTCATGTATTTTTACATTTTTAAGTTGTAATTGCTCTATGATGTCCTTTCTCACTGGCTCAGTAGCCGTTGCGGTTAATGCAATGAGGGGCACATTAGGATGGTATTCTCTTAATTCAGCAATTTTCAAAAAGGATGGTCGAAAATCATGTCCCCATTCAGAAATACAGTGCGCTTCATCAATAACAATCAGACCAATTGACATGCGTTTAAATCGCTCAATGAATAACTTTGATTGAATCCTTTCTGGTGATGTGTATAAAAAGTCAAGGCCACCAAATCGCGCATTGTCCAAAATAAGATCAATTTCTCGATAATTCATGCCGCTCACAATTGCTTGAGCACGAAGACCTTTCTTTGTCAAATTGGCTACTTGGTCTTGCATGAGGGATATGAGCGGAGAAATGACCAGTGTTAAACCTTCTCTGGCTAAACCTGGAACTTGAAAACAGATAGATTTTCCACCACCAGTTGGAAGAAGAGCTAAAGAATCAAATCCGTTTATAACATCATCAATTATGGATTCTTGAGAGTTTCGAAATTGTACAAAACCCCAATATTTTCTCAGTATTTCTAGGCTTTTTTCCATTGAGACAATCGTTAATCAAAGGTAAATATTTTAATCTTTCTAAAGCCTCAAATTATTTGCTTACTCAGGTATTCTGATTATATTCGCTCTTTAAAATAAGTATGTTACAAGATACACTCTCGGTAAAAGTAACCCGTTCTGAAAGTTCGAGAATTGGGGAAGTAGATTGGGAAAACCTTCCGTTTGGAAGAGTGTTTTCAGATCACATGTTAGTGATGGACTACAAGGATGGAGAATGGCAACAGCCCGAGATTTTGCCTTTTGGCAATCTTAATTTGCATCCTGCGACATCTGCAATTCATTATGGTCAATCAATCTTTGAAGGATTAAAAGCATATCGTCAGGATAATGGTGAGGTAATTATTTTTCGACCTGATATGAATGCAAAGCGTTTTGCAGAATCATGTGAAAGAATGTGTATGCCAGTTATTCCACATGATGTCTTTGTCGAATTAGTGCGCAAGTCTGTTGAGGTGGATAGTAATTGGATCCCTGAAAAAAAAGGCTATTCATTGTATATTCGACCTTTTCTTTTTGCAACGGATGAGTTTGTAGGAATACGTCCTTCAGAAACTTATAAATTCATTGTTTTTACTTGTCCAGTAGGACAATACTACAATGAACCGGTTAAAGTGAAAATTGAAGAATATTATACGCGTGCTGCTGTTGGTGGAGTAGGCCGTGCAAAAACAGCAGGGAATTACGGGGCTTCTTTGTTTCCAGCAAAACAAGGTCAACTTAAAGGTTTTCATCAATTGGTATGGACGGATGCTTTTGAGCACAAGTACATCGAGGAATCTGGGACGATGAATATTGTATTTGTAATTGATGGAGTAATTGTTACACCTTCAGAAGATTCAGACACTATTCTGAGAGGAATTACGAAAAGATCCGTTATAGAGATAGCCAAAAGTTGGGGGATTCCTGTTGAAGAAAGAAAAGTAGCTGTACAAGAA
>JBKDKG010000266.1:0-1669 GCA_046345095.1 Flavobacteriia bacterium | reverse complement strand
AAGTCCTGCTCTGCGCCAGTTGTAGCATTTGAACTTACTAAATAGATGAACCCATTTTTTGACAATTCGGCAATTTTTAATATTCGTTCGTTTGACGTTTCAGGAGTAATCAAATGGATCAATGGAATATTGAATTGATCTGTTAATTTGGCAAAATAGTGCTGATGTATTTCAGGACTAAGGTCAGGGATGATTATACCCGATACACCACTTTTTTCTGCATCTTTGAAGAAATTTTCTATTCCATAATTCAAAACGGGATTGAAATAACCCATTAAAACGATTGGTATATCAATATCATTTTTAGCTGACATTAGTTGGCTGAACATTATTTTCAAATTCATTCCATTTTTTAAAGCAATCATGCTGCTTTTTTGAATGGCGGGTCCATCAGCCATAGGATCAGAAAATGGCATCCCGACTTCTATAAAATCTGCCCCTGCGTCTTGTATTGAACGTAATTGTTCTTCAGTGCTCTCTAATTCAGGATAGCCAGCGGTAATGAAAATTCCTAACTGCTGTTTTTGTTTGATAAAGCGATTCATCTTAATTACTGTATTAAATGTTTTGCATATTCCTCCATGTCTTTGTCACCTCTTCCCGATAAATTAATGACAACAACATCGTTTTGTACCAATTCAATTTTATCCAATGCCGCAAGTGCATGTGCTGATTCTAAAGCAGGAATGATCCCCTCATAAAGAGTAAGAAATTGAGCTGCAGCAACAGCTTCATCGTCCGTTATATTAATGGATTTGGTTCTGCCGTTAGCTATAGTATAAGCGTGAAGTGGTCCTATTCCGGGATAATCTAGTCCGGCTGAAATAGAGTGCGGTTCGGTAATTTGTCCAAATTCGTCTTGCATCAATAATGTCATGCTACCATGCAAAACACCTATCGAGCCTAGTGTTGAGGTGGCTGCGCTATAACCTGATTCTATGCCCATTCCAGCGGCTTCTGCAGCAAACAATTCAACATCTGTTTCATCGTAAAATTCATAAAATGCTCCTGCAGCATTGCTCCCTCCTCCTACGCAAGCAATTACTTTCGTTGGGAGTTCAGAGCCTTCTTTTTCTTTTAATTGGCACCGAATTTCTTTTGAAATGATTGATTGAAATTCTGCAACGATTTGTGGATAGGGATGAGGTCCTACAACGCTTCCGATTAAATAATAAGATGAGGGATGATCAATCCAATAGCGAATTGCTTCATTCGTAGCATCTTTTAATGTTTTACTTCCGCTAGTCGCTGGAACTACTTTTGCACCAAGAAATTTCATTCTTGCAACATTTGGTGCTTGACGTTCAATGTCTTTTTCTCCCATAAAAACGATGCAGTTCATTTTTAGAAGAGCACAAACTGTGGCTGTCGCAACGCCATGTTGACCTGCCCCAGTTTCAGCAATTATTTCTGTTTTCCCCATTCTTTTTGCCAAAAGAATTTGTCCGATTGCATTGTTTATTTTGTGCGAACCTGTATGGTTTAAATCTTCGCGTTTTAAATATATTTTACAATCATATTTGGCACTTAAAGACTGGGATAAGTAAAGTGGCGTTGGCCTTCCAACATAATCATTTAGAAGTTGATTTCTCTCCTTTATAAACAGAGGGTCTTCGTGAAAATTTAAAAAAGCCAACTCTAATTCTGCCACGTTACGTTGCAATAATTC
>JBKDKG010000265.1:0-3136 GCA_046345095.1 Flavobacteriia bacterium | reverse complement strand
GATCAACATAAGCCGTTCCGTTTGGATCAACAGGTGAAAAGTCTTTTTCCCATTTCTGGTTTTTAATATTTATAATTCCTTCAGATGTAAAAAGCATACCATGTCGCGCATTCCTGCTTGGCATTACGCAATCAAACATGTCAACTCCTAAGGCAATACATTCCAATAAATTAACAGGAGTTCCTACCCCCATTAAGTACCGTGGTTTATCTTCAGGTAAAATTGAACAAACAAGGTCTGTCATTTCATAAAGGTCTTCATCTGGCTCTCCTACGGACAAACCACCAATGGCATTTCCAGGTGCATTGTGCGAAGCAATTGTTTCCGCTGATTCAACACGAAGATCTTTGTAAACACTTCCCTGGACGATTGGAAAAAGGCTTTGATCGTAACCGTATTTGGGTTCGGTTTTTTCCATTTGATCCATACAACGTTTTAACCAACGATGTGTCATGTGCATCGATCTTTTTGCATAATTATAATCACAAGGGTATGGAGTACATTCATCAAAGGCCATAATGATATCTGCACCAATTACTCGCTGAATATCAATAGCACGTTCAGGCGTAAAAAAATGATAACTTCCATCAATATGAGATTGAAATTTGACTCCCTCTTCATTAATTTTCCGAGACCCACTCAAAGAATAGACTTGGTAACCACCACTATCCGTCAACATCGGTCGCTCCCAACCGATAAATTGATGCAATCCACCAGCACTTTCAATCACATCAAGCCCAGGACGCAAAAACAAATGATAGGTATTGCCAAGTATAATTTGGGCCTCCACGTCATCTCTCAACTCTTGCTGATGCACACCTTTCACGGAACCAGCCGTGCCAACGGGCATAAAAATTGGGGTTTCAATGGCCCCATGTGCTGTTTGTAAAAGACCTGCTCTAGCCTTAGATTTTGTATCCTTTGTTAGGAGTTCGAAGTGCATAAATTGTTGAAAAATAAACGAAGCAAAGATACATGTATTTCGATTAGCACCCCATCTTTGCACAAAGCTTTCAATAGATGCATTTTTTGCCAACTTTCGAGATCGGTTTGCCATTTTTTCTATTTCTGTTTTTTGCAACTATGGCCTTGCTCAATATGTTGTTCACATTGCTCGTATATGGAAAGATGGCCTTTTACAAGGAACGACCTACACTGGATGAAATTAGTCTACCTCCAGTAAGCGTTATTATAGTCGCAAGAAATGAAGCAGACAACCTGTATGAGAAACTACCTTTTATCTTGGATCAAGATTATCCGCGATTTGAAGTAATTGTAGTAAATCATCAGACTACTGATGACTCAGTGCACATCTTAGGGGCCTTGTGCAGGCAATACAGCAATTTGAGATTTATTGATCTTGAAAAAAATCACCATTCAAAATACGGAAAAAAATTACCGTTAACCGTTGGAATCAAAGGGGCGAAATACGAGAATATGTTATTTACTGATGCTGATTGTAAACCAACAACGAATCAATGGTTGCGGAGCATGGCTAGTAGATTTATTCCAGGAAAGGAACTTGTTCTAGGATATGCACCTATCCATAAAGAAAGAGGATTTTTGAATAGAGTGATTCGATTTGACACTGCTTGGATTGCGGTAAGTTACTTTTCAATGGCCCTTGCCCGATTACCATACATGGGGGTAGGACGTAATATTGCCTACACTAAGAAATTATTTTACTCTGTCAATGGTTTCAAATCCCATTACTCGCTTGCCTCTGGTGATGACGATCTTTTTGTTCAGGAAAGTGCCCGAGGAAATAACTACAGCATCAATATCGATGTCAATTCCTTTTGCTATTCAAAAGGGAGTTATAGTTGGCTCAATTGGATTGGACAAAAAACACGGCATTATACCACTTCAAGTCGCTACAAGGTTATTAAGAAAATGATGTTAGGAATATATCCTTTCAGCCTGCTGATGTTAACTGTTTCCTTTGTTATTTTGATGTTCGATACTGACTTTCGATGGTTAGTGCTATCAGTGTATCTGTTCATCACACTATTAAAATGGTGGATACAGGGCCGTTGTTTCGGAAAGATCAAGGAATCTTCTTTTGTTCGATTCCTTCCTTTGTGGGACTTGTTTTATGCTCTACTGATACCTGTACTGTACTACTCCTCGGAAAAAAAGGAGTCTAACAGATGGTAGAAACTGAACATTTATCCGACAAAGCAAAACATGATCTTGTATTAGTCGAAGCAGCAAGGAAAGGCGATCAAGCTGCCTACGCGGAGCTCATGGATCGTTACCGAGAATCCATTTATTTCATGATGCTCAAAATGGTGAAGCACCAAGATGATGCGGATGATTTAACAATTGAGGCGTTTGGCAAAGCTTTCAGTAGACTTGATCAATATTCTCCCAGCTTCGCATTTAGCACATGGCTTTTTAAAATTGCATCCAATAACTGTATTGATTTCATTCGAAAAAAACGCATCAAAGTTACATCGATGGATACTGGAATCACGACTGATGATGGTGAAGTAATTTATGTAGATGCTAAGTCTCATACGATGGACCCAGAACAGACAGTTATTCACAGTCAAAAAGTAGTTCACATGAGAATGCTGGTCAGTAAGTTAAAACCACGCTACAGAGAACTTATAGAAAAAAGATACTTTGAAGAACTTAGCTATGAAGAAATAGCTGATGAATTGAATCTACCATTGGGAACTGTAAAAGCTCAACTTTTTCGCGCAAGAGATTTCCTTGCAAATATGATGGATAAAACCAAAGACACTATTTAATACAACTATTAAAAATGTCTGTCCAGATTATTTTCGACAACTTCCCATACCTGACTGAAAAACAGAAAGAACAATTCATTCTGCTTGAAGGTATCTATTCACATTGGAATACGCAAATTAATGTTATAAGTAGAAAAGACACTGAAAATTTCTACGAACGCCACGTACTTCATTCATTGGGAATTGCCAAAGTCATTTCATTTGCCCCAAACACATCCGTGTTAGACATTGGAACTGGCGGAGGATTCCCAGGAATTCCCTTGGCAATTTTATTTCCTGAAACAACATTTACATTGGTTGATTAAATTGGAAAAAAAATCAAGGTTGTTAACGAAGTAGCATTAGCAATTGGACTCAAGAATGTAACTGGTATTCATGCT
>JBKDKG010000264.1:0-5931 GCA_046345095.1 Flavobacteriia bacterium | reverse complement strand
GGCATATTCAGCATCGTGATGATGTTTGCAGGTTTTACATCTGCATACATTGTTTCAATGGGTGATTCATTTTGGTTGAAATACCCTTTGCCTAATGCATTTTGGTTGAGCACAGCGATCATTGTCTTGAGCAGTATATTTATTGAGGTGGCAATTAGAAATGCTAAAAAGAATAATCAAGGTAATCTGAAATTTTTTATGGCTCTGACATTTATAGCGGGTTTATCTTTTGTTTACTTTCAATTCAAGGGTTATAAACAATTGACCGATTTCGGTGCCCATGCTGTAAATAACCATATTATTGTTACGGATGGTAAATACGGTGATTACTTTGAAATTAAGATGGATGGCAGTTTTCTTGAGGTCAATGGAAATGATTATTTGATTAATGGAAAGAAACTTTCAGATAGCCAAATGTTGGAGCTTCAAAATTTCACAGCACAATTTTTGAAGCTAGAGAGGAACAAACCCTATACCGTAAATAATTATGGAAAGAAGTTCATTTTATATTACAATTCTGAACCAATTGGTTTAATAAATGGCAAATTAAGAACAGCACAAGGGAAAGAATTGCAATATGTTGATCAAATGCGTTTGCGTGACCTTTCCATAAACATTAGGGATAAACGAGGAGATTTTTTTGTGCGTGGAGAAATGGGGAAAGATTTTCACATTTACTACAAAGGGAAAGAGCTTGAGTACAAAAATAGAGAATTGCATTACGAGGGACGAAAACTGTCTAAGTATCTTCAAATCAAGGCAATGGAGACAGCGGATACAGCAACATCTTATTTGTACATAATAACGTTCCTACACTTGCTACATATTATTATAACAATGATTTACATGAGTAAAATGACAATTGCCTCATTTTCAGGTAGATTTAGCTCTTCTGAAAATTTGAGTCTACGGTTAGGTGCAATTTTCTGGCACTTTTTGGGACTATTATGGATTTATTTGTTGCTTTTTTTACTTTTTATTCATTAAACTTGCATAAAATATTTTGTTATGGCAGGACACGCTACTCAACAAATTGACGCGAGCACACTATGGGGAGGTAAAATTTCACCTTTCAGTACAAGTTACGGAAAGCTAATGATGTGGTTCTTCCTTGTGTCAGATGCGCTTACATTTGGAGGTTTACTAGTTGCTTATGGCTTCACCAGACACGATGCTCAAGATGCTTGGCCGATAGGTGAAGAAACATTTAATTCAATGCCTTTCTTAGGTCATGGTTATCCGCTTTTGTATGTGGCTTTGATGACATTTATTCTAATCGTTTCTTCTGTAACGATGGTATTGGCTGTTGAAGCTGGACATAGAATGGACAAAAAGGGAGTTATTAAATGGATGATTGCAACAATTATCGGCGGATTTTTCTTTGTCGGATCCCAAGCATGGGAATGGAGTCACTTCATTCATGGTTCCGAATTCGGTAAAGTAGAATTAGCTGACGGCTCTCAAGCGATTGTAAAAGGTCATTTTGGTGAATTAGAAAACTTCACTGTTGTCGAGGCAGGAAAACACCACAAGAAGAATGAAGTCATTACAGATGATTTAATGCACCAGTATCAGCATGCTGTAGAAAAAGGACACATCTTAAATGGAGTTATTACTTTGCATGATGGATCAAAAGCTAAAGTGAACAAAAAGGCCGATGAACACATGAAGTTAATCATCAAAAAACCTGGAAAATCATTTAAGCTTAACCAAAATATAGAAGGTAAAAAGGCATGTGACCTTTATTACGAAGCTATCAATAGTGGAAAGTCAGGTAGAATTATCTATGGAGCGAACTTGAAGCAAAACGAATATGGTCCACAACAATATGGACAGTTCTTTTTCTTTATTACAGGTTTTCATGGTTTCCACGTATTCTCAGGTGTTGTTATTAATATCATTATTTGTTTGGGAGTAGTTGCTGGAACTTATCACAAAAGGGGTCATTACGAAATGGTTGAAAAGACAGGTTTATATTGGCACTTTGTCGACTTGGTTTGGGTATTTGTATTTACCTTCTTCTATTTGATCTAATTTTAAAATCTTATTTTTTTATGGAAAGAGACGATATTATTGAATATTCACTGGATGCACATCATTCAGAAGAAGAAGGCAAGAAAATCAGAAAGAAGATTTGGTTTGTAACACTTCTACTGACAATTATTACTGCAGTAGAGGTTTGTTTAGGTGCTTATATCAAGCAAGGATCTGGAGTTTGGCCATTCGTTAAGTGGTCGTTTATTATCATGACGCTATTAAAGGCGGCCTATATAGTTTTAGTTTTTATGCACCTTGGTGATGAGCGAAAAACTATGAAATATGTTATTTTGGTTCCTTATATACTGTTCATGCTTTATTTAATTTTCATTGCCGTTACTGAAGCACTCGCTGTTGGTACTTCTTGGACGACTTATGGATAGACGCTCATAAACATGGCAACAAAAAAATCTGCCGGTCGAATTAAAGTATTACTTGCATTTTTACTTTTATTCGGACCGGCTTTTTTATTAGTATTTATTTCAACTCGTGGTTGTGAACATCGCTTCAAGCAGTTGGATGACTACGGCTTAGCGGATAATTATCAATTCACAGACGCCCGGGGTAAAAAATATTCAGCCAAAGATTTCGAAGGAGACCTTGTCATTGTAACTACCATTCAAGAAACTTGTCCAGATAGTTGTGCAATATCTTTTTGGCATGTTGATCAAATGATTTACCAGCACATTAGAAAAAATTCGAAGAAGAAGATGAAGCAAGTGAGATTGATCTCTTTTGCCACTGATGGTGCAGGGAAACCAATTAAAAATTTATCTGTAATTCAACAAGCACTGCGCGATCATGTTGAAGAATATGATCCTAATGTATGGATTCTTGCTTCAGGGGATGTTCGTAAGATATATGATTTTGAGCACAACGGCGAGCGCTTGCTGAAGGAGGGTGATCAGTATTTTGGTGGACAGGCCTTTCAGGAATTAATGCTTCTTTTGGATAAAAAAAATCACTTGAGAATGGTTTTGTCTGGTAAAACAGAGGGAATGATTCGAAGAATGAAAGAGCACATTGCTTTGCTTCAAAAGCAGTACGATAAACAAAATATTGCTAAGGGCGAAGATAAATGAATTTGAAACAAGTCTTTATTTTTTCCGTCTTACTTGTATCGATGATTTCCTGTAGTCAGGGAAACGTAAAAAAGCGTGTTCTACCTTTCATTGGTAACTTTGACATAGAATATAAGCTAGTTGATGGTATAGAGGTTACAGATACAATATTTCCTAAAGTACCCTTTTTCCAATTTAGGAATGAAAAAGGAGAACAAATTACTTCGAATGATTTGAAAGGAAAGGTTTGGATTGCGGATTTTTTTTTCACAAGCTGCCAAACAATCTGTCCAACAATGACAACCAATTTAAAAAGACTAAATAAGGAAACTGAAGATATTAAAGATCATATCCAGTTTATTTCATTTACCATAGATCCTAATAGAGATAGCCCTGAAACATTAAAGCGGTATAAAAATCATTACGGAATTGAAAGTAAAAATTGGACGTTTTTAACTGGAGACGAAGAAAAGACGCATCTTCTTGGAATAGAAAACTTTCAAATTTTTGCTGGTAGGGATGATGAATCTCAAGGTGGGTATGCGCATTCAGGGGCATTTACACTAGTTGATAAAGAAGGATTTGTGAGAGGTGTTTATTTGGGCACAGATACCAAACAAGTAGATCAATTACAAAAAGATTTAAGATTATTATTAAACGAAGAATATGGAGTTTTTGGATCAAAATAAAGCTGCTTCATTGCGGAAGTTGATAATTGCAGTTTCAATTGTTATTCCCGTAGTTGTTGGAGTTCTTTTTAGAGTTAGAATTGACGTTGGTCGCGACATGACTTTCTTACCCTCTATTTATGCTTTCATTAATGGTATGACTGCGATATCATTGGTTGCCGCACTTGTGGCAATTAAAAAGCAAAAGCGAGATTTGCATAGGTCATTGGTTCGTTTTGCGCTAGCATTATCCCTACTTTTTTTAGTGCTTTATGTGCTTTATCATATGACTTCAGATTCCACATTGTATGGTGATTCAAATCAAGATGGTAAAGTTGATCTGTTAGAGAGAACAATCATTGGTTGGACAATGTACCCATATTATTTTCTTTTGATTTCTCATGTGCTATTAAGTATGGCTGTAATTCCATTGGTGTTATTTGCTTATTTGAAAGCATGGTCTGGTAACTATGAAGGGCACAAGAAAATTGTACGATTTGCATTCCCAATTTGGTTATATGTAGCAGTTTCAGGGGTTGTCGTTTATTTCTTAATAAGTCCATATTATTGATTTCTTTAATTTTTTTTTATTCGAATCACAAAATTTCCTAATTTAACATCGCTAATATTTTAGTCTATGCGCTACCTACTTATTTTGACTTTTTTAGTCATCTTTTCTAATTTTTCAATCTCCCAGCTATCTGCTACAGCCTCCTCAACGGTAAATACCAATTGTAATGGCTCAGATTGTACCTATTCCGGACCTTCGATTCTTATTAATGAATTGATGATTTCACCAACAGCATTTGATGGTTCTATTAGTGGTGCTGGTGGAGTGAGTGCTGGTCGAGGTGAATGGATTGAACTATACAATCCTAACTTGTGTCAGCCGGTAGACATCTCTTGTTATTACCTTGGGAATAATACATCAGAAGGAACGGGTGGATACGTTATTCCATCTGGTACAGTTGTTCCTGCTGGTGGATTTTGTATCATTAGAGGTTCGAATATGACCGCCGTGCCTTCCGGACTTTTAGTAGCCAATGGAGGAAATGTAGTCGAATTAGTGGTGCCGACGAATACAACTGATGCAGGCGTTTGTACATCAGGAACGAGAGTGTGGTTCCCGAACGCTGGAGGTTGGTTTGCTTTCTATGATAGCAATGGAGTACCACAAGATGCAGTTAGTTGGGTAAGTGGTGTTACCACTGGGCAAAATGGCGCTCCTTGTGTAGCTGCTTTAGCAGGCTGTTCTTATTCTGGAACCTTGGCAAGCTATAATGCAATACCTGCCGCAAGAAAAAATTTAATATACACACCTGTTGTTCCCAATAGTTGGGGATTGAGTTTGGAAAGATCCACAGATGGTGGCACATGGTCAGGGTTAGGCGCAACACCTTCTTATGGAACATGCAATAGCGCTTGTATTCCAACAATTGCATCAACATGCACGGGAACAGCTACCGTTAATCCATCTGGTGGAATAGCACCATATACCTATGCATGGAATGATTCACATGCTCAAACCACTCAAACCGCAACAGGTTTGTGCGCAGGCACATATACGTGCACTGTAATGGATAATACAGGTACAACAACAAGTATTGCTGTTACGGTATTGGATTTTCAGCCAACTGTAACTCCAACGAATAATGGTCCGGTATGCGAAACATCACCGTCAGTTAATTTAAACGAAACAAGTGGTAATGTAACTACTTGGTCTTGGGCAACAAGTGGTTCAGCATCCTTCTCGTCGGCAACAAATCAGTCACCTACGGCATCGAATGTTGCGAATGGAGAGATCTTTACTGTTACTGGAACGAATGCAAATGGCTGCACAGGCTCGGGAACAACAACTGTTACCTTACTGAATGCACCCAGTGCAAACAACTTAAATCCTACGGTTTGTGAATCTGTTTTGGGATCAGGAACTGCTTCTGGGATCGATTTAACAGCAAATAATGCTTTAATTAGTTCGGATGCTGGTGTTACCCTCACATGGTATTCAAATCCTTCTTTAACTACATTAGTGACTACTCCAACAAATGCATCAGTATCAAATGGGCAAGTTTTTTATGTGAATGTTACTCTTGGTTCTTGCAGTGCAGTTGGAACAGTAACCTATTCTGTTACATCATCGATTTCTTTAGTAAATCCCGCAGATG
>JBKDKG010000263.1:0-3695 GCA_046345095.1 Flavobacteriia bacterium | reverse complement strand
GAAGTACTTCCTTCAACAATTCGCGAATATGGTAGAGCGCATTTGAATTTTATAGACCACTCAAATATACTCATGAGAGGGATGACTGATGGAAGTCAAGTTTGGATGTCACACGGCGATACGATAAAAACAATACCATCGAATTATAAAATCATTGCCAGCACTTCGGATGTTAAGGTAGCTGGGTATAAAATTGATGGTGAGGAAACATTTGGAATTCAATTTCATCCCGAAGTTTATCACTCTTTAGAAGGCGCCATCCTTTTACGCAATTTTATAGTCGATGTTTGTCATTGCAATCAAGATTGGACACCAGATTCTTTTGTTGACGAAACAGTTAGAAAATTGAAAGAGCAAATTGGTTCTGATAAGGTTATTCTTGGCTTGTCAGGTGGTGTTGATTCTTCAGTTGCAGCAGTTTTGTTGCATAAGGCAATTGGCGCTAATTTGCATTGTATTTTTGTAGATAACGGTCTACTTCGAAAAAATGAATTCACGCAGGTTCTTGATTCCTACAAACACATGGGATTAAACGTTAAAGGTGTGAATGCTTCCGAAAGTTTTTATGCTGCGCTTGCCGGTGTATCTGATCCAGAATTAAAACGAAAGGCAATTGGAAAAGTTTTCATAGATGTCTTCGATGAAGAATCTAAAAAAGTCTCCGATGCTAAATGGTTAGGACAGGGTACTATCTATCCAGATGTTATTGAGTCTGTTTCAGTAAATGGAGGTCCTTCTCAAACAATAAAATCCCATCATAATGTTGGCGGGCTGCCTGATTATATGAAATTACAGGTTGTTGAGCCGCTTCGTCTACTGTTCAAAGATGAAGTTCGTCGTATTGGTCGTTCATTGAATATTGATGAAACAATATTAGGACGGCACCCTTTTCCTGGTCCTGGACTTGGAATTAGGATTTTAGGAGATGTTACAGCAGAAAAAGTTAGAATTCTTCAAGAAGTTGATGCAATTTTTATCAATGGATTGAAAGAAGATGGCTTATACGATGATGTTTGGCAGGCTGGTGCCATCTTTTTACCTATTCAATCTGTAGGTGTGATGGGGGATGAGCGCACCTATGAAAACGCCGTTGCACTGAGAGCTGTAACTTCCACGGATGGAATGACGGCGGATTGGTGTCATTTGCCTTACGAGTTTCTAGCGAAAATATCGAATAAGATAATTAACCAAGTCAAGGGAATCAATCGTGTTACTTATGATATAAGTTCGAAACCACCGGCAACGATTGAATGGGAATAGTGCTTGGCATAGCTATTGATTGCGGGGCTTAAAATAGTAATATGAATCATAAATTAATTTTCTTTTTTCTACTCGTTTGTAATGCTGTTTTTGCACAACCTGAAAAAGCAGTTAAAGAAACAATTAACGGTAAGAAATACTATATACATACTGTAAAGCCTGGTAATACTATGTGGTGGATCCATGAGAACTATAATGTTCCCGTGGAAGACATTTCAGCAGCAAATCCAGGGAGTGAAAAAGGTGTAAGTGTTGGTCAAAGGATACTAGTTCCGGTGCCAATTGAGACAATTGATTATACCGTGCTTCCAAAAGAAACACTTTATGCTATTTCTAAGAAATTTGAAGTAACCGTTGAATCAATAGTTCTTTCTAATCCAAATTCAGATAATGGTGTGCAAGTTGGACAGATCTTGCACATAGAAGGTGTCGACAGAGATGTTGCTGCTAGGGTTTTAAAAACACCAAATTCAACAGCTGTAACTGAGGTTGCGGAAAAGAAAGAGGTCGTCAAAACAGAGGTTGTAAAGTCCCAATCGGTTAAAGAAGTTAAAACAAATGAGACGATACCTGTTGTAAAGTCTGATACTCTTCCTGCTCAAAAGAAAGAAGTAATTAAAATACCCCAGTCGGACACAATTATAGATCACATCGTAAAAGACAATGAAACGCTCTACACATTGTCAAAGCGTTACATGATTTCTGTAAATGAACTTCAAAAAACAAATCACTTAAAATCTACGAGAATAAAACCAGGTGATGTGGTTAAAATTCAGATTAAAAAAGTTGATTTGAAGCAGCCCGAAATTCGACAAGTTGAAAGTGCTACAGCACCCATTGTAGATTCAATGTTATTGTTTCCGGCGAAGAGTAGTTATAAAATTGCACTATTACTTCCTTTTCAATTAGACAAGACGGATGCTAACTCAGAATATATTAGTGGATTGGCTACGGAATTTTACATGGGAACCAAGTTGGCATTGGATTCATTGAAGAAATTTGGATTGAACGCCGAAGTCTATGTATATGACATTAAAAATGACACCAATCAGACAAAAAAAATATTGAATAAATCTGAATTGAAAGGATTGGATTTGGTTATTGGCCCATTCTTTCCTGAAAACGCTGATGTCGTTGCCAAATGGTGCAAGTTGAATAAAGTTAGAATGGTTTGCCCTGTTTTGCTGCAGCCATCGATTTTAAAAGGAAATCCATATGTGTACAATACGGTTCCTTCCGATGCTGATTTAATGGATGTCTTGGCGAAGCATACGCTGAATAATTACAGTTCAGAACAGATTGTTTTGATAAAACCTGTTGGAGAAAAAGATCAACTTCTGTATGATGCATTTAGAAATTCTTTTTTAACATCCGCTATCATAGGTAATAGGCCTAAACTGATCGAAACAACAATTGATAATTACCTAACATTTGTTAAAAAGGATGTTCGAACAATATTGGTATTTCCAACTAACGACAAATTGCAAATGGTGAAATTTATGAACAGTGCCAATTCCAATAGTTCAAAAATGAATGCTGATTTGGTTTCAGTATATGGAACAAAAGAATGGCTGACAGTAGATGAAATAAAGCCGCAATTCAAAAATAAATTTCATTTTCATTATGCAAGTCCAAATGATTTGAATTATAAAAATTACCAAACTCAGAGTTTATTGAAAAAATACCGTAAAACTTACAATGCGGATTTAACCAAGATGTCCGTGCAGGGTTTTGATGTAACGTATCATTTTTGCTCCATACTATTAATGGGTATGGACGATGAGAGTCGCGTCATGAATCAATTTATAATGAATCAAAAAGGTGTTGGTAACGGTTTTCAAAATACCAATGGTTTTGTTTTGGAGCAGAGAGATTTTGAATTAATAAGGGCTGGAGAGTGAGTTC
Organism: Flavobacteriia bacterium; assembly: GCA_046345095.1. Taxonomy (GTDB): domain Bacteria; phylum Bacteroidota; class Bacteroidia; order Flavobacteriales_D; family Crocinitomicaceae; genus M0103. The sequence continues at coordinate 530 of JBKDKG010000263.1, read as the reverse complement.
TATGAAAAAAGAATGGATTGCGGAACAATTTCGATTATTACAAGATCATATCTGTAATAGGCTCGAACAGGTAGATGGAAAAGTCAAGTTTATTGAAGACAAGTGGGATAGAGAAGATGGAGGTGGAGGCAGAACTCGAATAATTAGAAATGGTGCAGTTATCGAAAAAGGTGGAGTCGCATTCTCTGAAGTTTTTGGTCCTGTTTCCGATGTAATGAAGAAACAATTGGGTTTGGATGGATCAGAATTTTTTGCTTCTGGTGTTTCAATTGTTTTACATCCGGAAAATCCACATGTTCCAATTATTCATATGAATGTTCGTTATTTTGAAATGGATAATGGAACTTATTGGTTTGGAGGAGGTATTGATCTTACACCGCATTATATTGTCCCTGAACAAGCAAAGTTATTTCACCTTGGACTAAAGACTATTTGCGACAAATACCACCCAGATTTTTACGCCAAATTCAAGAATTGGGCGGATGACTATTTTTTTATACCTCATCGCAACGAAACGAGAGGGATAGGAG
>JBKDKG010000262.1:0-3519 GCA_046345095.1 Flavobacteriia bacterium | reverse complement strand
CCATAATACGAATCAAATCATATTCATTGAAATGTGTCTGTTCTTCTTGGTTTCCAATTGTTAAAATAGAAGTCGAAGCCTCTGGTTTGTCAACAGGAAGTGAAGCAATTTCAGGTTCTTGAAGTTGTTTTGATACTGTATTTTTTCTTAGTTTAATTAGTTCATTTGATACAATTTGTTCGCTTATATCGAATTGACTAGCAATACTTTGGATATACACGGATCGTGTGATTTGATCTGGAATCAGCGCTACTGATTGTACTACATCCCTAATCAATTCTGCCTTTTTAATAGGATCAGTTTCACCTCCCTTAAGTAGAATATCGGCTTTGAATGAGATGAAATCTTGTGTGTGCTCTTTGATGTAAAGTTCAAGTTCGGAAGATGTTGCTTTTTTTGAATAAGAGTCAGGGTCTTCTCCTTCAGGAAATAAAACCACCTTGACATTCATTCCTTCTTCTAAAATCAAGTCAATTCCTCTAAAAGAAGCTTTTATTCCGGCAGCATCACCATCGTAAAGAATCGTGATGTTTTGTGTGTAGCGACGGATAAGTTTTATTTGCTCTTTTGTCAGCGAGGTACCGGAAGAGGAAACTACATTTTGTATGCCAGCTTGATACATGCTGATAACATCTGTGTAACCTTCACAAAGAAAGCAATTGTCATATTTTATAATATCACCTTTGGAATAGAAGAGACCATAAAGAATCTCACTTTTATTGTAGATGATACTCTCCGGGGAGTTGAAATATTTTGCAATTTTTTTGTCTGTAAAAAGGGTTCTACCACCGAAGCCCAAAACACGACCTGTAACACTGTGAATAGGGAACATTACCCGGCCTCTGAAAAAATCAAATTGGCGTTCTTCCTTGGATTTCACCAGACCGACTTTTTCCAGGTATTCCAATTTGTAACCTTTACCCAAAGCTGCTTTCGTAAGGTCATCGCCGGTATTCAAGCAGTAACCTAGTTGAAACTTTTCAATGATATCTTTACGGAATCCGCGTTCTTCGAAATAGGAAAGTGCAATTGCTTTTCCTTCCTCTGTTTCATGGAGAGTGTTAAAGAAATGATCTTTTGCAAACTCATTGATAATATACAAGCTTTCCCTTTCACTGATTGCTGCTAATTGTTCAGCCGTAGCCGGTGCTTCTTCCGGAATTTGAATCCCATACTTATCGGCTAACCATCGCAGTGCCTCTGGATAAGAATAATGCTCTTTTTCCATTAAGAAGGATACTACTGTACCGCCTTTGCTTGTCGAAAAACACTTGAAAATTTGCTTAGCGGGTGAAACAACAAATGATGGTGTTTTTTCATCCGTAAATGGACTAAGACCTTTGAGATTGGATCCCGCACGTTTCAAATTGACAAATTCACCAATAACTTCCTCTATTCGAGAAGTTTGCATGATTTCATCAATGATATGTGGAGGTATTTTTGACATTATTTTTCTGGGTATCCAAAATCTGTTTCAGATATCAATTCTCCTTTTTCATTGTAGGTAGACCAAATTCCAACCGTTTGGTCCTTGTGGTACTCACCGCGATAGTGTAAAGCACCATTTGGATATTTTACAATTGAAAATCCTTCACGCATTCCATGCTCATAATAGGTAACAGATAATTCATTTCCACCTTCGGAATAAAACGTCCAGACTCCATGACGCTTTTTATGCTCATCTTGTCCCCCTTTATATTTTACTTGCTTTTTGCCTGGGTACCATTCGCGATAAATTCCATCCTTGATTTCTATAAGAACTTCATTTTTTACTTTTTTTGGGTTTTTATCAACGCCATCACCACATGATGCAGCGACAAGCAAGACAGCAAATAATAGTAGATTTTTCATTTTCTATTTTATTTTTCTCTTTGAGTCGTATACTCAACAAGTCCAATGATAGAGCTCTTGGCTTGTGATTCTGGAATTTGAATCAACATGTCTAACGCTTGTTTTTTGATTTCCATCATTTTCTTGTGCGCATATTCTAGTCCACCGTGAGCAGTTACAAGTTCAATGGCACGATTGACATATTTTTTGTCTTCGTTTTTATTTTTTACAATGTAGATGAGTTCTTTTCTAACCTCTTTTGGTGCATTACTCAATGTGTAGATGAGTGGCAAGGTCATTTTTCGTTCACGAATATCAAGACCTGTAGGTTTTCCTATTTTACCTGGAGTTCCATAATCGAAGATGTCATCTTTTATTTGGAAAGCCAATCCGACAAGTTCTCCGAATCGTTGCATGTGCAATGCAATGTCTTCACGGTCAGCGGAGATCGCTCCGGCTTCACAACACGTTGCAATAAGCGAAGCAGTTTTCTGTCGAATCACTTCAAAGTAAATCTCTTCTGTAATATCCAGTCTACGGGCTTTTTCGATTTGAAGAAGTTCACCTTCACTCATTTCTCTCACTGCGCGGGCAACCACCTCAAGCAATCTTACATTTTTCTTTTCAATGGAGAGAAGTAAGACTTTAGAGAGCATATAGTCACCAACTAGGACGGCAATTTTGTTTTTCCAAAGTGCATTGAGTGAAAAGAATCCTCTTCGTTCATTCGCATCATCGACAACATCATCGTGAACAAGTGTTGCAGTGTGCAATAATTCAATTAGAGAGGCAGCATCGTATGCCTTGTCGTTCATTTCACCCAACATTTTTGTTGTAAGGAAAACGAACATTGGTCGCATTTGCTTTCCTTTTCGACGAATAATGTAATGTGTGATTTTATCAAGTAGTGGAACTTTTGATTGCATACTTTGTCTGAATCGTGCTTCGAATTCAGTCATTTCAGCAGAAATGGGTGCCATTATTTCCTCTACGGACATCATATCACAAATATAATGCTTCGACCCCTTTTTACTAGGATAAAATTTGGATAATTATTGTTTTGTTTGCAGTAAGAAGAAGGTTTACTTCAAAACGCGCATTTCAGTTGTTATCGCCTTGTTTTTATTTGCAAGTTGTCCGCAAGCAGCATCGATATCTTTTCCTCTACTTCGGCGCACATTGACAATTAAATTTTTTGACTCAATGTAAGAAGCAAAGGCATCAACTCGTTGTTTATCAGCTTGCTGAAATTCTCCATTGTCAATTGGATTGTATTCAATAATGTTGATTTTACAGGGCACACATTTGGCAAATTCGGCCAATTCCTGAGCATCTTCTAATTGGTCATTAAAATCCTTGAAAATGATGTATTCAAATGTGACGCGTGAGTCAGTTTTCTCATGGAAATAGCGCAAGGCATCTGCTAGTTCTTCAAGATTATTTGTTTCATTGATCTCCATGATGTGACTGCGCTTCTTATCATTGGCTGCATGCAGAGATAATGCTAGGTTAAATTTAACGGCATCATCACCAAGTTTTCGGATCATTTTTGCAATCCCCGCAGTTGAAACTGTTATTCTTCTGGGAGACATGCCAAGACCTTCATCACCTGTAATCAACTCGATGGATCGGAGCACATTACGGTAATTGAGCAAAGGCTCTCCCAGTCCCATATATACAATATTGGTT
>JBKDKG010000261.1:0-9406 GCA_046345095.1 Flavobacteriia bacterium | reverse complement strand
ATATTGAATAAATTCCCTGATGTAAGAACGTGTTTTGCGCATGGTTGTATGCTTGGGCAAGCAAATTATGGTCGTCGCTTGCAAGGTTGGGATGGACGACCAGACTTGTTTGAAGGAACAACAGATCCTAGAGTGGCGCTTGGGCATCCGAATTTGTTTTTTGATACGCTTGTTCATGATGCTTATACCTTGCAACTTATTAAAACACGCGCTGGTGCAAATCAAATTCTAGCTGGATTAGATGATCCATATCCATTAGGAGAAATGGAAGGTGTTGCGAGGTCATATCCCGGACGAGTAATTGATTTTGCTGTTGAGGCTGAAATACTTACACAGACGGAAGCTGATGCTGTTTGGTATGACAACGTGCTTCGTTGGCTAGGAAAAGACCTGAAATTTTAATTCTGAAGCAAATCCATAGGGTGGAAAGTGTTGAAAAAACCTAAATTTGCCCAAAATTCAAATTAAGATGTCGCAAAAACCGGCTATTCCGAAAGGAACCAGAGATTTTCTTCCAAAAGAGGTTGCGAGAAGAACGTATATTTTCGAAACGATAAAGTCTTCTTTCAAAAAATATGGTTTTTCACCAATTGAAACACCTTCATTTGAACTTTCGACAACCTTGATGGGGAAATATGGTGAAGAAGGAGATCGTTTGATTTTTCGGATATTGAATTCCGGTGAAAAGATGCGAAAGGCTGATTTAGAAGCGTTGGAGCAAGATAATTTGCCGCGCTTTGCAAATAGTTTGGCAGAAAAGGCTTTAAGGTACGATTTAACGGTTCCGTTTGCGCGTTTTGTGGTACAACATCAAAATGACCTTGCTTTTCCTTTTAAACGTTTCCAAATTCAACCGGTGTGGCGCGCGGATCGGCCTCAGCATGGTCGATACCAGGAATTTTTTCAGTGTGATGCAGATGTTGTTGGAAGTGATTCGTTGGTTTATGAGGTAGATTTTGTTCTTTTATTTGATGAAGTGTTAGCCAATTTGAAGTTGCCTTCTTTTACGATTAAAATGAATAATCGAAAGATTCTATCTGGAATAGCTGAAGTGAGTGGTGAGTCGGAGCGATTGGTGGATATAACTGTTGCAATTGACAAGCTTGACAAGATCGGTGAAGAAGGGGTGGTGAAGGAGCTGCAGGAAAAAGGTATTTCAGCTACTGCAATTGAGAAGATTCGCCCATTGTTTTCTTTTTCAGGTACCAACGAGGAAAAGGTAGCCAAAATGACTGATTTTCTTGATCAAAGTGAGATAGGTCTGAAAGGAATTGAAGAATTGCAGTTTGTGTTTGATCAAGTCAATGCGCTTGGATTGATAAAAGCTGAATTGGAATTTGATATCACGCTAGCAAGGGGGTTGAATTACTATACAGGGGCAATCTTTGAAGTGAAGGCTAATGGTGTAAAGATGGGAAGTATATGTGGTGGCGGAAGATATGACGATTTAACTGGTCTTTTTGGTATGAAGGGAATGTCGGGAGTTGGGATTTCATTTGGTGCAGATCGTATTTATGATGTGCTGACTGAGTTGGAACTTTTCCCAAAAGAAACAGATCAAGGGTTGACTTTGTTGTTTGCAAATTTTGGGAAGAGTGAGCAGTCAGTTTGTATGAAGTATGTGCATAAATTGCGCGCAAATGGAGTGGATTGTGAGATTTATCCTTCTTCTGCTAAGATGCAAAAGCAAATGAAATATGCGAATGACCGCAATGTGAGTTATGTTGCGCTCGTTGGAGAGAATGAATTGAATGCTGGTACAATTCTGCTTAAGAACATGGATTCTGGTGAGCAAGTTGAGATGAATATTGATGAAGTAATAGTGAAATTGAAGAAGTAATTCTTCAATTAAGATAAACTGACCTAACAAAATGAATAGTTATACAATCAATAATGGTTGGGTTTCCCTGACCGAATTAGAAGCTATTTTAGAAAGTAATCAAAAGCTAGTTCTTGGTGAGCCAGCAAAAGAAGCTATTTTGAAATGCAGGGCTTATTTAGATAATAAGTTAGAAGGCCACGATCAATTGATTTACGGAATCAATACTGGTTTTGGTTCATTGTGCAATACAGCTATCGACGAAGCTAATCTTGAAACACTTCAACGCAATCTTGTACTGTCTCATGCATGTGGTGTCGGGGAAGAAGTTCCACTATCGATAGTGAGAAGAATGTTGCTTTTAAAAATTCTAGGTTTATCACATGGGAACTCTGGTATTCAATTAGTTACTATTGAAAGATTAATTTATTTCTTTAACAATAATATTTCGCCAGTTGTGTTCCAACAAGGCAGTTTAGGAGCTTCCGGCGACTTAGCGCCATTGGCACATTTGTCCTTGCCTTTAATGGGTGAAGGTGAGGTTTATTACAACGGTGAAAAGAGAAAATCTAAAGAAGTTTTGTCGGAATTGGATTTAAAACCGGTTGTTTTAAAATCAAAAGAGGGGTTGGCATTGTTGAACGGGACGCAGTTCATGAGTGCCTATGCAACGCATTCTGTTGCCATGTCTGAGCGGCTTTGGAACAATTGGAGTTATGTTGCGGCGCTTTCATTAGAAGGATATGATGGTCGTCTGAATCCGTTTCAATCAAATGTAAATGTGATTAGAAATCAACGTGGACAGATTGAAACAGCAAAGTTGTTTTATGATCGTTTGAAAGGAAGTGAATTGGTTGTTCAAGAAAAGGAACATGTGCAGGATCCGTACTCTTTCAGGTGTATTCCTCAAGTGCATGGAGCTTCATTAGATACTTTAAATTATGTATCTCAAATTGTTGAAAATGAAATAAATGCAGTTACTGATAATCCAACAATTTTTCCAGAGGAGGATGATGTGGTGTCTGCGGGTAATTTCCATGGTCAGCCACTTGCATTGGTGATGGATTTTCTTGCAATTGCAATGGCCGAGATGGGTTCGATTTCTGAAAGAAGAGTCTATAAATTGATTTCTGGTACTAGAAATTTGCCTGCATTTTTGGTGGCGAATCCAGGTTTGAATTCAGGATTGATGATTGCTCAGTATGCTTGCGCTTCTGTTGTAAGTCAAAACAAACAGCTGTGCATGCCGGCATCGGTTGATACAATAGATTCCTCGAATGGACAAGAAGATCATGTGAGTATGGGGGCTAATGCTGCTACGAAGCTATACCGCGTGTTGGAAAATTGCCAAACGATACAGGGAATTGAATTGTTAAATGCAGCTCAGGCGTTTGAGTTTAGAAGGCCGCTAAAAACATCTGATTCACTTGAGAAATTATTTGCTGCTTATAGAGAAAAAGTTAAATTCATTGAAGATGATGTTTATCTTCATCCAATTATCAGTGAAAGTATTAAGTTTACAAGACAGAGCTTTAAAACATGGATACAATAGAAGATTACGAAGGAAGTGAGCTGAAACAAAACGAGAAGCGACCTGGATTGCTAACTGTTTTGTGTATTTTGACATTTGTAAATGTTGGAATGTCTTTATTTTCTCTTCTTGCATCGCTTTTTTCAGGACCTTTAGGCGAAGAAGAGATGACTGAGCAGCGCGTTCAGTTTGTGAAAATCGCCGATGAGATGAAATCCATGAATTTGTTTTCATTTGCTGAGATCTTTGATAAATTGCAGCGCATGTCTGAATCGTTGAACGAGCATTTCTATTTCAATTCGTTCGTATCTATTTTGGTGTTAATGATTGGGCTGCTTGGGGCGTTGATGATGTGGCAAGGGAAAAAGCTTGGTTTCCATTTATATATCGGCTACTCATTGCTCGCCATTATTCAAATTTATTTCTTTGTCTCTCCCTCGGATGTTCCTTCATTCGTCGTGATATGGGGATTACTGATGTCTGTGCTTTTTGTCTTCATGTATTCCCGGAATCTGAAATGGATGACCAAATAAGCGTTTCCTTCGTTTAAGGACACCACTTTCTGGGAAAATTCCCTTTTCTTTATGTACCTTTGCACTCAAATTTTTTGAGTGAGTTATGATTTCAGTGAACAATTTATCCCTTCAATTCGGAAAGCGTGTGCTTTTTGATGAAGTGAATGTGAAATTTGTAAATGGCAATTGTTATGGTGTGATTGGTGCAAATGGTGCAGGAAAATCAACCTTTTTGAAAATTCTTACGGGTGACCAAGATCCAACGACTGGTCGAGTAGAATTAGAGCCAGGTAAGCGTTTGGCTGTATTAAAACAGAATCACTTTGAATTTGATAAATTTCCGGTACTTCAGACTGTGATCATGGGACATAAGCGTCTTTATGAAATCATGAATGAAAAAGATGCGTTGTATGCAAAACCTGATTTTTCGGATGAAGATGGAATGCGCACGGCTGAATTGGAAGGCGAATTTGCTGACCTTGAAGGGTGGAATGCTGAGACCGATGCTGCAACACTCTTGAGTAACCTCGGTATCGATGAGTCGAAGCATTATATGTTGATGGAAGACCTTTCCAGTGATTTAAAGGTGCGTGTATTACTAGCTCAAGCGTTATTCGGTAATCCTGATGTATTGGTACTTGATGAGCCTACGAATGATCTGGATTTAAAAACAATTGGTTGGTTGGAAGATTTCCTTTTGGATTTTAAAAACACCGTGATTGTTGTGTCTCACGACCGTCACTTTTTAGATACAGTGTGTACGCACATTTGTGATATTGACTTCAGTAAGTTGAATTTGTTTACCGGAAACTATACGTTCTGGTATCAATCTTCTCAATTGGCGGCACGTCAGCGTTCAGATAAAAACAAGAAAGCGGAAGAGAAGAAGAAAGAATTACAGGATTTCATTTCCCGTTTTTCAGCGAATGCTTCGAAATCAAAGCAGGCGACAAGTCGTCGTAAGATGTTGGATAACTTGAATATCGAAGAGATTCAGCCTTCGAGTAGAAAATACCCAGGAATTACCTTTCACCAAGAGCGTGATGCAGGAAACCAAATCCTATCGATCGATGGTTTGAGCAAATCCATGGATGGAACGGTTTTGTTCAAGAACTTATCAATTATCGTTAATAAGGGAGATAAAATTGCGTTCATCTCTAAAAACTCGTTGGCTCTGACTGCCCTGTTTGAAATATTGAATGGACGAGTGAAACCGGATGCTGGAGATTTTACCTACGGAACAACAATAAATACTGCATACATACCGAATGACAATAGCGAGTATTTTGCAGAGAAATCCCCTTTGATTGATTGGTTGCGTCAATATGCCCAAACGGATGAAGAGCGAGAAGAGGTTTACTTGCGAACGTTTTTAGGTAGAATGCTTTTTACAGGTGAGGAAGCATTGAAAACGGCGAATGTCTTGTCTGGAGGTGAGAAAGTGCGTTGTATGCTCTCTAAAATGATGCTAGCGAAGGCGAATCTATTGATGATGGATGAACCGACGAACCACCTTGATCTTGAATCAATCACGGCGCTGAACAACGGAATGCAAGAATTTCAGGGAACAATTTTGTTTACGTCTCATGACCACGAATTGGTGAATACGGTAGCAAATCGAATTGTAGAAATCACACCAAACGGAATAATCGATAAAATGATGCCGTACGATGATTACCTTGCCGATGCTAAGATTACGCAGATGCAGGAAGAATTGTATGTGTAAGAGATAATTTTATGGCTGGTTTCAGAAGCTATTTTTTTCAGCATTCTATTATTAGTTTTTTTAGAGATAGAGATATCAAAGGAATTCGTAAGCTTTCAATTTTATTGCCTAGAATTTTATTGCCAAATCATAATAATTTAAGTCCATATGTTTTGAAGACATTACATGGATTTCTGTTAAAAATTGACCCTGCAAATGATAATGGTGTAGAATTAAGTTTACATGAGACGGGTACCTATGAAAAAGGAATCTTGTTTTTTTTAAAGGATTTCCTTAAAAAAGGCGATTGTTTTGTTGATGTAGGAGCTAATATTGGGTTGATGTCGTTATTTGCTTCTCAATGTGTCGGTGAAAATGGGACTGTTCTGTCTTTTGAGGCTCATCCTGAAACTTCTGAGCTTTTGAATTATAATATCTCCTTAAACAAGTTTAAAAATATTCGAGTGTTTGATTGTGCTCTAGGAGGTCAGAAAGGGGAGGGAGTAATACGTTTTCAATCAGAATTGAATCGAGGTGGTGCATCACTTGTGGATAATGTCAAGAGGGAAGATGGGTTTAAAGTAATTATTGATACGTTGGATGCGCTTTTTCCAGATAAGCTTATTCCAAAGGTTGTCAAAATTGATGTGGAAGGTTTTGAATTAGAAGTTTTAAAAGGTGCTGAAAAAATAATTAGGAACTATTCCCCAGTTTTAATTCTTGAATTGATTGATGAGAGATCTGCTGAAAATGATGATGTTTCTAATTTAATTGATTATGCATTGTCCTTGTCTAATTATCAAGTCTTCAAATTGAAAGGTGGAAAAGAAAGGAAATCTAAATTGATTGAAGTGAAACATAAAAGTGAGTTGCCCTCTCATGACAATGTCATTTTAATTCCAGTATCGAAATAGTTTTGGAATAATTACTTTTGTTCAAACTAAATTTATCATGGTTCGTTACGAATTTCGCATAGAGCAACCCAGTCAGCAATACATTCAAATCACAGCATTTTTCGAAACAAATGAAGAGCAGCTTACGGTTCATCTGCCGGCTTGGCGACCAGGGCGTTATGAATTGGGAAATTTTGCGAAAAATGTAAAAGGTTTAAAGGCTTTTAGTGATCAGAATAAGGTCTTGTCGGTTCGGAAGTCAACGAAAGATGCTTGGGTGATTGAAACTGCCAATTCGAAATCAATACGTGTTGAATACCAGTATTTTGCATCTGAATTAAATGCTGGATCGACCTACTTGAGTATACAACAATTATATGTAAATCCAGTCAATTGTTGTATATATACAAGTGAGCAATTCAATGATCCGATCACACTGAATCTGTATATTCCCGAAAGCTGGGAGGTTGCCTCGTCAATGACACAAAATGGCCGTAATTTATTCGCCGAAAATTTTGATGAGTTAGCAGATTCACCTTTCATGTGCTCTGCAAATTTGCAACATGCCACTTACAATTCCGGTGAAACGCTTTTTCATATGTGGTTCAATGGCGAAGTAAAGCCAGATTGGGATAAACTCATCCACGATTTTAAAGCGTTTACAGATAAGCAAATTGAAAAGTTCATCGAATTTCCTGTTGCTGAGTACCATTTCCTTTTTCAGATTTTGCCAACAAGGGCTTATCATGGAGTGGAGCATTGCAAGTCAACTGTCATCTTACTTGGGCCGTCTTACGATATTTTTGGGGGTGTTTACAAGGATTTATTGGGTGTTTCTTCCCATGAATTGTACCACACATGGAATGTGAAGGCAATTCGACCGATTGAAATGTATCCCTACGATTTCAAGAAAGAAAACTATTCTGAATTGGGATACATTTGCGAGGGGATAACGACCTACATGGGAGATTTGTTCTTGCTTAAAAGTGGTGTTTTCAATGTCAAACAATATTTGGATGAGTTTGCTGCTCAGTTTCAAAAGCATTTTGACAATCACGGTCGATTCAACTATTCTGTGGCTCAATCGTCGTTCGATACATGGTTGGATGGGTATGTTCCTGGTGCTCCCGGAAGAAAAGTTTCAATTTACACAGAAGGCTGCCTATTGGCTTTTGTAACAGATGTCATGTTGCTAAGAGCTACCAATCTAAAATATGGTTTAGACGAGGTAATGAAGCGCTTGTATTTTAATTATGCGTTGCAAGATAAAGGTGTGTCTGAGCAGGATTATCGCTCAGAATTGGAACATATTGCTGGAATTTCATTTGCTGAGTTTTTTGATCGTTACGTGCATGGAACTGATTCCTACGAAACTATTTTGACGGAAAGTCTAGAATATTTAGGCTTAGAATTGGTGCATCAACCATCAAAATCCTATGCAGCCGGCCGACTAGGGTTCAAATTTGCACCGTCAGCACAAAACGCAACTGTGGCAGCAATATTCCCGGGAAGTTCTGCTCAATTAGGTGGATTGATGCTGGGTGATGAGGTGGTAGCGGTAAATAGCTATTTGTCAGGACAAGATCCGGACAAATGGTTAAACTATTTTGATTCAGATCAAAAACGTTTAACAGTGAACCGCTCCGGTAAATTGATTGAACTATTGTTGCCTGAGGTGAATCGAAATTTCTATTCGGAATACACAATTAGTCCTCCAAAAGAACCAAATCAACAGCAGAAGAAAGCCTTTGAGGCTTGGGTGAAATAGTGAAACCAATCACTAAAACTTATAGCTAATTCCCATTGATGGCAGAACAGGGAACTGATAAATCTTCTCGGAAGTAATCCTGTTTACGTAGAAAATATTCTGACGATTGTAAGCGTTTGTGACACTTGCAACGATTTCCAAGACATCTTCGTTTTTAAACTTGAATTGTTTCTTTGCTGTAATGTCCAAACGGTGGTAATAAGGCAGACGCGCACTGTTGAAATCTCCAAGAATTGTCGATACGTTAGATGGGTTAGAAGTCGTGTAATTTGTGTTTACGCCTCCATTAAACGATTCTCCTTGATAAAATCCTGCTGTGGGAGTGAAAGGTAGTCCTGAACCTAAATTCCATCTTACACTGAATTCCAGGTCTTTGTTTTTACCGAAATTATATGTCCCAACCAAATTCACATTGTGACGACGGTCAAACACAGGGAAGTAGCTGGAGAATCCATCCCATCTAGTTGAATAACCATAAGAGTATACACCCCACAAGAATAAACGGTTTTTGTTGTATTTCAATAGGAAGTCCAATCCATAAGAAACACCATCTTCTATGATGAAATCTTTCTTGTACACATCATCAATCTGAGAGAATTGAGCGATGTCTTCATACAATTTGTTTTGGTTGATATTGGAAAGCTGCGAGAAGTATTTGTAGTATCCTTCAACATTCAACATCAAATGTTTGGTAAGATCGAATTCCGTTCCAACGATTGCGTGCCATGCATATTGAATCCCATTCTTAACATCTTTCTCATTTAAAAATTCATTTACAAAAGTTGTTTGAACATTTGTTGGGGCTGAAAGTAAGCCGTTGAATAGATTTACGATGTCTTTATCCGAAGAGGCTGAGGTAAAGTTTTGTGAGAAACGTCCTCCTGAAAGTTTCAAGCGAATTTTCTCCGTGACATTGTATTTTGCACCAAAACGCGGTTCGATGGAGATAGTTCCCAACGAAGCATACACTTGTGCCCGGATACTTGGTTGAATGACCCATCGACTTTTCACCAATCGGTAATTGTAGTAGGCACCCAGTTCAGTGTTGAAATTGGTGGCGGATATTTGACGTTTTGCTTCGTTGTACGTAACAAATTCTGTGTTGAATCCGCTGAAATTGAACCCATAATTCATTTCACCTTCATTTCGAAGGAAGTAAGAGAAATCAAAGCCTA
>JBKDKG010000260.1:0-5731 GCA_046345095.1 Flavobacteriia bacterium | reverse complement strand
GCACATATATTCCTAAAACAAATCCGGGTCAATGTATATCTGGACCATTAGAAAAAATTGGATTGCTTGTAAGTTTGGAGGATAGTTTATACGCCATGGAAAGACGTGGTTATTCAGGTCAGGGATATGTAGCACCAAAACCAGTTATTGAAACTCCCGTAATTATCGATACCGTTCAAATTACTGACTCCCTCGGAATATCCAAAGGAGAGGCTGTCGAAACATACATTTACCACAAGGTGAAGTCTGGTGAAACTATGGCGAGTATTGCAACAAAATACAAAGTTACAATCCAGCAACTTATGGAGTGGAATGCTTTACGAACTTCAAATATTTATGTTGGTCAACGACTTAAAATGAAGACCGGCGAATCAAAACCAGTTATTAAAGAAGTACCCAAAGAAACTCCAGCTCCAGAACCTCCAGTCATTAAAAAATATTATGCTGTAAAGGCCGGTGATACTTTTTCAAAAATTGCGGATCGCAACGGACTTACCCAAACGCAACTGTCACGACTTAACCCCGGTGTGAATGTAAATAGACTCAGTGTGGGTCAACAAATCAGGATTAAATAATCTTACTCCTTTGCATTCATGAAAATATCTGCAGTCATCATTACATTCAATGAAGAAAGGAATATCAAGCGATGCCTTGAATCGTTGGAGGGTGTTGCGGACGAAATCCTAGTGGTAGATTCATTTTCAAAAGATAGAACAGAGCAAATTTGTCGCTCCTTCAATGTTCGATTCATTCAAAACCCCTTTGAAGGTCACATTCAACAAAAGAATTACGCCATTGACCAAGCCCAACACGAATGGATCTTATCGTTGGATGCAGATGAAGCACTTACAGCAGAATTGAAGGAAAGCATACTCAAAATTAAACTAGACCCAACGTTTGATGGTTACAAAATGAATCGTCTAACGAACTACTGTGGACATTGGGTGCGTTATTGTGGATGGTATCCTGACACAAAAATTCGATTGGTTAACAGAAATACAGCTCGGTGGCAAGGTGTTAATCCACACGATCGTTTAGATCTTTTAAATGGCCAAGAACCAGGTTTCCTCATCGGAGATTTGTTGCATTATTCCTATTACACAAAAGAAGATCACCTTAAACAAATAGAATACTTTGGAGACATCGCTGCTAAAGAATTATATGAGCGTGGAGGAAGATCAAATTATTTAAAAATTGGTGTTAAGGTAATCGCGCAGTTTTTCAAAAGTTTTATCCTAAAACGTGGATTACTCGATGGAAAAACTGGATTCACCATTTCACGTCTTAGCGCTTATGCGACGTACAGAAAATACATCAAATTACTTCATTTACAACAATCAAAATGAGCATTAAGCGTATTATCATATCGCGCACTGATAGCATTGGAGATGTAATGTTAACACTTCCTATGTGTGTTTGGCTGCGAGATCATTTCATTGATGCCGAACTAATTTATTTAGGAAAAGGGTACACAAAACCTGTAATAGATTCATTTTCGGTAATTGATCGGTTCATCGACTGGCAAGAAATTGAAGACTTATCCATTGAGGACAAAACCTTATTTTTTAAAACGCTCGAGGCAGATGCGATCATTCATGTTTTTCCAAACAAAGAAATTGCTAGTCTTGCCAAAAAAGCGCGCATTCCAATGCGTGTGGGAACATCGCACCGCAGTTTTCACTTGCTAACTTGCAACCAGCGTGTTGGCTTCTCGAGAAAAAATTCAGATTTACATGAGTCACAATTAAATTTTGAATTGCTCCGCCCATTTGGACTAAAAAACATTCCTTCACTTGAAGAGGTGAAAGAAAGTACGAAAGCATTTAGAGTGCAGGAAACAACATTGCCCGATGGACTGGAAAACAGCATTAAATCAAAAGAAAAAACCATTGTCCTTCATCCAAAATCACAAGGAAGTGCGATGGAATGGCCGATAGAATCCTATTTAGAATTAACAAAGCAATTGGTTTCAAAAGGCTATACTGTTTTTTTTACTGGAACTGAAAGAGAAGGCTTACTGTTCAGACACCTCTTACCTGAAGATCCTGCTGTCGTTGACTTGACAGGTAAACTTGATTTGTACCAACTTATTTACTTTATTTCCAAGGTAAAAAATCTAGTTGCCTGTTCAACTGGACCACTGCATATTGCAGGATTTACAGGTATCAATACGATTGGCCTTTTCTCTCCAAAGCGACCTATCCATCCCGGACGATGGGCGGCGTTAGGAAGAAATGTTCATGTTTTAATATATGATCCGAAATGCCTTCAATGTCAAAAAAAGAAGGCCTGCAATTGTATCAAACAAATACCGGTATCACGCGTTTTGGATGCCATTGCCTAAAGAAAATTTAATTGTTCCGTTGTTTGCCAATTTCATAGTAGGTGTAGGTGCTGGTGTGCTTTGCAGCGTTTGGTTGAATCATTGCGGTGCAAGAAGCTATTGGGTGGAAGGATGCGCTATGGGTTTACTAAGCTTTAGTTTTTACAGCTTCTACCATTTCAGAAAGTTTAATTTCCTTCCTATAAGCGTTAGTTTTTTTCTAGGAATCAGCCTTTTCATCTTTCAAATAAAACCCAACAATCTTGTTTTTTGGCAATGGTTTACTGCTTTAAGCATTGTCGCTTTAAGTCTTTTTTATATGTTCCCAGCTAAAAAAAGTTTGCGTGACACCCCTTTTCTGAAAGCACCCATCATCGCTTTGGTATGGGTATTTATTCTTTTCATTTTACCACTTTGGAATCAAGCAATAAAAACGCAACCTTATCAAATTGAAATCATTGCATTTGGCTTGCTTTATTTCGGACTTACCATACCTTTCGACATACGCGATCATAAAAAAGACAGCTCTGCATTAAGAACATTACCACAGCTCTTTGGTGTTCACTCTGCACAGTTAATCGCCAGCCTATTAATTTCAAGTTTTTCGTGGCTAATGTATTACACGACTCACTCTTTTGGATGGATTGTGTTTGCAGCAATTGCCATTTGTTTGGTCCTGCTTGCAAACGAACGCAGAAAGAAAAGCTATTTTATTCTAATTGATTCACTGGCATTACTAGCTGCAGTTTTGCTCTACCTTGCCTAAGCAAATAACGCCTTCACCACCTCATCAATTCGACCACACTTCACCAATTGAATTTTAAAATTCTTTTGTTCGATTCCCTTGTTGTATTTGGATATTACGATTCTTTCAAAACCTAGTTTCTCTGCCTCATAAATGCGCTGATCCATGCGATTAACCGGTCGAACTTCACCTGATAAACCAACCTCAGCTGAAAGCGCAATACTTTTGTCCACCGGAAGATCTGCGTTGGAAGAAAGTACCGCAGCCACTACCGCAAGATCTATTGCCGGATCATCCACCTTGATTCCTCCTGCAATATTTAAAAAGACATCCTTTGCGCCCAATTTAAAGCCACAACGTTTTTCCATCACTGCTAGCAGCATATTCAAGCGCTTAGTATCGAACCCTGTAGATGATCGCTGTGGAGTGCCATACGCTGCTGTGCTCACCAAGGCCTGCACTTCGACTAACATCGGACGCATTCCCTCCAACGTAGCCGCGATAGAAATGCCACTCAGTGAACTATCTGTATTTGTAATCAAAATTTCCGATGGATTTTCCACCTGGCGAAGTCCACTCCCCAACATCTCATAAATCCCCAACTCGTTGGTGCTACCAAACCTATTTTTAATGCTGCGAAGTAAGCGATATACATGATTTCTATCCCCTTCAAATTGAAGCACTGTGTCTACCATGTGCTCAAGAACTTTTGGTCCAGCAAGCGAACCCTCTTTCGTTATGTGGCCAATTAGAAAAACGGGTGTTCCGGTTTGTTTAGCATAACGTAACAATTGCGCTGTGCACTCCCTTACTTGAGAGATACTTCCAGGTGAACTTTCTATTTGCGTTGAGAAAAGTGTTTGAATTGAATCGATTACCATTAATTCCGGTTGAATCTCTTCCGCTTGCTTAAAAATATTCTGAAGATTTGTTTCGGTTAAAATAAAACAACCTTCGTTTTTAACCCCAATCCGCTCTGCGCGCATTTTGATTTGCTGCTCACTCTCTTCTCCAGAGACATAGAGCACCTTTAAATCATTTTGTTCAATGGCCACCTGCAACAACAAGGTAGATTTTCCGATACCAGGTTCACCACCAAAAAGAATTAGCGAGCCAGGCACTAATCCACCGCCTAGCACACGATTCAATTCATTATCAAGCAAAGGTCTGCGGGGCTGTTCTTGTTGCTCGATGCTCTGCAGCGTTTGAGGTCGCGCGTTTCTTGTTGTTGACGAAAAGGCCACAACGGTCGGGATGTTTTTTTCGATTATTTCTTCAACAAACGTGTTCCATTCATTGCAAGAAGGACATTTCCCAAGCCATTTTGGAGTTTCGTAACCACAGTTTTGACAGAAGTACGCAGATTTGATTTTAGCCATCGATAATTTTCTGAAGTTTAAAGTTAGGGGAATATTCGCATACCTATTTAGTTAGTAGAGAATTTAGTGTTAAACTACTTCAATGATGCAGAAAAATGAATTTTATTACTGATATTGTGCTGCCTTTAAAGATAAAAAGGCTAACCTTTCTTGTTGCAGTGCGTCTTACTTGAAGTGAATTGGGAAAAATGAATTACCCTCAATCCACATTTTAAATACTATGAAAAAATTAATCAGCATCTTCTTCCTATACCTTTTAACATGTTATCAATTAATTGGACAAATTGTTGATCCATTTACAATTCGATATCAAACTAATTTAAAAGGCGGATTGGTCTATTTAGCAAACTCATCAATCGGTTGTAATTGCGCCGCAAACAATGAAACACCTCCCGGAGGCTCTAGCGATAACAACGATTTTTCGATGGCCTATGTAAACACGGATAGTGATCCCGCTACATTCATGTCAAGTAGTGATCAATTAGATCTCCCAAATTGCAGTAAAATAGTCTGGGCTGGTTTATATTGGGTAGGAATGCTAAATACGCCGGCAAGTTCAACAACCAATTATAATCTAAGAAATCAAGTAAAACTAAGTGCAAATAACGGTGCCTACATCAATTTAGTGGCTGACGAAATACTAAATAATACAGTTGGAAAAACCATGTACAACTGTTTCAAAGATGTCACCTCTATCGTTCAAGCAAATCCAATAAATGCAAGTTATCGAGTGGCGAATGTGGTCACACAAAATGGCAGCAACACTTTTGGTGGGTGGACGATGGTCGTTGTCTACCAAAACATCTATGAGTCGATGAAAAACGTGACGGTTTACGATGGATTGGCAAATGTCAACTCAACATCTGGGACAGTGAATATCAATCTAAGTGGTTTTTTAACTCCGACTTCTGGTCCGGTTAATTTTGAACTTGGTGTAGTAGCTCATGATGGTGACAGAGGTCAAACAGGTGATCAATTGGCTTTTAACGGTGCAGGTAGTTTTGTAACCATTAGCGACGCTATTCATACCGCTAACAATGTATTCAACAGTACTATTTCCAGAAATGGTGTACTTACCCCTCTCAGAAATCCGAGTTACAGCAATAATCTTGGGCATGATGCCAATATATATTCTCCAGACAATTCTACTTTTAATTACATCGGAAATTCCGCAACGTCTGCTCAAATAAAAGTGTCAACGACCTTTGAAACAGTCTTGACAAGCGTACTTACATCTGCTATCGATATTTATGACCCCGATTTAAGAGCCACAGTATCTTACAC
>JBKDKG010000259.1:0-7396 GCA_046345095.1 Flavobacteriia bacterium | reverse complement strand
ATCCAACACCTGTGTATATGCTAAACCTGGGAATGTCACTGTAGCAGTCAGTGTATCCTGGCAGCCATTGTCTACAAAATAAATAGTATGCGCTGCACCTCCAATGCTATCGGGTTGAATCAGTGGATTCAAATAACTGGGGTCGGGAAGTACTGTGTTCGGATTCAAGAATGTGATATCAGTGTCCGGACTTGACCAAACACCACCTGCGAAAGCTTCTGTACCTGAAACTTGGAAGTTGTAATCACATACAATGGTATCCGTAAACATTACAGGAAGAGAGCGTACAAACAACGAAACAGTTGTATCATAAGGACATCCAAAATTATCAACTACATTGTACGTATAGTAAGTATAACCTGGCGTATTTGGCTGAATGACAATCAATGTATCGTTTTGCAAAGATGTAATCGTTGGATCATCTGTCCAAAAATCTTCTACTACAATGTTTTGATATCCCTCATTATCTGGATACAAGGAAGGATTAAAATACAAGCCCCATTGGAAGATATATCCATCATCAATCCCTTGGTTATCTTGCACTGTAATCGTCCAGTTACCATTCAAAGGACAACCAACTAAACTATCTAAAATACCATCAAAATTATAAACTCCAGTAGTGTCCATTGATTCATTATTTCCGGATGCTATCGTTCCACTTGGTAAAAATTGTCCAGAAAAATTATAGTCATTAGGAATAGTGTTTGTTAAATATTCATCACAAATTGATCCTTGTGTGGCATTACAGCCGGAGAAAGTATACGTCCAAACTGGACTTCCCGGAGCCCCTCCATCTATATTTGTGTCATTACCCAAACTTGTGCTAATCCCACTGCCACAGCCTCCAGCAACCAAACCTCCTGATAATGCATTTGCGTTCATTATGGATACCTCATTACCATTGGGACAGGTCAATGTAATTTCAAGGTCACCAATGTATGAATGTTCAATATCCAAAACCAACTGACTTAAATCACAAGGGTCAGTAAAAGTGGTAGTATCAGCAAAACCACTTATTGCAATGTTTGTTGAATAAACTGCACCAGATCCATCAGGCAAGAAGGTTAATCCAGCAAAAACACCACCAATTTCAAAATTACCATCCGGGATATTCACCCCTACTGTGTCGGTTGGTGTTACACCACCAAGAAGAACTGTATTCTCACCCAAACACACCGAATCAAGATAAGGTCCTGTTCCTGCAAAATTAGGCAACTGAGAAACCCTCACTTTACATGTAATTCTTTCGATTTGAGGAAAAATATCTGTGATTCTTAAATCAACATAATAACCTGAACGCGCCGGAGGTGTAAACCAGATAGAATCATTTGAATATTGTCCAACACCACCGATAGTCCAGTTATAAGTACAATTCCCTACATTTTGAGAATACCCATAACCTGTTGCTTCCAATGAATAAGGGAACGTTGGCGTTGCGACAAATAATATTGAATCACCAAAACAAACATCAACATAACCCGTATCAGCTGGATTTAAAACATTCGTACCTACCCCATTTTTGTATGCTTGAATATGTGGAAAGAAAGGTTGTGGAGGATCATCACAAGCTGCATGCGCCAACCATCCTGTACCTTGATTTGATGCATCAGATCTAAACACCAATGTTAAACAACCAGAAGGGTTCGCCCATGAAGCCTGAACAAATAAACCAGTTGGATTCGTTGCAGAATTGTATGCGCCAATTAATGGAGCAGATGTATTTGGCCCATCATAAACATACAATGTATCTGTACTATGAATATCAAATTGATACCCGATATTTACTGCAAAAGCGATTGAAACTTTTGTTCCTTGCGTTAAATCTGGACACATCACCAATGTGTCATTTAAATTGGCTGCGTAATTACCAGCACCATCCGTAAAATTCAAGGTAATTGGGTTAATTACCCCACAATTGATTGGATTGGAAGAATTGTAATCTGCATCAGATAATGCTAATTGTGCATTTACTGAAAAAGAATATGCCAAAAGTAAAAAAGTAAAAATGTGTTTAATAGCCTTCATCTTATGTTATTTCGTAGCGTTAGAATAGTTCAATTTCAAAATATAAAGAGATTGAACAGCCAATACCTTGTCTGAACCATTCAATTTATAATACAATGTTTCGTTTTCTGCTGGCTTCACACCATAAGCCTTTAAACCTGGATTTTTTGATTCGTCAATATAATTCAACGTACCTGCGATTTTTAACCCTGCTTTCTTCTCCGATACAATGCTGATAACATTCAATGCATTTTGTTCACAATATTGTTCAAATGACATTTTTTTATCAGAAACTGATTTGGATTTTGCTTCATTTTTAAAAGCTGTCGACTGACCAAATGAAACTCCTGGAGCAACAAAAATTCCTAGGATTATTAGGCTTTTTAGAAAATTAACTTTCATGTTTTTTATTGTTATAGTAACATAGACTCACTTGTTCAAAAAAAAGTTGCATTTGGGGATAAACTTATTTTTCGACGGCGGCCAAAATTAATAATTAAACTTAGTTTTGTCACACTTTTTCGAATCAAATCAGCATACATGGAGACATTAGAATTGTTGCGAACAGCTTCACAAGTTAGAAGAGACATCGTTAGAATGGTAGCAGGAGTGAATTCAGGGCATCCCGGAGGATCTTTAGGTTGCGCCGACTTTTTAACGCTTTTGTATTTTGATGTTATGAATCATAATCCAGCTAACTTCTCAATGGATGGTGAAGGTGAGGACTTATTCTTCTTATCAAATGGACATATTTCTCCAGTTTGGTACAGTGTTTTAGCTAGATCAGGTTATTTCCCGGTGAAAGATTTAGGGACATTCAGAAAATTGTCTTCGAAATTGCAAGGTCACCCTTCAACGGACAAAAAATTACCTGGAGTAAGAATGGCTTCTGGATCTTTAGGTCAGGGATTATCTGTAGCGATTGGCGCGGCTCAAGTGAAAAAGTTAAATAAAGACGCTTCTTATGTTTACTCCTTGCATGGCGATGGAGAATTGCAAGAAGGTCAAATCTGGGAAGCAGCGATGTATGCAGCTGCTAATAAAGTGGATAATGTCATCGCCACAATCGATTACAACGGGCGTCAAATCGATGGAAATGTGGACGATGTTCTTTCGCTAGGAAATCTTCATGAAAAATGGCAAGCTTTTGGATGGATTGTTCTTGAAATGGATGGACATAACTTCATTGACATGAAAAACACAATGCTCAAAGCACATAGTCTATCCGGTGAAGGCAAACCTGTAGTAATAATCATGAAAACAGAAATGGGTCAAGGTGTAGACTATATGATGGGATCACACAAATGGCATGGTGTTGCTCCAAATGCTGAACAACTTGAAAATGCACTTAACCAATTAGAAGAAACGTTAGGAGACTATTAAATAATTGAAAAAACTTCTTTTCATATTGTCATTCTTACTAGTTCAGCTCACTTATGGGCAGGAGGAATTGACGAGGATCCTTTTTATTTTGGATGCCTCAAACAGTATGAATGCCTCTTGGGATGATAATCAGACTCGAATTCAAGCAGCCAAAGAACTTTTGGCTCAAACCGTAGATAGTCTGAGGGGTACACCAAATCTGGAGATTGCACTTCGCGTTTATGGTCATCAGTCACCTATTACGGCCACTTTCCAAGATTGCAATGATACTAAATTGGAAATCCCTTTTGGTAAAGACAATTACGATAAAGTAAAATACCGTATTCGCTCGATTGAAGCGAAAGGAACAACACCAATTGCCCGATCTCTTGAGGCTGCAGCAGAGGATTTCCCTGATCAAAATGCAAGAAATATTATCATTCTGATTACAGATGGTCTCGAAGCTTGCGACAACGATCCATGTGTCATTGCTAAAAAATTGAAAGACAAAGGAGTAAAAGTAACTCCGTTTGTCATTGGTTTGGGCATGGACCTCTCCTATCTTGATAAATTCAATTGCATTGGAGCCTATGCTGATGCAGAAACAAAAGATGCGTTCCGAAATGTTTTGAAAAACGTTGTTTCCAAAGCTTTACTTAATACAACCGTACAAATTAACCTGAATGATATTTCTAAAAATCCTAAAGAGACAGATGTAACAATGTTTTTATACGAGGCTGGGACGACGAATCTGAAATATACATTTGTTCATACCATCAATCGCTTTGGAAATCCGGATACACTCATTATGGATCCTGCTTTGAAATACGACCTTGTCGTTAATACGCTACCGCGCATTGAGAAAAAGAATATCACCTTACAAAAACACATTCACAATACTATAACCGTTGATGCGCCGCAAGGATTCATCAAAACGAGATTCATCAATGCTACAAAATCTTACATGGTTGATTCACGCATCATGCAGCATGGGAAATCAGCTACATTGAATGTCCAAAAAATGAACGCCTCCGACAAATATA
The DNA here is from genome assembly GCA_046345095.1 of Flavobacteriia bacterium. Lineage (GTDB taxonomy): Bacteria > Bacteroidota > Bacteroidia > Flavobacteriales_D > Crocinitomicaceae > M0103. Next base: position 2,987 of record JBKDKG010000259.1, on the reverse strand, counting down.
TAGTCGGAAAATACGACATCGAAATCCTAACACTTCCTCGCACTTACATGACGGTGGATGTTACTCAAAGCAGCACTGTCTATGCTGACATCATGGCTCCAGGATTCTTTAATTACAAAACAATTCAGCCTGTAGTTGCTCAACTTTTTTTATTAAAAGAAAATGGCACCATCGAATGGGTTTGCAATTTGGATGAAACAGTTAAAAGTGGGAGCGTTCAACTTCAACCTGGAACTTATCGAATGGTTTACCGCCAGAAAAATTTGCGATCATCGTCCTATACGATTGACAAAGACTTTAGAATCTATTCAAACAAAACAACAACAATAAACATCTGATCATCATGGAATTTGAAATTCTTGGAAACAAAGACACTCGTTCAGGATTTGGCGAAGGACTTGCAGAACTTGGAAGAACGAATGATAACGTAGTTGCACTTTGCGCGGATCTAATTGGATCACTCAAAATGGATGCGTTTAAAAAAGAAAATCCAGAGCGCTTTTTTCAAGTCGGAATTGCCGAAGCCAATATGATGGGTCTCGCAGCAGGAATGACCATTGGAGGAAAAATTCCTTTTACTGGCACCTTTGCAAACTTCTCAACGGGAAGGGTTTATGATCAGATTCGTCAATCTATTGCCTATTCACAAAAAAATGTAAAAATCTGTGCTTCCCATGCTGGTTTAACTTTAGGTGAAGATGGGGCAACGCACCAAATTTTGGAAGATATTGGAATGATGAAAATGTTGCCGAACATGACTGTTATTGTTCCTGCAGATTTCAATCAAACCAAACAAGCAACCATTGCTATCGCAGAGCACCAAGGACCAGTTTACTTACGTTTTGGTCGTCCAGTAATGCCAATCTTTGTGAAACCTGATGCAAAATTCGTAATCGGAAAGGCAGATGTTTTACAAGAAGGCACAGACGTTACAATCATTGCATGTGGACACTTGGTTTGGAAGTCAATCGAAGCTGCAAAGATCTTGGCTGAAAAAGGTGTTTCAGTTGAATTAATAAATATGCACACAATCAAACCTTTAGACGAAGAAGCCATCTTAAATTCAGTTAGAAAAACAAAATGTGTTGTTACTGCTGAAGAGCACATGATGCATGGTGGACTTGGTGATTCTGTGGCTCAAGTTTTAGCAAGAAATTTACCTAGTCCTCAGGAGTTTGTTGCTGTGAATGACTCGTTTGGCGAAAGTGGTACACCTATGGAATTGATGACGAAATATGGAATTGATTCTCAAAATGTGGTGGATGCTGCTTTGAAGGCAATTGCCAGAAAATAGTTATTGAACAAAGAACAAGGAACCAAGAGCAAAGACTTCAATCCTTCATCTAATTTCCTGTGTCAAACGATAAACGATTTCTAGAATTACTTGGTCAGACAAACCAAAGTCCCTATCTCATTGATGTAGATCGTGCAGAAGGAATTTACATTTATGACAAATCGGGAAAGCCCTACATGGATATGATTGCCGGTGTGGCAGTGAACAATATCGGTCACAATCATCCCAAAGTTGTAAAAGCGTTAAAAGAACAGATAGATCGTCATTTACATGTGATGGTTTATGGTGAGTACATTCAAGACGCACAATTGCTTTTTGCAGAGCGACTTACAGCCCTTCTTCCTGATAATTTGAATTGTGTCTACACTGTAAATTCAGGTACAGAAGCAATCGAAGCGGCACTGAAGCTTGCGAAACGCGTTACAGGTAGAACAGAACTCATCTCTTTTCGTGGTTCATATCACGGCAGCACACATGGTGCAATGAGTGTATCAGGTAACGAAGTTAAAAAACAAGCCTATCGACCTTTGCTGCCAGATGTCCAATTTTTGAAGTTCAACTCGACTGATGATCTACAACACATTACTGAAAAAACGGCTGGTGTGATCATAGAAACAGTGCAAGGAGATGCAGGTGTTAGAGTTCCGGATTCTTCTTTTTTACAAGCACTTCGCGAACGCTGTAATCACACTGGTGCGCAACTCATTTTTGACGAAATTCAATGCGGAATGGGTCGTACAGGAAAGCTTTTTGCCTTCGAGCATTTCAGTGTTGTACCTGATATTTTAACACTCGGAAAAGCATTAGGAGGAGGCATGCCAATTGGTGCAGTTGTTTCATCCAAAGAAAACCTTTGGGAATTTACTTATGAACCCATGCTTGGACATATCACTACATTTGGAGGACATCCTGTTATTTGTGCTGCCGGAAGAGCTTGCTTGGATGTTTTGAAAAATGAAATTGATCTAGAGGAAGTGGAAAGATTAGGTCAATTACTCGAATCACTTGTAGGTCAGCATTCAGAAATACGCGAAATCAGAAGAATTGGAATGCTATTCGCCTTCGATATGGTATCATTTGAACGGGTTGAAAAAGTGGTCAAACGCTGCCTCGAAAAAGGTCTCATTAGTTTTTGGTTCTTATCTCATCCCTATAGTTTTCGCCTTTCACCACCTTTAACTATTTCAGAAGCAGAAATTTTGAAAGCCGGTAAAATCATTCTGGAAGCAATAGAAGAAACGAGGGAATTATAATTTCAAATCTGCTGATTGTATGACCATTAATCTCGATTGCTTTTGTTCCGCAGGATTGCAAATCCTGCGAAGCGGCTCTAGTGAAAATTCATCATCATTGCTATTGTTCCGCAGGATTTGCAATCCTGCGGCATTAAAATCATACTTTATACACTGAATGAATACAATTATTAAGAATTATACCGCAGGATTTAAAATCCCGCGGAGCGGAAATAATTAGTAAAAATAAACCGCAGGATTGCAAATCCAGCGGAGCAGTTGATTAATGTATCACACTAGGCAACTTAGCCATTTCTTCTTTCGAAACAAATCGCAATGAACTTGTATTCACACAATGGCGTGTGTCTTTGTCCGTGAAACCTTCGCCTAAAAACACATGTCCAAGATGTCCACCACAATTTGTACAAATAATCTCTGTTCGAAATCCATCAGCATCTGGT
>JBKDKG010000258.1:0-2768 GCA_046345095.1 Flavobacteriia bacterium | reverse complement strand
ATCAGCTGTCCGAAAACGGACTGTCCAAAAAAGTAGCTACTTTTATTCATGTAATTTAGTTCGGGAAAACCAAATTACACTTAAAGCGGGATAACCTTCATGGAAATCCCGCTTTTCAAAAAGTTTTATCGGACACTAGTGTATTTAAAAATAAAAAAGCAATCAGGATTGTTAGATGAATAGTTACAAAACTAAATCTTAACAAATCGAAATCTTGTCAATTTGGATGAATCAATAAACCGGAGTAATAAGATGTAGGATCCTGAACTCAGAAAAGAAATATCTAGTATTGAAGAAAAGTCTTGCTCCTTGAGTATTGTGTTGCCTTGAAGGTCTAAAATGGCCATATACATTGGTTCATTTTCATCTAATTGAATTTGCAAGAACTTGTCAGCCGGATTGGGAAACAAACTCAAGTTGGTATAGTTTTCTTCCTGAATTCCGAGTGAAGTCGTTCCTCCACAAGCAGTTGAGAAATAATCTCCTTGATTAAAATTATAAGTCGCAGGAATAGAGCCAGAACCAAGTGCATTTGGTATGCCTATTGAACTCCAAAATGACGGCGGAATTTCGGATGGTCGACTTTGAAAGCAGTAACTTGTATCTAGTAAATTATCCGTTCCTGTCGGAAGAATAGTTCCTTTATTATTGTTCCCAAAAATAAAATGGCCCGTACCTTGAATATTGTAATTGAATGAGCTGTATGGAAAATTACTATTGGTTATCTCGTTACCAACCAAATTTTGATTCGGTGAAGTCGCATCGCTGAAAAATAATCCAAACAAACTCCCTCGGTTTCTGAAGAAGGTATTGTAAGGACCATTGGCACCGTGAGAATTGTCTATCACCATATTTTGACCATCGTTTTGTTCGAACAAATTTGCATAGGGATAATTTCCGTGCAATACCATATCTCCTGCTGCGTCAGAAGGGAACAATCCGCTCCCAGTCCAATAAGGGTCTATAGAATGGTTGTACGCATAGACATTTCCATTGGCTCCAGCCTGTAATATCATTGAATGACGTAAATGCTGAAATATGTTGTTGTAAATTAGACATTCGTTACTCGTAAAATGTAGCATTACACCATAACCTCTGCCCCCTCCACCGTAGTCGAAAGAATCGTGCATAAAACTATTTGTAATGGAAAGATTGGAACATGCACTTGCCTCAATATGTGCGAACGTTGTATTCACTGATTCAATGCCATTTACCCAACAGTTTACAGCATTTTCAAAATGTATGTTGCTTGATTGTTCAGGTGCTGTATCATCCATTCTTTGAATTGTCAAACACTCTATCCCGACGTTACTTATGGGATTCATTTTGCGAATAAATGGCTGTCGGCTTGAAGGGTAATCCAACCGCAATGGAGAATCTAAGTACAATGAATCACCTTGAATCGATACTACCTTTATTATTTGGCCTACTGAATTTAACCCCCAACTGGAATAAACTAGATCACTGTCTTGTTGGATAATTCGGATCCAATCGCCTGGTGCAAAGACAGACGGATTGAATACACGCAAGGCCGTATTATTCTTTTGAGCAGGAAAAATACCACATGTATCATTGATTTCAATTGAGCCCTCTGCAACAATTCCATGTCCTGAACCACCATGATCAATCTTTAAAATGGTCGATGGTGCGCCTGCCCCCCTCAAAACCACATTACTTCGAAGACTGATAGGCGCATTGAAAAGATAAGTTCCTGTTGGAAAATAAAGTATTAATGATTCAGGGTGTGAAGCAAGCAGAGATGTCAAGGCATTGTCATTGGCTACGCTTCCATCATTTGACAATCCGTTTTCCAAAGCGTCCAGATTCGTGAAATTCGCCGTTGTCGTATCGCGAATGCCGGCCAATTTCCAATCAACGATTCTTACAGAAGGAATGGTTTGGGAGGCACCCAAAAATGCATAAAAAAACGACAGGATTACACAATACGTCCTCATACCTACAAGAAGATTTTATTGTAACGTTATACCCACCGGACAATGATCAGAACCCATTACCTCATTCAAAATAAAAGCATCTTTTACTTTCGGAAGCAGACTTTCTGATACAAGAAAATAATCAATTCTCCAACCGATGTTCTTTCCCCTTGCTCCAGCACGGTAACTCCACCAAGAATATTTAATTTCTTCACCATTCTTTGCTCGGAACGTATCGACTAAACCATTTGAGGTGAATGCATCCATTCCATCAATTTCCTCTTGCATATAACCTGCAGCCTTATTGTAATTTTGTTTTGGGCGAGCCAAATCAATTTCCTTGTGAGCAACATTAAAATCGCCACAAACAATCACCGGTTTGGTTTTCTCAAGATTTTTCAAATAACCCAAAAACTCTTTATCCCACGTTTGACGGTACCCCAAACGAGCCAATTCACTTCCGGAATTAGGCACGTAGGCAGTAATTAGGAAATACTCCTCAAACTCAGCACACGTTATCCTTCCTTCGTTGTCATGCTCTTCTTTCCCAATGTAATAAGTTACAGCAATGGGAACATGCTTCGTTAAAATTGCAGTGCCCGAATATCCTTTTCGTTCCGCCTCATTGGCAAAAACGTGATAACCGTCCACTGCTTTCGCTACTTCCTTAACTTGCTCAACCGTTGCTTTTGTTTCTTGAAGACAGATGATATCTGCATCTACTTTTTTCATGTCCTCGACAAAAGACTTTTGTATGATTGCTCGAATTCCGTTGACGTTAAAAGAAATAATTTTCATAGATTCTCAGTGTTTTATCAAAGTTACAAAGGATAG
>JBKDKG010000257.1:0-17189 GCA_046345095.1 Flavobacteriia bacterium | reverse complement strand
CTTAACGGCACTTTATGGTAATGAAGGAAAACCCTATCGTTATTCGAATATTGTGATGCAACCTAACCGATGGAGTTCGTTGCTTATGTATATAAAAAATGAAGTTGAAGAACAATGTCAAACGCATTTCACTTCGGTGCTTCTAAATTACTATCGCGACGGAAAAGACAGTAATGGTTGGCATGCAGACAATGAAAAAGAACTTGGAATTGATCCCGTCATTGCTTCCATTAGTTTTGGTGCTGAAAGGCGGTTTGACCTGAAACACAATTTGACAAAAGAAAAAATTTCCTTCAACTTAAGCCATGGCTCCCTTCTTGTAATGGGCGGTTCATTGCAGCACTTTTGGAAACACACGATTGCTAAAGCAAAAAAAATCGAAGAAGGTAGAATCAATTTGACCTTCAGAAGGATTGTTTGAAATCAATTTTTTCTCGCTGAATTTATTTGAAATTCACGCAAAAAAGAAACAATGCCAATCCATTCAATTTCCGAAATTTTACAATCCAACAGCAATGTTTTCATACATTCCGTTGCGGCTGCTCCACAACAACTGATTAACGAACTTTGTAAATCAGCTCTTAATTACACTAATATAAGTATCTATTCACTGCATACAGAAGGAATAGCTCCTTTTGCAGATGAAAAGTTTAGGGGTGTTTTTAACCCAAAGCCTTTTTTTGTTGGCAAAAATATGCGTCAAGCTATTCAGCACGACCATGGCAGTTATGTACCTGTCGCACTCAGTAATTGTCCCACACTTTTTCGAAACTACATTATTCCTCTGGACATCGCTTTAGTTTCAGTTTCTCCCCCAGATCAGCATGGTTACTGCTCACTTGGATTATCGGCAGATGTGACCTGCGCAGCAGTTGAATGCGCCACATATGTCATCGCGCAAATAAATAACAACATGCCCCGCACATTTGGTGATACAGTAATTCATGTTTCTGAAATTGATCTTATGATCGAGCACACAGAACCACTGCCTCATTATAAGCAGGCCCTTCCTGACAAAATCGAAAGACAGATTGGAGAGAATGTTGCAGAAATCATTCAAGATGGATCAACTATTCAAACTGGCATTGGCTCTATTCCGAATGCCGTATTGGGTTCACTTCACAGCCATCGAAATTTAGGCATACATTCAGAAATGATTTCCGACGCTATTATTCCACTCATTGAAAATGGCGTTATAACCAATAGAGATAAAAAATATGAACGATTCAAAACGGTTTGCTCATTTGCCCTTGGCAGCAAAGTACTTTATGACTATCTCAATAGAAATACTTCTTTTCTTTTTTTGGAATTCTCTAAATCAAATGAAATCAATATAATTGCCTCAAATCCAAAGGTTGTTGCCATTAATGGAGCCATAGAAATTGATTTAACAGGACAGGTTTGTGCAGATTCAATTGGTTCGAAAATATACTCTGGAGCTGGAGGTCAACCGGATTTCATTAGAGGAGCGGCCGCATCAGTAGGCGGAAAACCAATAATTGCAATTCGTTCAACTACTTCTGATGGAAAATCTAAAATTGTTAATACGTTAGCGGAAGGATCAGGAGTTGTCACTACGCGCACGGATGTTCACTGGGTTGTTACAGAATATGGTGCCGTTAACTTATTTGGCAAGAGTTTACACGATCGCGCGATGCTTCTCACTTCAATAGCTCATCCCAATCACCGCGATGAAATCTGGAATCAATTTGAGGAAAACCACGTTCTTATGCACTGAATGACATTTTTCATGAAATAAAGCCGCTCATCCAATTTCGGTTTCAAAGACAAAGGCAGTAATTATCTTTGTTTTCGATGAAAATTTTGCTCCTTAATCTTTGCGTTTTAGTGACCTTCCATTTAGTTGCTCAAAAATCGATAGAGGCACATCCTATTAAAGAAAAAATAACGTTGGATGGAGAACTCAAAGAAGCTGAATGGAACGATGCTAGCGTAGCTGACGATTTTACCCAATTTAAGCCAAATCCTGGGGATCAATCATCTCAAAAAACAGAAGTCCGTGTGCTATATGATGACCAAGCGATTTACATAGCTGCGATTTGCTATGATGATCCAGAACATGTTTCAAAAGTGCTTTCTCAGCGAGATGACTTTAACGCCAATGTTGACAATTTCCAAGTTTATTTCGATACCTACAATGATGATTTAAATGCCTTTGCCTTTGGAGTCAGTAGTATGGGGGTGCAATACGATGCAAAGCTATTTGCTGAAACGGAAACCATTGAATTGAATATGGTTTGGAACAGCGCCGTTGTGCGCAATGAAAAAGGCTGGCAATTAGAAATGCGTATTCCATATTCTGCCATTCGTTTCCCTAAAAAAGACAGTCAAGACTGGGGGATTAATTTCTTTCGGTACATCAGTCGCAACCGAGAAGAAGCTGTTTGGAGTCCTGTCAAACCTGATTTCGACAATTGGCCAGCTCAATTTGGTTCACTTACAAATTTGAAAGGTATCCAGCCACCGCTTCGTTTAGCAATGGTTCCCTATATTTCAGGTTATGCCGATCATGGTGCCGATCAAAATGATCCAAAAGCTTGGTCTAGCTCTTTCAATGGAGGCATGGACATAAAACTTGGCCTTAACGAAGCATTTACCTTGGATATGACCTTGGTTCCTGATTTCGGACAAGTTGTTTTCGATAATAACGTATTGAATATTAGTCCTTTTGAAATTCAGTTCAATGAAAATAGGCAATTCTTTACCGAAGGAACAGAATTGTTCAATAAATCAGGTTTATTCTATTCACGCAGAATTGGAATTCAATCGCCAAATGAAGTGCTTCAAACAAATCTATTGCAGGGCGAAAGTCTAGGTTCGGTGCCTTCCTCATCGCAATTATATAATGCCACAAAAATATCTGGTCGAACAAAATCAGGTTTGGGTATCGGTGTTTTCAATGGACTCACCGCTGAACAATCTGGCACTGCAATTAACGATTCAACTGGTATAGAACGATCAATTGTTGTATCTCCTTTAAGCAACTATAATGTATTGGTATTGGATCAGAATTTAAAAAACAACAGTTTCATTACATTCACGAATACGAATGTCATGCGCGAAGGTATTTTTTACGATGCGAATGTATCGGGTCTGAATACGAAGATCAATTTGTCGGATAATAAATACTTCATTGCTGGAAAAGGAACGGTTTCAGCTAAACTGTATACGGCAGACCAACTCTTAGGTCATAACTTTGGCTTTAGTGGTGGTAAACAGACCGGTACTTTTGTTATACAGGGAAGTTATTTGGAAGAATCAGACACTTACAATCCAAATGATCTCGGTTTCAACACAAATAACAATAAGCGAATTCTCGAATCTACCTTCGGTCTGCGTTTTTTCAAACCTTTTTGGAAAATTCTTCAATCTCGAGCGAGCGCCACAGTTACCTATACACGATTGTATAATCCGGATGTTTACACTTTTACAACCTCGGACATCAATTTTTTTGCGCTCATAAAAGGATTTCACGCAACTGGTTTAACGATAAACAGTTCGTTTACTAAAGGTTATGATTATTTTGAAACAAGAACTCCAGGTCGTTACTTTCTTTCCCCTACTTGGTGTGATGTCCGTTATTGGTTTTCTAGTAACTACCAAAAACGATTTGCATTAGACGCGGGTGCTGGTTATGCTTTTATCTCATGGAAATCATGGAAAGAATATTCATATAGTATCAGTCCACGTTTTCGGATCAACGATAAATTATTTCTTATCTATTCTTGGCAACACGAGTTTTCAATCAATGGCATTGGGTATGCTTTTCCTTTTGGCTCCCCAGCTCTTCAACCACCTGGAATTTTATTTGGCTCAAGGGACCGCATCAATACTACGAACACAATCAATTTAAACTATACCCTGACCAATCTCATGGGAATTTCATTGAGGGTTAGACACTATCGTTCTGCCCTTTCTTATAATGCATTCTATGATTTAAACATGGATGGCACATTGGCACCTAGCACACATACGGGTTTGGATAACGAGGGAAACTCAGTGTATAATATTAATTACAACGCCTTCACATTGGATTTTGTCTATCGTTGGGTTTTTAGACCCGGTAGCGAAATTAATTTTGTTTGGAAGAATGCGATTTTTCAAAATGACCTAAAATTTGATGCAAGCTATTTTTCAAATCTGAACACGTTGTTTGAAAATATTCCTTTGAATAGTTTATCAATCAAAGTTATTTATTGGTTGGACTATCAAGATTTGCGCAAGAAATCAAAAGTTTGAATTTATTCGTTGTTCCATCCAGGCCAATCGTCGTGATCACCTTTTCTAAGATCTCGCCATATTCCCACTGCTAAAAATAGAGCTGCAATCATTCCCAAAAGTGCATACACTGAAATTCCATTCCATTTCGGTTCTACATCGCGAATAATAAACATGGCACTTCCAATCATTAGACCTGAAAGAATTATGGAGGTAATTACGTGTTTTGATACGCGATTCAATGTGTGAATCATTGGATCCATTCCTTTATGCGTCAAATCTACACTGACCTTTCCATTGTTTATTTTCCGAATTGCATTTCTAAGATCTTGAGGAAATTCTTCCATGTATGATGCAAACTCATAAATCCCATTGATCATCTTACTCAACAACTTCATTGGATTTAGTTCTTTTTTTATCGATTGAGCAATATAGGGCCTAGCCAATGCCATAAGATCAAGCTGAGGATCGAGGTGATGAATTACGCCTTCAATCGTTACCATAGAGCGCGCCAGAAGAAAAAAATGAGGAGGAACCTTTATACCATAGTCGACAATGATATCTTTTAACTGCATCAGGATAGTGCTCATTTCATTTTGATGATACATTGAAACACCGTAACTCATCAGAAATTCATTCAACGCGAATTCAAAAGCTCGAAGATCGTTGATAACAGTATTTTCAGACATTACTTGCAATGCACGCACCACTCCAGCAAGATCCTCCGTTTTGACTGAAATAAAAAGATTTGCAAACATTTGAATATCTCTGGGTAAAATGTTTCCCATCATACCGAAATCCAAAAAGCAAACTTCTCCGTCTCTTGTCACTAAAATATTTCCAGGATGTGGATCTGCGTGAAAAAAACCATACTGAAAAACTTGCTTGATATATGAAACAGCTAATTTCCTTGAGATCTTCCTTACATCAAACCCCCTTGATTTGAGCTGACCAATATCTGAAATTTTAATCCCTTGAATGAATTCCATTGCAAGGATTTTACTGGTCGTATATTGCTTGAAGACTTTTGGCGTGCGTGTTGTACTATCAGTTGGATCAGCCTTGATATTGCCGTAAAACCGCTGAATATTAACCGATTCATGAATAAAATCTAGTTCCTTCAAAATACTTTGTTCGAAATTCTTAACTAATCCTTTTGGATCAAAACTTCTCGTTGAAGGCATTCTCTTTTCAAAAAGTGTAGCAAGTTGATACATCACTTTTATATCCTCTTCAATCGTTTTCCTAATGTTCGGCCTTTGGATTTTAAGTGCAACTTTTTCACCTGTATTTAAAGTCACCCGATGCACCTGCGCCATGGAAGCTGAGGCAAAGGCATCCAATTCGAAACTTGCGAATAACTTATCGATCGGTTGCTTCAATTCTAACTCCACAACCTCTTTTGCTTTGGAACCAGAAAATGGCGGAACATTGTCTTGAAGTTTTTCAAATTGAAGAATCAAATCATCTGGAAGAAGGTCTGGTCGATTGCTAAGAATCTGTCCAAACTTTATAAAGGTTGGACCCAACTCTTCACAAATCAAGCGCATTTTCTCCCACTTCGTGTATTTCTGCGCGTGACGCTTCGTTGTTTGTGGAATAAACTTTCTTATAAAGCGGTATTTTCCCGAAGCAATCATATAAGCAACCAACTCCTCAAAACCGTATTTTACAAAAACACGCAGGATCTGATTGTAACGAACAAAAGACTTATATCGACTCCTTAGCCCTGAAAAGAAGCCCATTTCATTGCTCCTTTTTTTCTAGTTTAGTCAAACGGGATTTTGTCAATGACAATTCCTTTTTCATATCGTCATACCGTTCCTTTATCTTGGCGAGTTCATCCGTATGCGTAATGTTCATTTTACTGTATAAAGAACTAACTGTTTCTGAAATTTTATCTTCCATTTCCTTCACAGACTCTTCCATTTTAACGGAAATCTTTTCCATAAAATCAAGTTCTTTACCATCTTCATCTACCATTTTCTCTTTCACAAAGTCATTTACTTTGTCTTTTCCTTTTTCCGCCCACTGAGCTAATTTCTCTCTTAATTCTTTATCCTTTGACAAGGTGTACAGTGTTGACGAAATTGCAGCAAGTTCTACTATTGATTTTGTTTTCATAGGTGTCTAATTTATAAGCTGTTTTAATTGTTTGTAATAAAACCAATGAACAATATTGTTATGATTGATTTCATCGCTTTGTAAGGCAAAAATACCTGTACAATGCAAGATTTGAATTGACATTCATCAATGCACTTAATGATTGCTGTCCTTATTTTCGCAATAAAAATGATTGTATGGACTTATCAATTTCCGTTTCTAAATTCATGACCTCAGATCCAATTTCCGTTCATCCGGATGACAATTTATTGGTTCTAAAACATTTGTATGAAAAGCAAAAATTCCACCACCATATCCCCGTTACAGATCATGGTCAGATAAAAGGAATTGTCAGTCTAATTGATTTTATGAGGGTGGTTCACAATGCATCCCTGGATGACAATGATATCGTTTACAACAGCCACCATGTAAAGGATATCATGTCAGAAAATCCAGTTTGCATTTCAGAGGAGGCTTCATTAAAAGAGGTAACCGATATTTTTTTGAGAAATGAATTTCATGCTTTACCTGTGACAGAAGAAAACAAGTTAAAAGGAATCGTTACAACAACAGATGTGCTCCGTTATTTCAGGGAACATGTTTAAAAATCAGTTACCTACATGTTTGCCTGCAATGAAGCCAGTTGTCCAAGCTGCTTGAAAATTGAAACCACCCGTAATGCCATCTATGTCAAGTAATTCACCTGCAAAAAACAATCCTTTTACAGTTCGGCATTCCATTGTTTTAAAGTCAATTTCTTTTAATGATATTCCACCTGCAGTAACAAACTCTTCCTTAAACGTTGTTTTTCCTTGGACCTCATAGCGATCATTGATCAACGTATTGACGAGTCGATTCAAGTTTTTCCCACTTAGATCCTTCCAGCGCAGCTCATTTGGAACAGCTGCCCTATTTAAAAGAAAATGCCACAATCTTAATGTTATGGGGAATGGATTATAAGTAGTCAATAATTTAAGCGGTTCCTTTTTCAATGTAGATAAAAGTTGTGTCCTCAACTCCTCCTCTTTCATTTCATTTAACCAGTTAACAAGAATTGTAAATTGGTAATTTCTCTTCGACAATTCCCTTGCACCCCATGCAGACAATTGAAGAATTGCTGGTCCACTCATTCCCCAATGTGTGATTAAAAGTGGACCTTTCCCAGTAAGCTTTGATCCTTCCACACGAACAGTTGTTTTCTCCACAACATTGCCCATTAATTCTCTTACAGGATCAGCAGGCATATTGAAAGTAAACAGAGACGGAACGGGCTCAACGATTGTTATCCCTAAGTCTTCCAACCACTTTAATCCACTACTTTTTGGCTGCCCTCCGGTGGTAATTATCAGTCGATCTAGATTTAGTATTTCCTCTTCATTACTGATAGAAAATCCAGTATCAATTAACGCTATCTGCCTTACATGAAAATTCGTTTTTAATTCGATCCCTTTTTGGATGACCTCTTGCATAAAACAATCGATGATCGACTGAGAATTGTTGGATTGAGGAAAAATGCAATTGTCGGGATACGTTCTGAGCTTTACACCACGACCTTCGAACCAGTCAATTGTAGATTGCGCATTGAATTGTTCAAAAGCTTTGCGCAAATAATTTTCACCTCGGGGATAATGCGCTGCCAATAGGCGATTGTCAAAACAGGCATTTGTAACGTTGCAGCGACCCCCTCCAGAAATTTTAACCTTTGACAAAAACTTTGAGGATCGCTCAAAGATGATTACTTTACTTTGTGGAAAATGCTGTTTTGCGGAAATCGCTGAAAAAAATCCGGCTGCTCCACCGCCAATTACACCAATAGTAATCATTCTACCTTCAGCTGATTTCCTTTGTCCTTATTGGAATCTTTCTTGCTTTTTTTCGACTTTTTAGATTTCTTAGTTTCCGTTCCTGGCGCAGCATCATCCTCTTTTTCTTTTTTCGCCTCCACTCCGAAGGTGTAAGTTTCAGTTCCGTTTTGATCAAACTTGTGTTCTTCAATCACCACACCTTTTTTATACAAGGCTGACCTCTTCACCTTTTCATCGGGCCATTTTTCTTCAAACCAACCTTCTGGCACTCCTTTTTTGTAATTTTCTGTTACCTGAATATTTCCTTCATAATAGAATGTTTTGAACTCACCATTTTTCACATCCATAGTCCAATGTTCTACCGATAAAGGAGTTCCATCATTGTAAAAATACTTTAGTTCCCCGTCTTTTTTTCCTTCTTTGTAGCTAAGCTCTTGAAGCAACTTTCCATCACGACTATATGCTTTGAATGGTCCATCCATCATACCATTTTTGTAGCTGATTTCCTTCTCAATTTTGGATTCAGGATAATAACTCTTTTTGATACCATGCAATTTTCCGTTGTTGTAAAATTCATAACGAGTCGTATCTCCTTCTTTCGTTAAATACAATTGCTTTCCATGCTTAAGACCCAAATTATAATTCATTTCCCATGCAACAGCTTGTGTGCTATCATAAAAATAAAACCACTGCCCCATTTCCGCACCCAAAATATGATTGCGGACAACTTGCGGACATCCCGATTTATAATAAGTTGTATCAATGCCGTTTTCCTTTCCATTCACAAAAGTGATTCTGCGCTCCAACAAACCATTTAGGTGGCACGTTTCACATGTTCCTGTATACGGTGTCCCAATGTTTCCACTTAAAATCGTCTTGGTATTGTCGTCGTAGGTCAATTTTTCATTGCAATCTACAACTCCTGCCAATTTTCCGCATTCCCAATCCGCAAAACGTGTTTTTTTTCGCTCATTAAGCTTGTCGTAGCAATTTGTTTTTTTAACTGCCGGAATCTGACAAAATACAGACGAAAAAACCAACGAAAACAGGGCAATTAATCTAAATTTCATAGTGTCAATTTTTAGTTAACTGAATAAAATTTTTACTCTTCAATTCTTTTTAGCATCTCTCGCATTTCTGATGGAATTGCAATTGTTTTCTGTGTGTGCGCATCAAAACAAACCTGCACTGATCTCCCAATTGCATATAGAACGTTGTTTACCATCAATTCATAACGCAATACAAAACTTTTATCACCAATTTGCTCTGTAATCATCTTTATGGATGGTCGATCATTCAATAAAACTGAGTGTTTATACTCAATTTCATTTTTAACAAGAACAATTCCAAAAGATTGCCAATCCCAATCTATTCCAAGTAATTCACGGAAATAATGTACTCTGGTCATCTCAAAATAACTGAAATAGACCGTGTTGTTCACATGACCAAGAACATCTAAGTCTGAAAAGCGAACCTGAATATGAGCGGGTTGAATCATTTTTTATCCAATTTTTCGAAATCCGAATTGTTGCTAACAAATTCAGGCACAATCTCTTTCATTTTAGAAACAATCTTTTCATTTTGCTGTGACTCGAACATTTCAACCAAGGAATTAATTTCCAAGATCATGTTTTCATTTTCCTGTCTGACTTTAGCTTTTAGGATTTTGGGATGATGGGTTGGGATGGTATTTTCTTCCTCCGCTAAAAGTTCCTCGTACAATTTCTCCCCCGGACGTAAACCAGTCACTCTTATTTCAATGTCTTTTCCAACTTCTAAGCCACTTAATTGAATCATTTTACGCGCCAAATCGATGATCTTAACCGATTCACCCATATCAAACACAAAAATTTCTCCGCCTTCGCCCATTGTTCCAGCTTCAAGCACCAATTGACAAGCTTCTGGTATTGTCATGAAAAAACGTGTCACACGCTCATCTGTCACAGTCACTGGTCCACCATTCTCAATTTGCTTTTGAAAAAGTGGAATAACCGATCCATTCGAACCCAATACATTTCCAAATCGGGTTGTCACAAAACGCGTAACTCCTTGCTCGTTCGCCGCCTGAGCGTATATTTCAGCAATTCGTTTTGAAGCCCCCATCACATTTGTTGGATTCACAGCTTTGTCTGTAGAAACCATGACGAATTTGGAAACATTGTATTTTATCGATAAATCAACAAGATTGCGTGTACCCTTTACGTTCGTTAAAACTGCTTCACTGGGATTGCTTTCCATTAAAGGCACATGTTTGTAGGCCGCTGCATGAAATACATATTGAGGTCGCGCATAATCATACAAACGTTCCATTCGCTCATAACTTCGTATATCACCAATTACGACTTCAAATTTGAGATGATTGAACGAAGAAAGAAGTTCTTGTTGAAAATCATACAACGGAGATTCAGCTTGATCGAGCAAAATAATTTTTTCTGGTTCGTAATTCGCAATTTGCCGCACCAAACCACTGCCGATTGATCCTGCAGCTCCTGTTACAAGAATCGTTTTGCCTGTCAACTCGGTAGATATCTTTTTTTCATCGAGAACAATTGGTTTTCTACCCAAAAGGTCTTCAATGCGCACCTTGGCAATTTGTTTCGCAGAAAATTCACCGTTTATCCAACTTTTCGGACTTGGAACTTTCTGAACTTTCACTTGATTTTCAAGGCAAATTTCAACAACTCTTTTGCGATTTTCCTCATCAGGTTGTTGAATCGCGATAATAACCGTATTCACACCCTCTTCTTTGATTATTTTCTCCAAATCCGAAGTCGAAAAAATAGTAACACCTTCCAAGCGAGTGCCAATCATTTTCTTGTTATCATCAATAAAACCGACAATCTTGTAAGTCAAACGAATGTCCTTTTCAATCGTTCTTTTCGTTATCAATCCGGAGATACCGGCACCATAAATCAACACCCTTTCTTCTTCACTGCTTGACTTAATGGATTCCAAGTACAATAATTTGATCGAAAACCGCGAACCCAGCATCAATACAAATGTCACTAAGGCCTCCACAATCAATACGGATAATGGAAAAAGATAAACACGATCCAATAAATGAAACCGTAAGAATCCCAAAGCTAAAAAGATGATAGAACAGGTCACAACCGCTAAAAATATGCGCCGTATGTCCTCAGTAGAGGTATGTCGAACTAATCCTTTGTGAATGTTGAAAAAATAAAAGACAAGTAACTTGACTATAAAATAGACACCTATGGACTTTGACAGCACCGCCCATTCGTTTTCAATTAGTCCACGGTCAGCTTTTAGATCAAATCGAATCAAATACGCAAATACCAGGGCGAATAATGATAAGGCCAAATCCATCAGAATGATGACCCAACGCGGAGTATTTGCTTGTAGTTTGAACATAAACAAAAGTAAGAAAAGGATGACTAACCTTGCATCCCTCCATTTAAATTAATGACTTGACCGGTAACATATCCCGCTTCCTGTGAAATAAGCCATTCGATGGTTTTACACACTGTATCAGTTGTCCCTAATCGGTTCATTGGAATTGACTGAACAATGTTCTTTTGAATTTCTTCTGGAACATCTGTAATCATTCCCGTATTGAAATACCCGAGCGCTAAGGCATTTACTGTAATTCCACTCAAAGCAACCTCTTTAGAAATGGTTTTTGTCAGACCAATCAATCCTGCTTTTGAAGCGGCATAAGCCGCCGTTCCTACCGCACCACTTTGCGCAACTACGGATGTAATATTGATGATACGTCCGAATGAATGCTCGCGCATTTTCGGAATTGTCGAAGCAGCAATCACAAAAGGGGCATTCAGGTTCACCGCCATTGTTTCATTCCAAGCATCTAAGGAAGTTTTCCATGACATCGCACTTCTCGAAATACCTGCATTATTTATTACGACGTCCAATCTTCCATACCTGGAAACAATTTCCTTTACCATTTCTTGTATAGCTGCAGGATCGCGCAAGTCAGCATTCAAATGCGTGACATTTTCAGATGTTGGGAGACTTGGTTGATGGTCAAAATAATGTAAGACAAGTTGATAATCAAATTCATTGAACCACTTCGAAATAGCCGTGCCCATTCCTCCAGATGCACCGGTGATGAGCATTACCCTTTTTTCCATAAACCTCTAATTTTCATTACAATTTGAAACCAAGTTGGTAAATTATCCCACGAAATAGCATAGTATTTCGAATCCTGACCACCCAGATTCGTGTTGAATCGCTTCACACCTTCAGCATTGGATCCACCGAAGTCAAAAAGTAATTGTTTGGATTGAGAGAGATCTATGGCTTCCTGCATTGCTGCATACATTCCTCCCATGTCTTTTGTATCCTTGTTCATGGCACCTTTTAAATAAAGTAGTGAGCCATTGAATTCAACAACAAATATTCCTCCTACTCCTCTTCCTTTTTCTCGAACAGTCAACATTTGAAGCATTTTCTTCTCTTGTAAAACACTCACTAAAACACCCAATCGATCCAATGATGCTTTATTTAATGAATGTACCTTTTGTGGTAATTCTCTCCGAATATGATGCATAATCATGGATAAATCATCGCCCCATGTCAATTCCAATGAGGATTTTCCAAATTTATTGAGCATTCGCTTGGTTTGACTGTTCGCATCCGATTCAGAAACTGGCTGAATTACCTGAAATACTTTGCGCTTCAGTTTCTTGGCTCTCACTTTTTGTTTGGTATTCAATTGTCCTTGACGGAAATGTGCTTTGAGCATCGCCATGAAACGATGGTCGTCCATTGTAGGACCAAACCACTCTAAGTAGCGCACAAAGATTGGGGTATAACAACAACTTAGCTTTAAGCGCACCACATAAGGGATGGCCATCCCACGCGTGTAATCCTCATTCACCAAAATACACCAATTTTCGGCTACTGCATCAAGATAAAATGACATGGAGAACACACTGCTACCTTTGGTTGTACTCACCAATCGATCCCATTTCTCAATATCTATATGTTCTCTTTCTATAAAATTCAAGGCAAATGATTAAACGTTTCAAAATTGTGTTTCTTGTGAGTCTCCGCTATAAAATTCGATAATTTTCGAAAGGAATAGTTCGTCATACTTTTTGGGTGACCGATTGAAACCATCTGTTTATCACGTTTTTTTAGGGAACGATTCAAATACTTTTTCAATTTGGAAACGTAGTACCCATCTGAACTGACGTGATTCCAAGTAAAGTTAGTAAGAACAGATCGTTTGCGACCTGGTTGTGCTAAAAAATCGCCATCACCCAGCATTTTGTGTTGTTCTGGGAAAAGTCGTCCCAACATATATAAACGCCAATAAAAGAAAGGTGAATAATTCATAGAGGAAATAGGATATTCTACAAAATCGCCATTTGCATCCTCTTGACAAACATCACTCTGAAACCGGTAACTGCATTTTTTAGGTGCCTTTGTAAAATCAAAAGCATAATGTGTGGAAGAAAATTTCCCGCCAGGAAAAACACTGGAGTCATACTTTATCTCAGCTTCCTTGAATATTATCTCCAATTCGTTAAATGGCTGAATACACCAACCACCAGCTCGAAAAGCCTTCGTTTTGTAGCCTATCAATTCATCCAAGTATTTTTTGTAATCAAGCACTATTCTGCGTTTTTCATCTGCAGAAAAATCACTCAATTTATAGGCTCCATCTGTTTGAATGTGCCATTGCTCATTTTTATAAACCGATTTTTCCCAATGAGGATGAATGTGCAGCTGAACATCATTTCCTGTTGCCACAATTTCTTTTAATTGTGTTTCAACCGCAACGACATCCTTCATTAATGCAGTGGAATCAGACGAAAACTCTCTCGCTTTGATGAGATAACCAACATCCACAAAGAAAGTCATCTTGACATTGAATTTTCTGCTTAATTCTAAAAGTCTGTTCGTAGGAGAAAGAAGGCATTTTTCAACTGAGCCTGTGGAACTGCCAAAAAACAATTCATAGTCAAATGTCAAAAAGATATTCACGCCGTAAAAATAGGAATTCTGCAATTGGATTGAGAGATTAATTGATGTGTTCTGTTATTTTTTGATCTTCTGCGTATCTTTGAAATGAAATGGAAATAGAACGTAAATTTCTCGTTAAAGAACAACTTTGGGAGGCCATCGAAAAACCTTCTCCATCTAGAATTGTACAAGCCTATTTATTGAATAGCCCAGAAAAAACTGTTCGGATAAGAATTAAAGGAACTAAAGGTTTTCTAACAATCAAAGGACCAACGCAAGGGATAAGCAGAGCTGAATTTGAATATGAAATTCCACTCAAAGATGCTGACGAGCTGATTTCAACATTTGCAGAAAAAGTGATTGAAAAATTTCGCTATGAAATTTCATTTAAAAACCACTTATGGGAAGTTGATGTTTTTACGGGAAAACTGGAAGGATTGTACCTGGCTGAAATCGAGTTAAACTCAGAAGATGAGCACTTCGAATTACCAGATTGGGTTGGAGAAGAAGTCTCCACAGACCCCAATTACTACAACTCCAACTTGATTAATAAAGTTTAAACATAGAGAAGGTCAAGTGTCCGAAATAACTCACTTAACGGGACCTGAACGCTTGAACGCTTGAACCCTTTGAACCCTTGAACGTTTGAACCCTTGAACTTTTGAACCCTTGAACTTTTGAACGCTTGAACTTTTGAACGCTTGAACTATTCCCCCATCTCAAACCCCACCAACTCGACAACGACTTCGTTTCTTCGTGCAATCAAGGCGTAAGGTGGATTATAGCCAAGGTAATTGAATTTGCCAGTATGCTTCAAGCCTTTTTTTTCTAATTCTAGCGAAAGTTTTTGCTTGTATTTTTCTATTCTATCGTCATTGGCCCAACCACCAAAACGAATCGCTGCCATGACCTTTGGAGCCTGTTTTTCGAAATAAATTCGCCCATTGTTGGGTTTTGGTAGCTCATTTTCTTTTAGATTAGATGGCACCATGAATGACATTTTCGTTGTATCACCCATTTCCATTACAACAGGAGAGGTCATTGCGATTTTTTCATTTTTTTCATTGCCTCCAAAGATGTACCCTGCCAGCACCCTAAATCCGGAACTAGAAGTCTCTTCATAGGTCTTAGCATTCATTTTGACACTTGAAAACATGGCTGCTTCGTATTGTCTGACTTCAAAATCATCAAACTCTTTTAATACTGTGTATTTGTATTTCTCAATTTTGCTCATAGATCCTGAAATAAAGGCTTGTGACAGAATAAAAATCGTTGTCAAACCTAGGCTGATATATAGAAATGTTTTCATGAAATTGCTTTTCTATTATAACAACTCAGCTTCAAGAAAGTTGCAACTAAAAAAATGATGCGGCCAAATTATTCAATGAATTAGAGCTTTTCCGCTTTTAAATCTGATTTTTCAAGATCGAAGACCGTTGATCCTAACTCCAGGTGAAACCATTCAAGAAATAATTCTTGCGTGCGGTCTTGCGGCCATTCTTCTTCATTTTCGTTTACCATAGACAATTCATTGATGAAAATCTGCTTAAAGTTTTGCTCAATCAATGGTTCGATTTCAAAAAAATCTTCTGTGATGAGATAAGCATTTGGTTCAATGCCATCTGCTTCCGTAAAACCGAAAGAATCCTCAAACTGATTCGCCCAGTCCCAAAATGCCGACTTAGCGCGCACGGTAATAAATCCTCTGTTGATGATTTTCATAATTACTCTTTTTTAAGTGGAATAAAACTAGCTTTTTTAGCTTGCTTCAATTTTTCGTAAGAATACCATTTTGCCTTCTTTCCATTGCTCTGTACTATCACTGTTTTCCATAAATCAATACCGTACTTTAATTCCAAATAATGCTGCCATTTCTTTTCGTCCAAGTTTGACTTGGATGACAGGTAAATGATCGAAGTGTCATTAACAAATAGGAGCATGGCCTCGTTTTGAAAACGAGATTCAGACAAATATTTAATGGCATTGCAATTGGCACCAAAACAATCTAACCAATTGAATAAAGCGTTTCGCGTTTTTAAAGAATCAGCAAAAATCCATTGACCGAAAAATAGTTTATCTTCTTTTAGATCCAGTTTTAACTTTAAAATAGAATCTGGCATGAATCGATCCGGAAACATGGGCTGTTTCATGAAATCCATCTCCATGACCGTAATACCTGAAGAATCCGCCAATGGAATACTGAATCCGAAATCGATTTCAGCTTCACTTGTATCTTTTTCAGTCTGTTTGGTTTGACGTGCCTGCGGTGTCAAATCATTCATGTTCAACACCTCATCTTTCCTGTCTGACGTACAAGAATAAAACAGGGAAATCAACAGGAAAATTCGAACGAATTGCATTTAGGCTTTAATTTTTCGCAAAATTGAACACGTTTCATCGATTTGTTCAGATGAAATATCCAAGTGAGTAACCATGCGTAACATTCCGTCACCAAAAGCCATGATTCTTATTCCATGCTCAGCTAGAAGAGAGATAATCGCATCTCTTTTTGAAGCTTCCCTTAAAAGCACTACCACAATGTTTGTTTGCACAGGAATAACCGAATCCACCCATTCTAATCCAATTAATTCTTGCTCCAATTGACGCGCATGCAAATGATCTTCTCTCAATCGATTTACGTTATTCTTCAACGCATAAAGTCCACCAGCAGCAATTATTCCTGCCTGGCGCATTCCTCCACCAAACACTTTTCGCACACGTCGTGATTTTTTTATAAAATCTTTCGATCCCACCAAAACAGATCCAACCGGAGCGCCTAATCCTTTTGACATACAAAGTGAAATTGAATCGAATTCTGCTGCGTAAATTTTCGGATCGATGTTCGTTTCCACCAAGGCATTCATCAATCGAGCTCCATCAAGGTGAAGAGGTAAGTTATTTTCGATGCAAAAACGCTTGATTTTTTTAATCTCCTCGAAGTCATAGATGGCGCCACCTCCCCTGTTGGCTGTATCCTCCAGGGAAACCAATTGCGTCAATGGAAAATGAACATCGTCAGGATTGTTGATCCATTTTTTAATTGCATCCACATTCAAGCGTCCGCGATCTCCTTGCAACAACCTCACAGAC
>JBKDKG010000256.1:0-13928 GCA_046345095.1 Flavobacteriia bacterium | reverse complement strand
AACTTTAACTATACCTGCAGGCACAAACATTTATCTGCATAAAAACGCCTTACTCTATAATTACAAAGGAACACTTAATATAAATGGCTCACTTGGACAGGAGGTGACATTTCAAGGCGACCGTTTAGAATCAATGTACGATGACGTTTCTGGTCAATATTATGGAATCTATTTCCATGAAGCTAAACCATCAGTGATCAATTATGCCATCATCAAAAATGGAACTTCAGGTGTTCATCTATATTCCCGTGAGGCCGGTTCGTCGTCATACACCCTGACAATTACAAATACTATAATTGAAAACAATGCGCGGTATGGAATTTTTATATATTCAGGAGCTAAAGTAAAAGCCGAGAATTGTGTAATCGCCAGAAATGGAAACCACGCATTATTGGTTTTAGAAGGTGGAGATTTTAATTTCAACCATTGTAACCTCTTAGGTTATAGTTCAACTAGTTCAGGCACACCTGCAATCGGAATAAGTAATTACTACAATGATTATGCGAATGGCGTAACAAATGTTGGATCAATCAATGAAGGAAAAATATACAATAGTGTTGTATATGGAAATGAGACAAGTGAAATAGTATTTGACACGCTGAGTGATGCAGCAATCGTTCTAAATTTTGACATTAGAAATTGCGTCATTAAAAGAGAAACTGCAGCCACGGAGGCCTATTATTCAAACATTTTTTGGAACCCGGCTCCTCTCTTTCACGATGTGAGCAATGACGATTATTTATTTCCTTTGTCTTCTCCATTAAACAACAATGGCGACCCTACTCTTTCCTCTCCGCCTGTATTGTTTGATATTAAAGGAATAGCAAGGTCGATCAGCACACCAGATCTAGGTGCTTACGAAAACTAACAAATGGTCCTAAGAAAACGATAAAGAATTCTTTGTTTTCGAAGCAAAAATGTCTTTAAAATGTGATAAAAAAAATGGGCTGTCCGATTGGACAGCCCATTTGAAATTTATTTATGATGCAATTAAGCGTTTGTGGTCATGTTATCCAAAACATCCATTACCACTTTCACTGCTTCGGCAGAATCTTTCAATAATTCTTTTTCTGCTTCATTCAAGTCAAGTTCGATGATTTTCTCGATACCATTTTTTCCTAGTACTACAGGAACACCTAAATAGATATCTTTCATACCGTATTCACCTTGTAACCAAGCGCAGACTGGGAAGATACGTTTTTGATCACGGATCACAGCTTCAACCATTTGTGCAGCTGCAGCTCCTGGAGCATACCAAGCCGAAGTACCAAGAAGTTGAACGATTTCACCTCCTCCAAATTTAGTGCGCTCAATAATTTCATTCAAACGTTCTTCAGAAATCAATTCAGTAACCGGAATACCAGAAACAGTTGTATAACGTGGAAGTGGAACCATTGTGTCACCATGCCCACCCATCAAAACTGCTTGAATATCTTTAGGAGAAACATTCAATTCTAAAGCAAGGAATGAACGGTAACGAGCTGTATCCAAAACCCCAGCCATACCGAAAACTTTCTTAGAATCAACTTTTGCGTTCAGATAAGCACAATATGTCATCACATCCAACGGGTTAGAAACGATGATAATCACAGCATCTGGAGAATGCTTAACAACATTTTCTGTTACGGTTTTAACGATTCCAGCATTTGTCGCGATAAGGTCGTCTCTTGACATTCCCGGTTTGCGCGGCAAGCCTGAAGTGATAACAACAACATCAGAGTTTGCTGTTTTTGTGTAATCGTTCGTAGAACCAATAGTTCTAGAATCGTAAAGATTGATAGGAGACGTTTCCCAAATATCCAAAGCCTTACCTTCAGCAAAACCTTCTTTGATATCCAACAAAACGATTTCATTGGCAATCTCTCTGTGAGCAAGGACATCAGCACATGTTGCACCTACGTTACCTGCTCCTACTACTGTTACTTTCATTGTATAATCTAATTGGTGTTAAACACGGATTTATGGCGGCAAAATTAATACTTTATGACAAATAATTCCTTTATTTTGTATGTAATTACGCATTTAATCAGATTTTTTATTCCTAAGGCAACCCGATGGAATAACGAACGTCATAAGCACGAAAGATTGTGGAGAACCGAGAAAAACTAACAGCAATTATTGAAGGATGCCTGCGCAACGAAAGGCGCTCACAGGAGCAACTCTTCAGGCATTTCTACGGAAAGATGTTGACTGTTTGTATGCGTTATGTGGCAGATCGCGATACAGCTCAGGAGGTTCTTCAGGAAGGATTTATTAAGGTCTTTGAAAAGCTAGGAGCATTTGATTATAAAGGTTCTTTTGAAGGATGGGTTCGCAGAATTATTACAAATACGGCAATTGATTCTATACGACGTGGAAAAAAAGACCCCTTTCGAACTGATAATGAAAACGATTTTAAGCTAGGCGCTGAGGATCCTATCATTGAGCAAGAAGAATTGGACCTTTCAAATGTGAAAGCGGAAATGGCCATGCAAGCAATACAGCAGCTATCGCCTGCCTACCGAACCGTTTTCAGTTTATATGTGCTGGAAGAATATTCCCATAAAGAAATCGCAGAGTCACTTGGAATAAGTGAAGGCACATCCAAATCCAACCTTGCTAAAGCGAAGATGAATCTTCAAAAAATATTGAGTGAAAAATTCATGAATATACATTGAGCATGAAAAACAACATAGAACAAAGTATTAAAGAAAGTCTGAAAGACTATGAAATGCCGTATGATGTAAGAGCATGGGAATCCATGTCAAAAGCTTTAGATCAACGTATGCCTGTTTCAGGGAAATCTAACTGGAAATGGTACTTGGGCGGTGCCACTATCCTTGCAATTGCATCGATATGGTTCTACCAATCATCTATTTCTAAAACGGATGATTCAAAAAATCTTTCAGTTACTTCGAACAGGGTTAAATCAGTTCATCAAGATGAAACATCACAAAAAACTTCTTTGAAGACAACTAACAATCAATCTACAACAAAGGATGTTAGATCAACGAACTCTAATTTAAAGTCTTACTCAAAAAATGCTACGGCTAATTCTTCAGACAAAACAACTCAATTAGCGAATACTAATAACTCTTTTGTTTCGAGTGAAGACAAAACTTCATCCTCAAAACTGGAAAAATCCAGTAATGAAGGGAACGCCTCTAATAGTGAAGATAATATTCCATCAACTAAACGAGGTGTTGTTTTTCCTTCCATTCAAGATTTATGTCAAGGTGAAACAGTTGTAATTAAGAATGATAACGATGTAGACATTTTCTTATCCAATAACGGTAAAGTGTACCCAATTTCAGCCAATAAAAAATTCAACTTCGAAGCCGAAAATACCGGAAACTACTTTTTCGGATACGCAGAAAATGGTGGTATAGTTTATTCAAAATCAGCAGACTTTAAAGTTAAATCATCTCCATCTGCTGAATTCATTATAGATGATCGAGATAAATTTGAAAACGGCGTTCCTACCATAAAATTGATTGTGAATTCTGAAGAAGCGGCTACATATTCCTGGAAAATAGAAGGACTAAAATCAGAACTGTCAGGCAAAGAAGTAAAAGCGCACTTGTATAACAAAGGAAATTACACGGTTACTTTAACTTCAACACCCAGAGATGGTGGATGCCCATCAAAAATTAGCAAGAACATTCAAGTTGATGAGGATTACAACTTATTAGCCGTTAATTCATTCTGGCCGCAATCAAATGATCCAAGAAATGCCACTTTTATGCCATATGCGTTAAAAGAAAGGGCTTCTGATTTTACAATGCTTGTAATCGATCCAAGTAACGGATCAACATTGTTTGAAACCAATGACGCAACAAATGGTTGGACAGGAATAAACAAAGGAAATGGTCAATTAGTCGATGTAAATAAAGCATTTATATGGATTGTACGCTTGAAAAATCCACTTCCTGGAGAAAATTCAGAATACAAAGGAACAATCATAAGATTGTAATAAATCAAGGAGGCTTCGATCTCCTTTTTTATTACAAAAGAATCTCAGGGTTTTCTTTAATTAATTCAGCTCTTGAATTGGAAATACGCATTTTATGTTGACCCATTTGCTCCTCTGACATATTAATCGGACGATGTTGTTCCAATTTTCGGAAGCCATCAATTTTCTTCATTAAAGTTTTCGTGCTCTCAGAACAAAAAACATCAATCATCCGTTCCCACACATAATCAATCGCTTCTTGAGAAGGATGCACTAGATCTTTTGAGTAGAATCGATAATCGCGCAATTCATCAATAACTATTTCATAGGAAGGAAAATACTGAACATCATACAGTTTTGTCAATTGCCTAATAACCTCAATTAAAACTGATTTGCTTTGATTGTTTTCGATAAGTCCATCTCTTACATGCCTCACAGGACTGACGGTAAAAATAATTTTAACAGAAGGATTACATTTTTTAAGCGTTTCAATCACAATTCTGTAATACGCTACAATTTCCTGCGCGGATGAAAGCTGTTTCGAAAACTCACACGATGGTCGCTTGTGACAATTTGCAACAACAATTTCATTCTTCCAATATCCCCAAGAAGTCCCTAATGTTATGAAAAGAACGTTGCAAGTGGATAGATGAACTTTCCATTCTTTTCTGATTTCAGTAATTTTCTCATGCAATTCCTCTTCTGTTTTACTACTAAGAATAGTGCTTGCATCCCAAGAATAAAAATCATTTTGGTTTTGAAAACTTCTTTCTTTCAAATTTCCATTTATCGTATCAACGATGAAACGTCCAAGTGGAATTGGATGAAATATTGTTCCAAATGGGTTTGTATGAGCATTTAAACCATAATAGCTTGCTTTGCTAGCCATTTCATCAGAAAAACAGCTTCCTAAAAAAAGGACTTTGTCACCAAAGACAAGTTGAGTCGAAGACTGAGGTATTGGAAAAGATAGAAAAAAATTTCTCACGTCAGTTCATTAAGGCTCTTGCATTTTCAATAGCAGCAGGACTTATCGTCTCACCACTTAATAAGCGTGCAATCTCTTCTACCCTCTCTACATCATTGAGTTGAATTACTTTTGAAAGTGTTCTTACTCCACTTTTCTCCTTCTCCACTTTCAAATGGGTGTTCGATCGAGCTGCTACTTGAGGCAAATGTGAAATAGCAATTAACTGACAGTTTGCTCCCATTTTTTGAAGTAAAACTCCAATTTTTTGAGCAACATCACCTGATACGCCAGTATCAATTTCATCAAACAAAATTGTAGGCAAGGTTCTTTTTTCTGACAACAACTTTTGAAGAGCTAGCATCACACGTGAAAGTTCTCCACCACTTGCAGCCTTTTCAATTGCCACTTTGCCAATACCTGCATTTGCAGAAAACAACATTTGTATTTCAGTAAGCCCATCTTTATGTAACTGACTAGCTTGGTTCAATGAAAATTCCAATTCTGTTTCTTTCAGTTTTAATTCGCCCAAGATATCTTTTATCATAGTTGAGATTCCGGAAGAAGCAGCGATTCTTTTTTCATGCAAATCAATTGCCAATTGATGAAGTTCGTTTTCAAGTTTTTCAATTACATTTTCTTTCTGTGTAATTTTCAATTCAAGGTCCGAAATGTTCTCAGTCTTTCCAGCTAATTCATTCATCAATTGCTGCAAATCATCTTGACTATTCAACTGATGCTTTCTCAGTACACGGTGATAATCGTCTAACAAATGTGTTAAATGATCGATTTGTTTTGGATCACTTTCATAATTCCCAACAATTCGATCTGCTTCAGAGACAATATCCTTTAATTCCATCCGCACGGCATGCAATCGATTTTTCAAGTCATCAATAGCATCGTCAATTCCAGCCAATTTCTCAAGTGAAACAACATCGTTTTTAAGGTGCACATCGATTTGTACTTCACCATAAAAATGCTCGCCAATATCTTGCAAAGCAATTACTGTTTCCTCACTTTTCGAAAAACGCACTAATTCACTCTCGACATGACCATAGTTGTATTTATCCAATTGAAGTTTCAACAATTCTTCCAATTGGAATTGGTCATAATCTAATTTTTGAGAAAGCAACTGAAATTCCTGCTTCCACTTTTCGAGTTCGCTTTTGCTTTGTCTGTAATCTGAATAAAACCTAATATAATTAGCCCTTTCATTGTTCAAGCCAGCCAATGTGTCAAGAAGTTCCAATTGAAAGGTAACATCGCGTAATTCAACGGTATTGTATTGAGAATGAATGTGCAGTAAACTGGATGTCAACTCTTTTAGAAGATTCAAGCCAACCGGTGTATCATTTATGAAAGCACGGGATTTTCCAGAGCGTTGAATTTCTCTGCGTAAAATCAACTCATCGGAACAATCGAGATCATTTTCTTTGAAAAAGTCTTCAAATTTCTTTGAATCAACCAAAAATAAAGCTTCAACATATGATTTGTCTGAGTCTGGGCCAATGACATTAAAATCTGCTCGTTCACCCAAAATGAGCCCCAAAGCATTTAATAGAATTGATTTACCAGAACCTGTTTCTCCAGTTATAACAGTAAAGCCAGATTCGAAATTCAGCTCAGCGCGATCTATAAGCGCAAAGTTGTTTATTTCAAGGCTCTTTAACATTAGTTCAGAATTTCCTGATAGATACTTGAGTTTGCTGGGTCTAGCTTTTTAAGCAAATTCACAACATCCGTTTTATCCTTCACTTCTGAATCAGCATAAACATTCTTTAATTCAACGGATTTGGATTGAACGAAATTCAAAAGATTAATAGAATTCGGTCGTGTTGCTACTACTTTATTGAGTTTATTCAGTGCTTCGTACATTGCTTTACGGGCGGCGGACTTATCATCATATAGTTTATCGACACCGTTTCTATGATAATTGTAATTACACTCTCTCAATGGTTCAAAAAGTTGGTGTAACACATTATCCACTAAGTAAAATCTATTTCGTTTACCCGCCTCATTTGATTTCCAGCCTGGCGCATTGGATGACTGGGCATTCGATACTATTTGTTGGGCTTCATTGAAATAAGGGGTTCCGCCCTTTAGTGAAAATGAATCATAATCCATTCCAATTATAAAATACGCGTAAAATGCAAGGATTGATGTTAGATTATCCCTAAACTGATTGGGTGCATAGATTAATACTGCATTTCTGGAATAAGAAAATGTAATATCATCGTCCTGAAAATTGAAAAGCGTTGAATTGTAGGATGAATTAAATGCTGGACGAGAAGATTGAACTTGCAATGAACCTGAATAAGTACCTGGCGTTGGTATTGAATTAATTTGAAGTTGCATTGTGCAATTAATTCGCTCCTCAATTTTAAACTTATCCTTCGTCCATTGAGTCGTATTCATCATATCATATATGGTCTGCTTTAACTGCTCGAAAATCTCTTTTTCTACTGAAGTAATTTCCAAACGGGCATCTGTTATGATACTCACCTGACAGTTTAATTCCTGCCCAGTTGAAGAAAATGACGCTAAAAAAATGGATAGTATTCCTAAATACTTTAACATGAATAATTAATTATTGTCTGTAAAATATCGACTGCAACATCAGCCTTAGACTTTAACTCAAAACTAGTCAAATTATTGCGATCATCCAAGATGCTAATCTTGTTTGTATCAACAGAAAAACCTGCCCCTTCATCTTGTAAAGAGTTCATTACAATCAGATTTAGATGCTTGTTTTTAAGTTTTAAAGCTGCATTTTCTCTAAGATTATTTGTCTCTAAAGCAAAGCCTACTATTACCTGATCTTGTGATTTATTTTTTCCAGCCCAAGCAAGAATATCTGGATTCTTAACTAGCTCAAGGACTAAATTTCCTTCAGACTTTTTAATCTTCTCAGTTGCTTTAACTTTTGGTCTATAGTCTGCGACAGCCGCAGAGAAAACACCGATATCAGAATTTTTCCAGTTTGCTTTTGTTGCCTCCAACATCTCCTCTGCAGTCTTCACTGATATTAGCTTTAGATTCGGATCAGTCAGTGATAATTTAGTCGGACCTGTTACTAAACAAACGGTCGCCCCTTGTTTCAATGCCTCTTTAGCAATTTCAAATCCCATTTTACCACTCGAATGATTTCCAATAAATCGAACAGGGTCAATCGCTTCATATGTAGGTCCAGCCGTGATAAATACTTGTTTATTCTTCAACTTTAGCGATTGAGGAGTTATTTCCATTGAAAAAAATGAGTCAATCTGATTTGCGATATTTTCAGGTTCAGCCATTCTACCTTCTCCTTCCAAGCCACTAGCCAATTCACCTGATTCAGCTGGAATGACGAGAACCCCATCGCTAACGATGGTTTCCAAATTACGTTTTGTAGTTGGGTGAGCATACATATCTAAATCCATTGCTGGAGCCACCATTGTTTTTCCTTTCATGGATAAATACGTTGCCAATACAAGATTATCGCAAGCACCAACAGCCATAGCCGAAAGCGTATTGGCAGTCAATGGGGCTATCACAAACAAATCAGCCCAGAGTGCATTTTCTACATGATTGTTCCAAACACTTGTATTCTTGTCCCAGAATTCAATTTGAACAGGATTATTTGAAAGGGTACTTAATACAAGGGGACTAATAAAATCAGAAGAGGCAGGTGTCATGATACATCTGACATCTGCCCCTTTTTTCTTTAATATTCTTACGAGATATGCTACTTTGTATGCTGCAATACCTCCTGAAATTCCAAGAAGGATGCGTTTACCGCGCATAAATTAGTTAGACTCTTCGGTTTTTCTTACGTAGATCTTTTCGTCCAACAACTCTTGCATTGCCATAGCAACTGGTTTAGGGAGTTTTTCATAGAACTTTGAAATTTCTATTTGCTCTCTGTTTTCAAAGATCTCCTCAAGATTATCTGTTGTTGATGCAAACTCCTGTAATTTCTGCGTCAATTCCTCTTTCAATTCAACACTGATCTGGTTGGATCTTTTCGACATTGCAACGATAGATTCGTAGATGTTTCCAGTCTCTTTTTCCATTTTAATCGTATCGCGCGTTACTGTTGATCGCTCTGCAGTACTATTTTTGAAGTTCATTCTAAATTATTTAGTTGATTCTATTTTTTGAAGTTCCTTGTACATCTCATCACTGATTTGATTTGCTTCTTTCTTCATAGAAGACTCAGGAAATTCGGCGGTAAAGGTACGATATCTTTCGATTGTTTGTTCGATTCTCTCCTTTTTTTTACTGTCAATACTATTTATTGCTAGATAATAAGAATTTTTAACAAGAATAAAACTTATCTCTTCTTTGAATTTTGATCTTGGATAATCCTCTAAAAAGGTCATCGATGTGGTAACAGCAGCGCGGTAGTTTTGAGTCCTCACATAAAGTTTTACTGCATCATAATTTTTCAGTTCAATCTTAAAGCGCAATCCATCCATGATATGATTGCATGAATCAACCAAAGTTGACTCAGGATATGTATTGACAAACTGTTGTAAATTATTTATGGCCAGCTCTGTATCATTCTGATCAAGTGACGACGAAGGGGAATTGTAAACCGAACAAAGCGCTGATAAAAATAGAGCTTCTTGCGCCTTGGAACTGTATGGATATCTCTGTGAATAAGCCCCAAAATAATATCCTGACATGTAATAATCCTTTTCTTCAAAATATGCCTTCCCAATGCGGTAATAAGACAATTCTCCTTCCCCTGTCTTGGGCATTTTCTGATAAATTTGCTCATAGAGCGTTATCGAACGAAGAAATTGCTTTTTTTCATAAAGATCATTAGCCGTAGAAAATTTCAATGGGTAATCATCTCCTTTAACGACTTTATTATATCCTGAGCACGAAACCAGCAAAGCGAAAAACAACAAAACGCCGACCGTGTGGGTATACTTGAATTTAGAGATGAGACCATTTGCTTTCATTCGCTACTATTTAACCCTCAAGCTTCTTCCAATTTGAAGCGTTGAAGTTGGACGTATCCCATTTAATTGACAAATTTTTGACACTGTTGTTTGATTCCTATCAGCAATTTCTGTTAGGGTGTCACCTGATTTAACTTTGTAATATTTTTTCAATGAAGTTTGAACAACATGAGCTGCGACATCAATTTGCCTTTCAATGGTATCTTCTTCTATAACTGGTTCTGGTTCTTCAGCCTCGAGTACAGAAGGTTTTGCACCTGGTCGAAACAATCCTTTGTGCACGAATAGATTTTCATCCTTACACATTTTTTTATCAAAATCAATCACCTCTTCTGGATTAATTGCAGCGTCATAAAATCGCACTTCGAAATGCAAATGCGAACCATACGAACGCCCCGTGTTTCCGCCAAGTCCTAGTACATCACCTGCCTTCACTTCTTGATCTGGAGCAACTATCAACTTGCTTAGATGGGCATACAAAGTCTCAAGTCCATTGTAATGACGAACGATTACCAAATTACCAAACCCACCGTCGTTGTATTTAGCATAACGCACCTTACCCGCCCAACAACTCCTCACGGTGTCTCCGGTTTCCAAATCCAAATCTATACCACTGTGATGGCGACCATGACGGTAACCATAACGAGAAGTTACAATACCATCAACTGGGGCACGATACGTCGCATAAGCTTCATCTAAAACACACAACCAAAGTGTGTCATTCAATTTAGACATATCATTGTGCTTTCCAGAAGTAAAACAAACATCATTACTCCAAGTCTGTGTAAAATTTAAACCCAAATCCTGGTTTAAATAGTTGTGAACACGTGGATTAAGAACCCCGTTAAACGATTTATCTTTTAAAAATGCCCAGGTTCGATTGGAGTAGATAATCATTGGTCCCTTATCTGTCTGGACAGTATCAATGATTTGCTGACCAAAAGCCGGCAACAAACTCAATAAGGTTGCAACAAAAAAGATTTTTTTCATTCTAAAAAACTGTCTTTCACTGACCAATTTTCAATTTCTTTGGCGCAAAATTAATTAAAAACTCTCAATTTTTAGTCACATCCATGACCAATACATTGTAGAAAACAGGTTCGTCTGGCTTTACAATATCCAAGTAACCCGCCTTACCATATGCTTCTTTCGAAGGAACTACAATGTACATCCTATCAAACTTTTTAGCATTAATTAACGCTTTAGTCAGACCGGGCACTAATCCATGATCTGAAAGCTTAAAAGAAAATGGTTGATTTGTTCTAAATGTATTGACAAAAGTTGACGTTGAAGGTGTACTTGCCATTGCATGAAATTGAATTCTATTTTTATCGTTGAATTTCAATTTATTATCCTTGTTCTCTTCAAGTAACCATACATTTGTTCCATCGATAGAACGATCTGGCTTTATTATACTTACAATCTTTATAAACAAAAAATTATCTGCATTTGGTGGAATTAATCCTTCAATTCCCTTGTCTCCACGTGCTAATTTACTTG
Source organism: Flavobacteriia bacterium (assembly GCA_046345095.1). Classification (GTDB taxonomy): domain Bacteria; phylum Bacteroidota; class Bacteroidia; order Flavobacteriales_D; family Crocinitomicaceae; genus M0103. The sequence continues at coordinate 2,581 of JBKDKG010000256.1, read as the reverse complement.
GAATTAACACCTTTACATAGTCACCGACTTGTAGTTGTTTTAATGCGATATCCCACCCTTTTGTTTGCAAATTAAATCCCAATAAAAATGGCAATGTCTTCCTTTTTAGAAGATGATTTCCATCGACTACCGTTCCATCTTTCAGCTTGACTTTATAATCGATTTCCACTAAATCTCCATCGTTCAATTTTGCACCATTCCCTTTTTCAAACCAATAGACCACCAACCCATCATCTAATTTGAGTTTATCGATCACTGTTTTGTCAGCATCAATTTCAGTTGATTTTTGATCTTTATCTTTTTTGACAATTTTACCCTTGGAATCCGAATTACAAGCATTCAAGAGGAAAAGACCAATTGTAAAATAAATTATCTGCTTCATTTTTCTACCAATCCTATTAAATGAATATCTACAACAATTACGGCTAACGGCGGTATCTTTTCCATATCACCAGTTAGTCCATGCGCAAGGTGACTGGGTATTATTAATTTTGCTTTATCTCCAACACGCATCTTCTTAATACCTTCTTGCACACCCGATTCAATATCACTTTTGTCAATAACAAATTCCTCCATTTCATCTTTTGCTGTCATATAGCATTGAGTGCCATCTAAAAGAGAAATTTCCGTTTCTACTTGCGCAATGAAACCAGCAACTGCATTATCACCTTCACCTTTTTCATATATATAGTATTGCAATCCAGAACCTGTTTTGATCATATTCCAGCTCTTACGCTGCTCTAAATACATTTTAATTTGCAACTCTTGTTCAATTGCTAATTCCTTATTGAAATCAGTTGATTTTTTTTGGTTCCAATCTACGGTTTCATTTTTATCTTTTTCTCCACCACAAGATGACAGAAAAACGAATGTCAGAAGTAAAATGAAGCATCTCATGAAAAATATGTTGGAACCAGGTTTTTAAATTTCTGAATTGTGTTTTGGAGATTATCCTCACTCATTCCACCAGCAGCATATTTATGTCCACCACCAGAAAACTCATTCATAGCCATTTCATTGACAAAATAATCTCCTTTTGACCTGAATGAAATTTTAATAATTCCATCTTTTTCCATAAAAAATCCTGCAATCATAATACCGTCTACTGAGAGTGCAACATTTACCAATCCTTCTGTATCTCCTTTTTGATAGTTGAAACGTTCTAGGTCAGCTGCTGTTAACGAAATAATTGCAACGGGAAAACCATTCAGTTTTTGAAAACGTTCCGCGATCGCAAAACCACGCAACTGCAAACGATCCAATGTGTTTGAATCATATACTTTCTCATGCACCATGCTGTGTCTGACTCCTTTTCTGATTAAGTCCGCAATTATTTCATGTGTTCTTGGTTGAACGGATGGAAAACGAAACGAACCAGTATCGGTCATGATTCCCAAGTAGAGAGGTGTACCTATATTTTCATCGATTAAATCACTATTGACTGATTGATCAATCAATTCATAAATTAACTGAGAAGTAGAACAACAAGTAATTTCTGAAATTACGACATCACAAAAATCAGCGGGGAACATGTGGTGGTCTATCATCACTTTTACTCCATCTGCAGCCACTAGATCTTTTGACATTTCCTCTCCTACACGATCCGGAGCATTGTAATCTAAACAAAAAATTAAATCAGCATTTGCTAACAATTCCTTGACTTTTTGAGAATTCGATTCGAAAGAGATGATAGAATCCACTCCGTTCAACCATTTTAAAAATTTAGGGGCTTCATCCGGATGACAAACTACTGCTTCTTTACCTAATCGTTGAATGAAAAAATAGAGCCCTAGAGAACTACCCACTGAATCACCATCTGGGCCTTTGTGAGAAGTGATGACGATCCTTTCAGAAGATTTTATCAAATCAACAATTTGATTGTATGTCTCTGTCATTATAAAGCTAAAAGTTTATCAGTTTCAATAGCGATTTTTGTTCTTAATCCTTCAGAAACCGGATATAAAGGAAGTCGCATAAATTCCTGCATCAGTCCTCTCTTGTTTAATGCAACTTTCACACCGCCTGGATTCCCCTCTTCGAAAAACATTTTTGTCACTGGAAGTAAATCATAATGTTCTTTTCTTGAAATGTCATAATCTCCTTGAAGTGCACTTTTCACCATTTTAGAAAATTTCTCTGGAAAGGCATTCGCTACAACAGATATAACACCGTCTGCTCCAGCAGCAATTAAAGGAAGTGTAATCGCATCATCTCCAGAAAGCAACCCAAAACCAGCAGGTTTACAACGAATTATTTCCATGATCTGTTCCATATTCCCTGAAGCTTCTTTCATCGCTACAATATTGGAAACAGCTGAAAGTTCCAAAGTTGTTTCAGCAGTCATGTTTGAACCTGTTCGACCGGGAACATTGTAAAGAATTATAGGTAAATCAGTACATTCTGCAATGTAATTGTAATGTGCAACAATTCCTTTTTGGATTGGCTTATTGTAATAAGGTGAAACAGAAAGAATTCCATCAACACCAGTTGGGAGAGATTTTAAAACATTTCCTACTGCAATTGTGTCGTTCCCCCCTACACCATATACAACTTTCAATTTACCTTGATTTGCCTCTTGCAC
>JBKDKG010000255.1:0-5847 GCA_046345095.1 Flavobacteriia bacterium | reverse complement strand
TGACTGATCTTTTTCCCATTCTTGATGTAGTTACAAGTGCGAAAATGTTGTCTATTGTTACTCTTATGAATGGTGGTGGATTATTCGAAACGGTGGCCGGTGGTTCAGCTCCAAAACATGTTGAGCAATTTGTTGAAGAAGGACATTTGCGTTGGGATTCACTCGGTGAGTTTTTGGCATTAGCAGCATCGCTTGAGCACTTAAGTGTAACGAACGGAAATAAAAAAGCGCAAGTTTTGGCAGATACTTTAGACAAAGCAACAGGACTTTTATTGGATAATAATAAATCACCAGAAAGAAACGCGGGAGAATTAGACAACCGAGGAAGTCATTTCTATATTGCGCTTTATTGGGCACAAGCATTGGCTGAACAAACGACTGATGCATCACTCCAGTCTATCTTCGCTCCAATTGCAGCAGAGTTAGCGGCAAAAGAAAATATAATCTTGGATGAATTAAACAAATCGCAAGGCGCGCCAATTGACCTTGGTGGGTATTACCATCCCGATTTCGAAAAAGCATCACATGCAATGCGACCAAGTGAAACTTTGAATGCGGCTTTAGCTAACTTTTAAATTATAGGATAATTATTAAATTGACTAAAAAGGCTTTACATTCGTGAGGCCTTTTTTTATTTTCTACACATTGGAACAATTATCAGCATGAAAAAGTACGTTTTATTGCTCTCACCAGTCGTTTTTTTAATTTCTTGTAAATCGACAATTGCACCTGTTGCACCTGTTATTACAGTGCAAGAAATTCCAGTACCAGCGCAGAAAGAATCTTCCATTGCCTTGCCAATTAAAATCAATTTACAACCCTATTTCAATGAGACGGAAAAGGCATTGCCCAAAACATTCAATGGAAAAGAAGATAACTGTGAGGGAGTGAGCTACGCCTATAAATTCGTACGAAACCCTATTGAGTTTGATGGCAAAGGAGACCTGATTTATTTTGAAGTAGACGGCAAATATTCATTGAACCTCAATTATTGTCCTGAATGTACCTCCCTGTTTGATAAAAAAGGAAATTGTGTGGTTCCAAGAGTCTATGCGAGCTGTGGAGTTGGCGAACCAATGCGCAGGGTTTCTGTTGGCTATGCCACCAATTTTTCAATCACGCCTGATTTCAAGTTTAAAACCAAAACAGACCTGAAGAAATTTGAAACGGTCGATCCCTGCGAAATTACAGTATTCAGTTACGATGCTACCTCCAAATTAAAGAAGGAAGTTACAGGTGTATTAAAGGATCTGGAAAAAACAATTGATAAGGAAATTGCTTCGATAGACATAAAATCTGAACTACAGGAAGTATGGAAATTGCTGGCCGAACCTTCAGCAATCGAGGGATATGGTTTCTTGAGTCTTCAACCTAAAGCACTTTCGTTGAGTGACATAAGATTCGAGAACAAAACAGCCTTTGTAGATCTCAACCTCACAGTGCAACCTACCTTTACAACAGAAAAACCGCTACAAAAAGAGGCAAAACTCCCTTCCCTTTCTGAACACAAAAAAGCCAAAGGATTCAATATTGAATTGGATGCCATTGCGACCTACGATTCCTTGAGTTCCATCATGACCAAAGCCATTCAGGGACAAACGGTCACAATCAAAAAAAACGAGGTGATTTTTAAAAAACTAGAAGTTCACGGCGCTGCCAACAAGCAATTGCACTTAAAACTTGAATTCGATGGCAAGAAAAGTGGTGTGCTTTACCTCATTGGTACACCAGCTTTCAACAGTGAAAAACAAACCATCTCCTTCCCTGATTTGGCTTTCGAACTAGAAAGTAAAAACTTACTTTTAAAATCTGCCAAATGGCTGTTCAGCGACAAGATCACCAACGCGATGCGCGAACAAGCAATTTTTGACATCACGCCGTATATGGTTGAAATGAAGGGTACACTTCAAAAAGAACTCAATACAGAACTGACCAAAGGTGTTTTTCTAAAAGGAAAAGCGGAATCACTCGAACTAAAAGAAATTTTCCCAGGTAAAGATGCTTTGTTACTACGCATCAATAGCAAAGGGGAACTGAGGCTTTCGATGTGAAAAAGTTAACTCGCCCTATTTTTTTCTATTTGAAAGGAACTGGTTTTCATAACAAACTTCGTTCATAAATTAAATTCCGAACAGAAAATGTAATTTCCAGTTAATCTCTCTCATCTCTCCTATTCACCATGTGCTCAGCTAATTTAGGAAAGCAATTATAGAGCTCAACTTTTAAATCAACCTCTATTTCCAGTGTTTCAATTGCTTCCTTCATACAATGTAACCATTCCACTTTTGCACCGTTATCTATCTTGTGAGTAAGATGCCTCATCCGCATTCTTGGATGACCAAATTCCTGACTATAGATCATTGGTCCGCCCAGAAATTGCGTTAGAAACAAAAACTGTTTTTTCTTAACAAGCTCTTTGTCTGAATCATGAAAAAGTGGTCCGATTTTTTCGGATGCAAATACCAAATTATAAAATGAATCCACTAATTTCTCCAATTGTTCAGAACCAATTTGCTGATAAAGTGTTACCATTTGTGATAAAAAATTATTCTCTAAGAAGTAAATACAGTTTTTTTGATAAATTTAGTAATTGAAGATGACTCGGATCTTACTAACCATATTCCTTTCTCTCCCTTTCTTGTGTCTTCGTGCACAAACAGAAAAGGTGCAATCAGAATCTATTGCAGATTGTGAAGGTGCAATAAATGTCTTTAAATCTGGAAATTATTCTATTCAGTTTACGGGCAAACCGGGCTATGTCGATGACCTTTTGAATTATCCATCACTTACGGATATTTCTAGCAAAAACATTGTTTGGGTTTCATACATTGCTGATGCAGACGGTGTATTGACACTTGACGCAAAGATCGATGAGAACTTTATTCAAATGCTCATTTTCCAAGAAACAACTTCAAATGTATGCGTAGAACTTTCAAATGGAACCGCGGAAATCAAACGGATCTATAAAGGCATGGATCAACAAGCTGTTGGACTTGATTCAAATGTTGCAGGAGGTAAGCTATATCCTTTATCCTTGCTCGCTGGACAAAAAATCATGATTGCTTTTACAACTTTAGAAAAAACCAAATCAACTGTAAAATTTGATTTCAATTTTCATTCTGAGGGAGGAACACAATTTTCCCTAAAACAGCCAAAAATTCTTGACAATAGAAAAGATGATTTTGGACCAACTCTAACAATTTTTGCAAGAGACAAGGAATCCAACACACCAGTCATTGGAAATATCATAATCGAAGATTCAAAAGAATTATCAGGCCTTTATCGTTGCAGTGATTTACTATTAACAGCTCCAAGACCAGATAAAGTATTTATTCGATGTGATGCAGAGGGCTATTTCTTTGAAGACAAAGAGGTAACCTTAGTTGCTACCTCCGACCAACAAATCATGTTCAAACTTGAGCGCATTGGAAAAGGAAAAAGCTTTCAAATTGAGGAAATTGAATTCAAACCTGGTACCAGTGAAATCATGCCTGAATCAGAATCAAAATTGCGACGTTTAAAAGACTTTATGGCACTAAACTCAGATGTGAATATCGAAATTCAGGGCCATGTTTTTTTAATTGGTGAAAATGGATTTGCCTCCCAAAAATTATCCGAAGGCAGGGCAAGACGCGTTATGGCTTATCTCGCCGAAAATGGCATTAACAAAAATAGAATGACTGCTGTTGGTTATGGAAATACCAAGCCTGTCTATCCAGAACCTAAGTTCGCATATGAGGAACAGGCAAATCGCAGGGTTGAAATTCTTGTGAAATAAAAAAGGCCCCACAGGACCTTCTCAATCAAATCGTCATGATCTCCTTTTCTTTTTGATCCAATAAATCATCCACTTTTTTGACGTATACATTGGTTAAATTCTGTATTTCATTCTCAGCGTCCTTTGACATATCTTCCGAAAGGCCATCATTTTTCAGATCTTTTACCATGTCCAAAGCATCTTTACGATTATTTCTGATTCCAACTTTCGCATGCTCACCTTCAGACTTTGATTTTTTTACCAATTCTCTTCGACGTTCTTCAGTAAGTGGTGGTATGGAAATGATCAATACCTCCCCATTGTTTTGAGGAGCAAACCCTAAATTTGAGTTGATTATCCCTTTGGAAATTTCATTGAGCATTGGTTTTTCCCATGGTTGAACAGTAATTGTACGCGCATCAACTGTTGAAATATTTGCCACTTGCTGAATAGGTGTCGGAGAACCATAATAATCAACCATCACGCCATGTAACATAGACGGCGTTGCTTTTCCTGCTCTAATTTTCATCAACTCGTTTTCCAAATGCACCAGCGATTTTTGATTCGCCGATTTGAATTCGTCATAAATTAATTGTAAATCCTCTGTCATTGCTCAATGATTTTGGTCAAAAATACTATTTTCTAATTTCTTACAATGGTTCCGACTTGTTCGCCAGCCATTAATTTTTTAAAATTCCCAGGAGTGTCCATGTCAAAAACAACAATAGGCAAATCATTCTCTTTACAAAGCGTAAATGCTGTCATGTCCATCACTTTTAATCCTTTTTCATAAACGTCGTCAAAACTGATAACATCAAATTTCTTTGCAGATGGATCTTTGAACGGATCGGCAGTATAGATGCCGTCTACTCTTGTTCCTTTCAGAATTACATCTGCATTGATTTCAATTGCACGAAGTGAGGCAGCTGAATCTGTCGTGAAAAATGGATTACCTGTACCCGCACCAAAAATGACTACACGGCCTTTTTCCAAGTGACGGACAGCGCGTCTGCGAACATACGGTTCTGCAATTTCTTTCATTTCAATGGCAGATTGAAGGCGCGTTTTAATTCCTGCTGATTCCAGTGCTGCTTGCAAAGCCATTGAATTAATCATCGTCGCAAGCATGCCCATATAATCGCCGTGTGTCCTATCCATCCCACCTTCTTCAGCTTGAACACCACGAAAAATATTTCCTCCACCAATTACAATTGCAATTTCGACGCCTAACTCGTGAATTTCTTTGATCTGTGTAGCATATTCCGACAATCTATTATTGTCAATACCGAACTGCTTGTCTCCCATGAGTGACTCACCACTCAATTTTAGAAGAATGCGATTGTATTTCATATTTACTGTTTTTGGGGTTGGACGCGGGTTGATTTCAAAAAAAAGGCTATCAATACTGATAGCCTTTCTATATTTATTATCTTCTTAGCTTAATGAAAAACGTTTGAAGTCAACAATTGTAAGTCCCTTTTCAGCAGTCCCAAGGAATTGCTCCACAGTCAACTTATTGTCTCTTACAAATGCTTGGCTTAACAAAGTGTTCTCTTGGAAAAATTTGTTCAAACGACCTTGCGCAATTTTCTCTGCCATATCAACAGGCTTACCTTCTTGAATTGCCAATTCTTTTCCAACTTCTATTTCACGCTCAATTGTACGCGCATCTACTCCGTCTTTATTCAAAGCGATTGGATTCATTGCTGCAACTTGCATTGCAACTTGCTTGCCTGCATCTTCAGCAACATCAGAAGAACTATTCAAAGCAACAAGTGTAGCCAATTGATTACCTGGGTGATTGTATGCAACTACTTTATCAGCCTTAATTGTTGCATATCCAGAAAGATCTAATTTCTCTCCAATCACACCAATTTGCTCAGTAATTTTTTCATCAACAGTTAATCTGTCATCGTATTTCAATGCTTTCAAATCTTCAACCGATGAAGGCATGTTATTCAATGCGATATCAACAATCGACTGAACTAAAGCACGGTATCCATCATTTTTTGCAACGAAGTCAGTTTCGCAATTCAAAGTAACGATCACACCAGCTTTTCCGTCAGATGTAGCCTGAGATATAATTAGTC
>JBKDKG010000254.1:0-5889 GCA_046345095.1 Flavobacteriia bacterium | reverse complement strand
CCATATAGCGGACCAATACTTGGCATAAACTGCATGATGCCATAAGATCCACCAAATCCTTGAACATTTGGATTGAATTTCGATTCTTTGTATGCAATAGATGCGAGTAACAACCAATCCCAATTATATTTTGTTGCAGCTCTTTTGAAGGTTGCATCAAAATTGGAAAGTCGACCGTTTCGTATACTCAAACCAAACTCTTCCTTTTTAGCGGGTAAATCTTTTAATTCGAAGTATTTTGCATTCAGGTATTTATAGATTTTTTTAGACATGAATTGTTTCAACCACCGATCAATCCGCGCCTTGAGTAAAGGACTTGTTTTTCGTAATCCAAACGCTATTTTTTGTTTAACTGAAATAGGTGTGTTTATATCAAGGTTGTCAAAAAATTGTTGGTTCACTTTTGCAACATTTTCCTCCGTAACGGTGTAATCGATAAGGCCTTCAGCAACCATTTCAATTAATTCTTCCGAACTTACAGCGCCTTCTTCTCCTGAAATATAGATAGTGTCTCCAATTTCCTCTTGCAAATGATTCAAGCGTTGCTCATAACTTGAATTTTTCCAAACATGGACGGTTTTATAGGCTAATTCATTTGGGTCACGAATAATAAACTTATTCCAGAGTGATTGTTGGGCTTTTCTCCAGCCATTTGGTTTTCTCTGAATTAGCACCTGAGGAGTGCGAATGAAAGGTGAAGAAAAGTCAATCTTGCGTTTTCTTTCTTTTGTTACTGTGTAATTGCACGCTACAAGATCTCCTTCTCCTTCATTCAACATGAGAACAAGATCATCCAGGTTGTTCACTATTTTGACTTCCAATTCCACCCCAAGTTCAATTGCAAATTCTTTGAGAAGTTCGTATTCGAATCCCATTCTTTTTCCTCTGTAGATGAAGAAAGATGTTGAACTGTTTTCTGCTAGGATTGTCAACTTGCCTTTTTGCAAAATTTCTGGCAAGTCAATGTTAACTGCATTTCCTTCATAAGCCTCAATTTCACCTTGATTATTACTGCAGCTGGCAAGAAAAATCACCAACGCAATAGTAGTAAAAAAGCTCATTAACAGTTTTAACCTTAAGGTCATGCTTGTTTAATTGAAGATGCAAAATACAAAAAAATAAAATCTTCCATCATTTATTTGTTCCGAAGTGCAGGATAGCTTCACTCATGAAGATTTTAAAACAACTATAAATTTCAGTGTAATGTCGGTCGAAAGAAAGCGGTGCTTGATGTAAAAGATTCGGAAACGAAATGCGAGAACCAACCCCAGCACATGATTTTTCAAGACCTTCTCTCAATGGATAATAATTCAACCATTGTCTGTTTCTCATGGTTTCAATAAATGTTTTGAAGTCACTTGTGTAATCGTCCCAATAGTGAGGTTGAAACGTATAGAAATTTTCAAGAAATTTATTAAGTTCAATGGAATGATAGTCTTTCCAATGAGAGGCCAATAGATGATCGAAGAATAAATCGATTGCCACATTGCTCACTTTAGGAAGCTCAGGATAAAGAGTTTTTAAAAGTTTCCGAACATCTTCATGCCTATCTATATAGCTGTCAATTGAGCGATGGAGTTGAATTCCAGATTGAATTTTTTCTGGAAAATTATACATTGCCTTTCCTTTAACAAAATCACCAAAAAGATTCGCATACATAAGTTCCAAGTCATTGTTGGAAAAATAAAGATGACCAAGGAAATTCATGAATTAATGTAATTGTAAAAAAAAAAGATCCCAATAAATGGGATCTTTCAATCAATATTCGTCCTCATTAAAGAGGAAGTCCTCTCTTGAAGGATAGTCGGGCCAAATTTCTTCGATACTTTCATAAATATCTCCTTCGTCCTCCAGATCTTGCAGATTTTCAACTACTTCGAGAGGAGCTCCTGTGCGAATGGCAAAATCAATCAACTCATCCTTCGCAGCGGGCCATGGGGCATCTTCCAAATAGGAAGCTAGTTCTAGTGTCCAGTACATTTTTTCCTCCTTTATTAGGTTATTTTTGCGCAAAAATAGATTTTATTTAAAACTTTCCAAATCTACAAGCAAAAACATTCAAATTGATTTATTAACAATTTCAGTTTTTGCTTACATTCTAGGCTTCCAAGGTTGCTCATCAACCTGTAAATCTTGCGCTATTTTTCTGCTCAAAACGAACAAATAATCACTTAATCTATTGATATATGCTGTTACGAGTTCCGCAACAAATTCATGTTGAGAAAGATCAACAATTAATCGTTCTGATCTTCTGCATACGCAGCGTGCGACATGACAAAAAGATACAGCTTGATGTCCGCCTGGTAAAACAAAAAACTTCATTTCTGGCAGTTCTGCGTCCATGTCGTCCATCCAGTTTTCCAGAAGCGAAATATCCTCACTTTTGAGGTCTGGAATTCTCATGTTCGACTTTTCTGGATCAGAGGCCAAGCTTGAACCGATTGTGAAAAGTCGGTCTTGAATTTCAATTAGTTGTTCGATATACTTGTTATGAATTCCTTGGTCGCGAACAACACCTATATATGAATTCAATTCATCTATGGTCCCGTATGATTCAATTCTTAGTGAACTTTTTAGAACTCTCGTTCCACCGATAAGTCCAGTTGTTCCGGTATCTCCCTTTTTTGTATAAATTTTCATTCTTTTTCCTGTAAGTCGATTAGTTTTTGTTTTAACTCTGATATTCGTGCTTTCTTTCCTTGAAGCCGAATATTTTTGGCTGTATCCGTAAAGAATCGGTGCGTTCCGATTAGGTAATCAAGTTGGTATTGTACCCATTCTTTTTCTGTAAAATCTCTACCGTAATTCGACAATTCTTTTCTCAATTTATTTGAAACATTGTAATAATCGGGGCGACCAAGATAATCATGGTCTGCATCGCACATTAGTTTCTCAAGGATCGTTTTTGGTTTTTTGGCTGAACCTGTAGATAGAATAATCGTTTTAATGGTGTCAATTTGTTCTGCATTGTAACCGAATCTTGGAAGTTTTTCAGAAGCCATTTTTACGGCAAATACTTCATTGTTTTGTTGTTGCAGAATAAACCCTGCATCATGATATAGTGCCGCTGTTTGAAGTAATAACAAAGAGTGCTCATCAACGCCTTCTAGAGAAGCAAAGCGCACCAATGCTTTTTCTACATTAAGTGTGTGCGAGATATCATGATATACGACTTCTTCTGGTAAAAGAGCTTTTAAATTATTAATAATGTCTTTGCGCATGTGCTCAAAATCAACATTCGACAAACCACATTGAATACGCAATGCCGAAGAGGCAATTTTCCCTTCACCATAAAGACAAAATTCATTTTTAAGGTTCTTGATAAAATACATTTTTAGTTTTCCACCGCGCTTGTGAATGTCAATTTCACCGCGTGCTTCAACTTCCACATAAGGAGCCACTTCATTGTACAGTACTTCAGTAATATTGATGTGTCCAGGTTCTGCCATTTGTTCTGCTCTTGAGGCAATGTTTACAGTGTCTCCCCAAACATCGAAACTCATTTTTTTTGTACCAATAATTCCAGCTACCAATGGTCCCATATGCAGGCCAATTCTAATTTCCCAAAAATCTTTTCCCAATGCTTTTGCAATTGTTTGCTCATTCAACATGAAATCACGCATTTCTATTGCGGCTAAACAAGCACGAATGGCGGGTTCAGGAAAATTTTCAGTAACTCCCGCTAAGGCCATGTAGGAGTCGCCAATTGTTTTTATTTTTTCAAGTTTATATCGACTTGCTATTTCATCAAATTGGGTGAAATAGTAATCGAGTTTTTTTAACAAACTAATTGGTTTTAAGTCTTTTGCTTTTGAAGAGAACTCAATAAAGTCAGTGAATAGAACGATGCCTTTTTCAATTCTTTTTGGCGAGAATTTGTTGTAAAGATTTAAATCGTTTAAAACTGTCTGCGGAAAAATATTGCTTAGCAGCTGGTTGATTCTTTGATCTTTATAATAGAGGGTTTTAAAAACCTCAATTTTTGCCTTTATTAGATTGGGATTGAATGGAATTGTAATGTAATCGACAGCACCTTCATTTAAGCCTTTCACTAGTTTAACGCCTGAAGCCTTGAATTGAGTGAGTACAATTTTATACATCGCACGCTGAGAACTCATCTCTCGTAATGAATGGAGTAATTCCATTCCCCCGAATTCCGGATCGTCAATGTTTATAAGAAGAATACCAATTTCCTTGTGCTGAATGATAGGTATTGCTTCTTGAATATTGTTTGAAAAAAGCACATTGTTTCCGCCGCCTGACAAAATAGCTTTGAGACCTTTTTGATTCTTTATGTCGTCATCAATGACAAGGATATTGATGAAACGTTCCATCTGACTTTCTTTACAAGACTAAAATAGGTAAAGCTGTTGGTTTAGCAATTGTTGAGCAGAACTAATTCGACGAATTAATAATGAATTGCTCAATTACTTTTTGAATGTCGGCAGAAGATTTTTTTAATTCAAGGATCTTTTGAATGACACCATCAACAATTGAATCAGGACAAGACGCACCGGAGGTAATTATAATCTTGTCAGAATTTTGACCAGATCTCAACAAACTCTTTTCTTCCACTTTTTTCGTATGAATGTTGAAGTCTTGAACAATTCCATTCTCATTGATATCGTTCGCTGAACGAATAAATACAGTGTTGAATTTCTGCTCCAATAATTCAACTAAATGCGTGGTGTTGGAACTGTTGTGTCCGCCCACAACGATTGCCATATCAGCATCTGTTTCCATCAGGCCATAGGTGGCAGACTGATTGTCGTTTGTTGCATAACAAAGAGTGTCACGCGTATCTGCGATGTGTTCTTTTATTCTTTCAGAGCTGTATTTATTGATCATTACTTCTCTCAAATATTCAGTAATTTCTTGTGTTTCTGAAGCGAGCATCGTAGTTTGATTTACGACACCAATTTTCAATAAATCTTTTTCAGGATTAAAACCTTCAGAATATTTTCCTTTGAAGTACGCAAGAAATTCATCTGAGGAAACTTCACCTCTAATAACGGACCCAAGAAATTTTGCTTCCTCAAGATCTTTGATGATTAGTGCGGAAGCGTTTTGAACGCTGTGTGAGAAAGTTGCTCTGGTTTCTTCATGGTTGTATTTTCCATGAATGATAATTGTATGATTGTCTGAACCAAGTTTTTCCGAACGATTCCAAACTTTTTCTACGAAGGGACAGGTGGTATTGTATTTTTCAATATTCACACCAATATTTCGAAGAATTCCTTCAATTTCAACAGTAGTGCCAAAAGCAGGAATTATAACGATGTCATTTGCCGTTAATTCTTCCCATTCAATGATTTGAGATCCATCTGTATCTTGTATAAACCGAATCCCATTCGCTGTTAAATCTGCATTCACATCGGGATTGTGTATCATTTGACTTAACAAAAAGATCCGTTTATCAGGGTTTTCAGTCAAGGCTCGGTAGGAAATTTCGATGGCATTTTCAACGCCATAACAGAAACCAAAATGACGCGCAATGTAAAATTTAACTGTTCCAAAATCTAAAAAGCTAGGAGTGAAATCTTTTTTCCTTGGATCATCCAATTTTCTTTTTGCTTTCACCTTGCTGATAATCGGTGAACGATAAAATGACGGAATTTCAAATTGTTTCATGTTCGTATCTGTAGTGCAAATATAACAGTTGTAAACGTGTAATGTTTTAAAAAAGAAAAGGCCGCCGAAGCAGCCTTTTTGATTGTTTTTAGGAGATTACAAGTAAAGAGCAGGTTTGTCTTTATTTTGTTTGACCTTGTAACTAAAATTGATGATTTTACTTTCTTTGGATTTTAAATTTACTTTCCATTCTATCAAGCCAGATCGGCTTTCAAGTTCACCTTTGCTAAGATCAATCGCTTCGATGATTATTTCTGC
>JBKDKG010000253.1:0-3963 GCA_046345095.1 Flavobacteriia bacterium | reverse complement strand
TACTTCAGATTGCGCGATGTCACGGATACCAACCTGCACTAGTTTTTTTAAATTGTTACAACGTTTTAAAACATTGAACATGATACTAGCGTGTGATTGCTCAAAACCTTCGTAAGCGTCTCTTAAATCAGCGTGTGCATCTATTTGTAATATTCCAAATGCTTCGCCTTGTTGATCCAAAGCTTCAATTAATCCAAGTGGCGTAGAGTGTTCACCGCCTAAAACAGCAACAATTTTACCTTGATTCAATAATTCAATTGCTCTGTCTCGTAGATTTGCACGAAGAGCATGCTGGGCTTCAGCAATCTCTTCAATTGTTTCTTTGAAAACAGGCTTGTCTTCAAGTTTTCCTCCCTCTTCAAGAAATTGAATGTAGTCAACAGCTTTTTTACAAAGTATATTATTCAATTCTAACCACTCTTCAGACACAGGTGTCATGAATACTTTAGTTTGAAAAGCGTTTTCAAGTTTCGGGTGATAAAAATCCAATTGTGTTGAAGCATCAAGAATTGCTTGAGGTCCATTACTTGTTCCTTTTCCGTATGATGCTGTCGCATCCCATGGTACAGGGATTATTACGATGTCTGCATCGTTTTCCCGAATTGGGAATCCGAAAATATTTCCATTGGCAATGCCAACTCCATTTGGATCAAAAGTCATAATTAAACGAGACTTTCTGCTTTTCTAGTAATAAGTTCCTTTACAAAATTCGGTGTAGCAAAACTGCCTTTGTGGACGTCAGAATTATAGTATCTCAATCCTGTTTCATCTACAAAAGCATCTATTTCAGATTCATTTGTAACCGTTTTCGGATGTTTTTCACCCTTAAGTCCATATTGGAAGCTCCACATTCCAGTAGGGTATGTAGGAACAAAGAAAAGTGATACGGGGGCTTTGTCTTTTCCAAAAATATCTTGAAGCGTATGGTTTAATTCAGCAAATGCTTTTTCGTTGAATTTAGGTGATTCACCTTGTGCAACAAGAATTCCATCTTTTTTCAATGCATTGTAGCAGTTTGTGTAGAATTCCACTGAAAACAATCCTTCCGCAGGACCAACGGGATCAGAACCGTCAATAATAATGATGTCATAAGATTCTGGAATTGCTTTCTTAATAAATGCGATACCGTCGTCTACAATAAGATCTAATTTAGGATTGTCAAAAGCTGCTGCTATTTGAGGTAGGTGTTCTTTACATGCTGTTATTACTTCGCCGTCGATTTCCACCATTGTTACTTTTTCAACGCCTTCATGACGAAGGATTTCACGAACAGTTCCACCATCGCCTCCACCAATAACCAATATGTTCTTTGGATTTCCATGTGTAAAAATGGACGGATGAGAAATCATTTCATGATAATGGAATTCGTCCTTAATGGTTGTCATGACCATATCGTCCAATGCGAGCATTTTTCCGTATTTGTATGATTCCAAAATTCGAACTCGCTGAAATGGTGATTGAACATCATGGAAAACTTCACCTGTAAATCTAAGTGAAAGAGCCTGGTGCTCATCTTTATCTGTGAACCAAACATTTCTATTGAAGAATTCTGGGTTTCGCCATTCACCTGCCTTTTGACGCATTGTGGTCATGTCGAAATCATTTCTAGTCAACAAATTGACAGAGCCTCTCTTCATTTCAATGGCAGAATAGGATTGTGATTTGAAACATTCTTTAAGATGATCAAAGGAAATCCATGCATCCATTTCTCCACAAGTGAATAAATCAACTGCTGCATAGCCGTATTCTGGCCACGTGTGAATTGCCAGGTGACTTTCTTGGATCACTACAACGCCAGACACTCCCCATGGAGAGAAATGATGAAATGTTGAATTAATTACCGTTGCTCCTGCTTTTTGAGCTGCCGCTACCATATCACGTTCAATACCTGCAACATCATTCATAATGTGCGGATCACAGTTCATAAACTCTACAAGGATATGATTTCCAAGTGCTGTACTCATTGACTTTAGGTGTTAATTTGGGCGCAAAGTTAGGAAATTCATTGGTATTTGTAATTTTCTATGTGAAATTAATATTACCATTTCCTAACGTCTCTTTTTGGGAAAAATAGGCTTTAAATGGGAATTATTAAAGAGATTCAAATTGTTAAACTGTTTAAAATAAAGTAATTAAATTTTCGGCACGTAATTTTCAAAGTGGTCTTCAGATTATCGTAGAGTGGTTTCATGAATAATCCGGTTAGGTATTAAAAAAGGGAAGAGTAGTCTTCCCTTTTTTGATTTTTTGCAAATAATATTATTCCTCTGTAGCGAGCACAGGTTTTCGAAATACAATCTTTCCATCGAAAATATCCAGTACTACTTTTTTGCTTTTGTCAACTGTGCCACTGAGCAGTGCTTTTGATAATTCATTCAATACCAATTTTTGAATAACACGTTTGACTGGTCTAGCTCCAAAAAATGGATCATATCCTATTTCTGCTATAAAATCGAATGCGTCGTCCGTTACAAACAAATCAATCTCTTGTACTTTGAGTTTCTTTTTAAGCGAATCTATTTGTATTGAAACAATCTCCTTCACATTTTCTTTTGTGAGTGGTAAGAAAAGAATGGTTTCGTCAATTCTATTTAAAAATTCAGGTCTGATCGTTTGACGAAGCAATTCTAAGACATCAACTTTGGCTCTTTCAGCGGCTAATTCAAACTCTGCAGGTTTGATATTGTCAAAGCGCTCATGTATCAACGTTGAACCTAAATTGGATGTCATAATTATAATTGTGTTCTTAAAGTTGACGAGGCGACCTTTATTATCAGTTAGACGCCCGTCATCCAGTACTTGTAATAAAATGTTAAAGACATCCGGATGTGCTTTTTCAATTTCATCGAGCAAAATGATTGAATAGGGTTTTCTCCTTACGGCTTCAGTTAATTGTCCGCCTTCATCGTAACCCACGTATCCCGGAGGAGCCCCAACTAGTCTGGAAACTGAATGCTTTTCTTGGTATTCACTCATGTCAATGCGCGTCATAGCGTTCTCATCATTGAACAAATATTCAGCTAGAGCTTTTGCAAGTTCTGTTTTACCAACACCTGTTGTTCCAAGAAAAATAAAGGATCCTATCGGCTTTCTTGCGTCTTGAAGTCCAGCTCTAGACCGACGAACAGCATCCGACAATGCTGTTATTGCCTCTTCTTGTCCAACAACTCGTTTTCCCAATTCGTCTTCTAAACGGAGAAGTTTGGATATTTCGCTTTCAATCATTTTACTCACAGGAATTCCGGTCCATTTAGAAACAACTTCAGCAATTTCTTCAGTGTCAACTTCTTCTTTGATCATTTTTGATCTAGACTGCATGTCCAAAAGCTGGGATTTTAGCTCATCCAATTTTATTTCTGTATCCTTTATTTTTCCGTATCGTATTTCAGCAACCTTTCCGTAATCACCTGATCTTTCGGCTTGATCAGCTTCTAGTTTTAATTGTTCGATTTCCTCTTTTGAATTCTGAATAGCATCAACAACATTTCTTTCAGCTTGCCATTTTGCTCGAAAAGCATCACGTTGTTCAGTTAAATTGGCTAGTTCGCGCTCGATGTTTTCAAGTTTCTTTTTATCGTTTTCACGTTTGATCGCTTCCTTTTCAATTTCAAACTGCATGATTTTTCGTTCGATTTCATCAAGCTCTTCTGGTTTTGAATTGATTTCCATTCTTAGTTTGGATGCTGCTTCATCGATTAAGTCAATTGCTTTGTCTGGCAGGTGACGATCGGTAATGTAGCGCTGAGATAATTCAACTGCTGAAATGATTGCTGCATCTTTGATTAAAACCTTGTGGTGATTCTCGTATTTTTCTTTAATGCCTCGAAGAATTGAAATTGCATCCTCAGTACTAGGTTCATCAACCATGACGGTTTGAAATCGTCTTACAAGTGCTTTATCTTTTTCAAAATATTTTTGATATTCATTCAAAGTTGTTGCGCCAACAGCACGTAATTCTCCTCT
>JBKDKG010000252.1:0-10070 GCA_046345095.1 Flavobacteriia bacterium | reverse complement strand
CAGTAACGGTGTCTGATTTCTCTTTTGGATGCTGTCCAATATCAACCAAAACATCAAAAAGTTCATCTACATTGGTTAAATTAAAGTTTCCAGCAACAACTAAATTTCGTGTAATCCAATTGTTTTGTCTTAAAAAAGGATGACAACTTTCGATGCTATTTCTGCCGAAGGTCCCATAGCGCAAATGACCAAGAAACAATTCACCAGTAAACCCTGCATTTTGTTTCAAAAAGTCAACGTCTTTTAACAATTTAGGATCCTCTTCAGCAATTTGTTTAAACCGCTCGTTGATATGATCAAAAATATCCTGAATTGGGTTTTTCTTGATGGAACGATAGCGTGAAATATAGCGCTCACCTGGTTCCATGTCTAGTTTGATATTTGCTACACCCGCACCATCTTGACCACGGTTGTGTTGCTTTTCCATCAGCAGATGTAATTTATTCAATCCGTAAAAAGCACTCCCATATTTGTCTAAATAATACTTTGTGGGCTTCTTTAATCGGAGAAGTGCTATTCCGCATTCATGCTTAATCGCGTCGCTCATGGAAATGAAAGATGTAAAAATGTGTGTCAAATTTAGTGTTTTTTCACGGCATGACTTCGACTTTTTAGCAATAATTATTGATTATAAAAGCAACCTTGACACCTATTTTTCAGTTTAACCTATTAGCGCTGATTGCATGGTATGATTTATTGATTTTCGGTGCTAAGAAACTGCAGCAAATGTTGTAATTTCGGATACTCGATGAAACACCTAGTGGTATTTTTATTTCTGTTGTTCTTGTATCAAAATACGGTGGCACAAGAACTTTTATTGCATCCCAACCGGGGTCAATGGGACAATGAAATACTCTATTCCATGGATTTGTCTCAAGGACATTTATTCGTCGATTCCAATGGATTTACTTTTAGTTTGAATGATGCTATTTCACATAGTCATGATCACCAAGAGGAAGAAAAAGTGGCGTGTCAAGTTGTGAAAATGCATTTTTACGGCAATACTTGGTCTGGGCAAAAAACGGAAGAAAAAGAAAGTCAGTCTTATCGGAATTATTATTTAGGAAGTGATTCAAGCAAGTGGAAATCTGGGATAAAATCTTTTCAAGAAGTTCGACTAAATGATTTCTATGCGGGGATTGATTTGCTCATGGATGCTACTAGTTCGAAAATGAAGTATTCTTTTGAAGTAGCTGCAGGTGTGGATCCATCAAAAATTCGTTATGGAATAACTGGTTCAGATAACATTGAAATTCAGGATGGTTCAATCATCATTGCGACACGTTTTGGAAATATTATTGAGGAAAAACCAGTTGCATGGACCGAAAAAGAAGGTAAAAAAGTTTTCGTTGCAGTTGATTATGTAATCGATGAACAAGGAATCATATCTTATGATTTCCCCCAAGGTTATGACAGAAATGCCAAATTGGTAATCGATCCATACCTTGTTTTTAGCACGTTTTCTGGTTCAACAATGGATAATTGGGGAATGACGGCCACGCCAGATTCTCAAGGTAATTTGTATGCAGGAGGAATAGTGTTTAATATGGCAGGAAACTATCCTACAACAACAGGTGCTTTTGACGTGACATTCAATGGAGGCTATAATTATACCTACACCTCTGGTAATTCTACATATAACATGTCTGGATTTGACATTGCGATTTCTAAATTTGATCCGAATGGAACATCGTTGGTTTATTCGACTTATATAGGAGGTGCAGGAAATGAAGCCCCGCATAGTTTGGTGACGGACGAAAGTGCAAACCTTTACGTATTCGGAGTTACCGGTTCATCAAATTTTCCAGTAGTTAATGGTTGTTTCGATGTGACTTTTAATGGTGGGCCAGTAATTGCTGAAAACGAGTTGGGGTATAACGGTGCTGATATCTATGTTACTCGCTTCAACGCAGCAGGATCTGCTCTTGTTGGTTCTACTTTTGTTGGAGGAACAGGAACGGATGGGATAAATGTTGGAACTTTAAATTATAATTATGGCGATCCGTTTAGGGGAGAAATAATAGTTGAAAATGGCTTCGTCTTTGTTACTTCATCAACTCAGTCCTCTGATTTTCCAACTTTGGGTGCATCACAAGGCTCGCTAAACGGAATACAGGATGCTATAATTTTTAAAATGAACGCATCCTTGACAGCTCTGGCCTGGTCTACCTATTTTGGTGGTTCTGGATTAGAATCTGGAAATTCAATTCAACTTGCTTCAAATGGGAATGTTTATGTTGTTGGCGGCACTAGTTCTTCAGGACTTTCCTTACTCTCAGGAGAGGATTTATCTTTCAATGGTGGGATTTCTGATGGGTATTTACTTAAATTGCAAGGTACAAGCGCTGTTGTTTTAGCTGGAACCTATATGGGGTTGTCAGAATATGATCAAGCCTATTTTGTGCAATTGGATTTGTCTGATAATGTATATGTCTATGGTCAATCCGAAAGTTCATGGACAATGTCAAGCGGTGTTTATGGCACCCCGAATTCTGGACAGTTCATTCGCAAATACAACAATTCCTTGAGCACCACTTTATGGACAACAATGATAGGGGCAGGAAGTGGCCATCCTGAAATTTCTCCAACAGCATTCCTTGTGTCAGATTGTTACGATATCTATCTTTCTGGTTGGGGAGGTACGATCAACAGTGCCAATAGTAATCAGGCAGCTTACTCTACAACAAACGGATTTCAAACTTCCTTAGATGCATATCAAGCAACAACAAATGGGTCTAACTTTTACATTGCCGTATTGGACCAGGATGCAGCAAGTTTGAAATATGCAACATTTATGGGAGGTGCTTCAAGTAGCTTTAACCATGTAGATGGAGGTACGAGTCGTTTTGATAAATCAGGGCGAATATATCATGCTGTTTGTGGAGCTTGTGGTGGAAATGATTATGGTTTTACCAGCACACCGGGTGTTTGGTCTCCTACGAATCAAAGCCCGAATTGTAATTTGGCAGCGTTTAAATTTGAGTTAAGTACTATTGAAGCGATTATTTCTGAACCTCAAACCTTAATCTGTCTTCCTGATCCAGTCGAATTTGATAACAATAGTGCAAATGGTAATTCATTCTATTGGGATTTTGGTGATGGTTCGAATTCAACTTTAGTTAATCCTTCGCATGTATATCCAGGACCTGGAAATTACACTGTAAGTTTGGTTGTTTCGGATTCCAATGGTTGCTTCACACCTGATTCTATTTCGTTTGTTGTAAATATTGGGGATTTTCAAGGGGGTGTAATTCAACCAACGCAGCCGATTTGTCCGGGAATACCTTATCAAATGGAGGCTTATGGTGGTGCATTTTACGAATGGTCACCCGCTGAAGTTTTGGATGATCCGACAAGTCCAACGCCAATAGCTACGATCAATGAAACAACCCTTTTTACAGTTGTTATATCAGATAGCTGTGGTACTGACACAGTCACAGCAACATTGCCTGTTTATATCGTGAATACAAGTGTCAGCAATGACACGTCGGTCTGTATTGGCAATAGTGCCTTTTTAGAAGCAAGCGGTGGAATATCATATGTGTGGTCTCCAATTGAAACACTGTCGAATCCTACTATTTTCAACCCAATTGCTACTCCTGATGTTTATACGGAGTATTCAGTGATTATTACAACTGCTCAAGGGTGCAAAAGTTTTGACACGGTAAGTGTGTCTGTGTTTTATGATCCACCTGTTCCGATATTGGATGACACCACTCAGATGTGCCGGAATAGTTTTGCTGAAATCACTGCTTCGGGTGGAGATACTTATTTGTGGTCACCAAATTATCAGATTAATTCAGTAACGTCCTCCACAGTTATAGTTTCGCCTGCAGATGACTTTACCTATATCTGTAACTTTTACAACGCGTGTGGTTTTGCAGTTGACAGTATTTTTATTGATGTTGTTGATGCAACTATTACGGGTGGAAACGACACTACAATTTGTCCTGGAGGTAATGCAACTATGTGGGGCAATGGTGGGGTAATGTATAATTGGTATCCGGATGTAATTTATACTACCTCAACTGGAAGTTTGGTTTCCGCTTCGCCTGATTCAGCGACAACTTATCTTGTTATTGGAACTGATAGTAATGGATGTATTGATTCTGCTTTCGTATCAGTACAGTTGTATACTGATCCAAATGTTACAGCATCAATTGATGTTTATGCAGTGTTAGGGGATCAAGTTGAGATTTCTGCTTATTCACAGGTGTCAGGATTTTATCAATGGTCTCCTGCTGAAAATGTGAGCTGTGTGAATTGTCCAACAACCATAGCGATTACAAGTCAAAATACTACCTACACGATTCTTTTTACAGACCAGAATGGATGCACAGATACGGATGAGGTAACGGTACACTTTGAACCAATTATTTACGTGCCAAATACCTTTACACCGAATGATGACGAGAACAATCAAGGATTTCAGGTGATTGCAAAAAACATTACTGATTTCCAGTTGCTCATTTTTAATCGATGGGGAGAACTAATATATGAAATGACAGACCTGCAAGATTATTGGGATGGCTCCTATAAAGGTTTGAAATGTCAGGATGGAACGTATGTTTGGAAATTGACCTACACAGATTTAATGTACTATAGATCCGAAATGACAGGTCATGTCAATCTGATTAGGTAATTGGAAATTAAAATCAAACAAATCGAGGGTCAACCTCCATGACATGGCCACAATCTGAACACGTTCTTTTCTCTTCAGAACCATAAAATTCTCGGAAGCGCGAAATGAAATCGTGTTCGATGTTTACCAAAGGAAAACGGTATTCGTGTAATTTGTTATTGCATTTATCACAGAACCACATGAGTCCATCAACTAAATCGGTACCCTTTCTTACTTTTTCGATAACAAGTCCAATCGTGTTTTCTCCACGGATAGGAGAATGGGGCGTATTTCCCGGTAATAGGAAAATATCCCCCTCCTTAATGATAACATCTTTTGCCTTTCCGTCCTCTTGAATTCGGACAGTAATATCTCCTTCAATTTGATAGAAAAGCTCCTCGCTTTCGTTGAAATGATAGTCTTTTCTGGCATTTGGACCACCAACAATCATAACAATGAAGTCTCCTGCTTCAACGTATAGATTTTTATTTGAAACAGGTGGTTTTAATAAATCTCTGTTTTCATCAATCCATTTCTGTAGGTTAAAAGGAGCTAGCATTTTGTTTTTGTATATTTTTTATTTTTCAACTACGACTTTCAAAGTCAATCTTTCACTGTTTCCAACTAACTGAAGGAAATAAACGCCCTTCTCTGCTGAAAGCATATTCACAGATGCCGTATTATTTGACCAGTTAATGGATGCAGGAACTTCACGACCGTTCATATCAATAATTTTCGCATTCAAACCACTTGTTTCATGGCTAAATGTTACAATAAATGAACCATTTGAAGGGTTCGGATGAACAGCAACAGATGTATTCGTTAATTCATTCAAACCTGCGACGCAATCTGACACGATAACAAGCACATTTGATGTATCTTCAGGACAAACGCCATTGTCAGCAACATAATCATAATTGAATTGACCAGGGATGTTACTTGTTGTAATTACATTTCCAACCAAAGGTTGATTTGATGGATTGTACCACGTTCCGCCTAAATCAACATTTCCAGATAACCCAGATAATAAGTTAATCGTCTCAAGACGACAAACATTTAAAGTTCCGTCAGTTCCTGCACTTGATGGTCCAAATACATGGATTGACGCAGTAGCTGTGTCTGATAAACAACCTTCCTCTACGATGTATAGGAAATCAAAAACTTGATAAGCTACACCAGCAGTGTTCCATGTAGATCCAAAAACACCAAATGTTGGTATTGTTTCTTCCCAATTTCCTCCCGTATCATAACCAGTAATTCCATCAAAAAGATCGACACTTTCACCACCACATACATTTACAACGTTTGATGAAGATCCAGCAGACAAACTCAAATCCGTAATTGAAAGTGTAAAGTTACCACTTGCCAATGTATTTCCCGAATCATAAAGTAAATAATAAGTTTGTCCAGGCGTTAAACCACAAACTGTAAATTCAGGTGCGTCAGATGAATAATCCAATGCATCATCATTTCCAGCAATAAAATCAAAGGTTGTAAAATCTGCGCAATTTCCAACAGAATAGACGGCTGCTTGGCCATTCATCGGAGAGTCAGTTCCAGAAATTGTAACATTTCCTGATGTTGGTGCAACGAACGTAAACCATACCGTGTGCTCAAGTGTTGAGATTCCCCAGCCTGTTGTTTCGTAATTTCCTGTTGAAGGCGGAGCAATGGTTATTTCGTCCGTTTCAACCGTTGCTAAAGTATTTGTATAAGTATTTACTGAACCATTTACTGGAATTGCTATTGGTGAACATACATTATCATTGGATGGACCAGTTGTAACGCATGATAAGACTCCTTCCCAACCGCCGTAAGTCACAGAAAAATCGGAATTAAATACGAACGTTAAACTTCCGTCAGCAGCAGAAGATGTAATTCCGCCTGGATTACTGTTAAAAGTACCTAACAGTGTTGCTGCTGTGCTGTTTCCATCATAAACAGTCATTTCATCAGAGAATTCAGAAGTGTAAGAATTAAATTCAACATGTAAATATGATCCTACTGTAGAAGGTGTGATCGTAAAGGTGTAGTTTTCATTGTCTGAATAATTTCCAGACGAACCACCACTATCATAAAAATTACCACCACAAGTCGTTGCACTTCCATCACTCATAATGATACAAGTTCCCATATCAACCATTAAAGGGGTTGAAGGTACTGGTGTTCCTGAAGCACAAGTTACAATACAAACATAATATGTCAATGCCGATTGTGTTGCACTATAACTTGGGCTTGTTGCTCCCGGTATGTCTGAGTAAGATACACCATTAGCTGAAGATTGCCATTGATAGGTAAGTCCTGTACCAACACTTGCGCCCGTTAAATAGAGTGAAAATGGAGATCCAGCACACGCTAAATCAATAGAAGAGGTTACCGCTCCTCCATTTGCAGGATTTGTACAAGCTGATGCCGGGCCGTTATTGGTTGTTGCAACATCACGACAATTGGACTCTGTTCCGCACGAAGCATTTGTATTAATATGAATGTAATACGTTCCTGAAGTTGTCGCTGTCCAGGTTAACGGTTGAACTCCAAATGCAACAACGGGACCACTTGAACTTCCTGAGCGCACAGTAATGTAATCTGTGGCTATTTCGCTTGTTGTTGTATAGCTGTTACCAGCAGCAACACCTTCCCAAAGACCATATTCAGTGGCATAGTGACAAAAAATAGTGTCACTTGAACCTACTGTGTTTGTGAGTGTTCCTAAGCCAAAATCAATAGAATTAGTGCATTGTCCATAACTGACGTTATGGCCAATTGCAAATACAAATGACGTTATAAAGGCAAATAGTGTAATCGATTTTTTCATAAAAGTGTCGGTTGTAATTAAACATTTCAAATATAGCAATTTGAGTGAAACTTTGAATTGGATAAACAAGGATTCGTTATTTTTGCCTCAAAAAACAAAATGAATCTTTCACTTAAAAATAAAACGGCCCTAGTATGTGGCAGTACGCAAGGAATTGGTAAAGCTGCAGCCATCGAACTTGCAAACATGGGAGCAAATCTTGTCTTACTAGCAAGAAATGAGGACAAGTTGAAAGATTCATTGAAAGATCTTGATGTCACTAATGGACAACAGCATCGTTATTTAGTTGCTGATTTTGCTCAGCCCAACGATCTAAAGAAAACGATTGCTGACTTTGTGAATGCTGGAAACAAGATTCATGTGCTTGTCAA
Organism: Flavobacteriia bacterium; assembly: GCA_046345095.1. Classification (GTDB taxonomy): domain Bacteria; phylum Bacteroidota; class Bacteroidia; order Flavobacteriales_D; family Crocinitomicaceae; genus M0103. The sequence goes on along the minus strand of JBKDKG010000252.1, from coordinate 2,263 downwards.
TAATACAGGTGGTCCAAAGGGTGGCATGATCAAAGATGCATCAACCGATGAGTTTCTCGCGGCTTTCAATCAACATTTGATTTGTAATCATATACTAGTTCAGGCAATTTATCCAGGCATGATTTCCGAGAAGTATGGTCGCATCATCAATGTAATTTCTACATCGGTGAAACAGCCGTTACCAAATTTAGGCGTGTCTAATACTATTCGCGGTGCAGTTGCCAATTGGAGTAAAACTTTGGCAAATGAATTGGGTGCATTTGGTATTACAGTTAACAATGTTTTGCCGGGTGCTACAAATACCGCTCGTCTGCAATCAATCGTTGAAGTAAAGGCACAACAGCACAATGAAACGATTGATGATGTATTCGAAGAAATGGCGTCGGAATCACCTATGAAAAGAATTGCACAACCTGAAGAAGTGGCCGCAGCGATAGCTTTTCTTGCATCTCCCGCAGCTTCTTACATCAACGGGATTAATGTTCCTGTAGACGGCGGAAGAACAAAATCTCTTTAGAAAGTTAGCGAATACAATTGATGTGACCAGTCAGCAGTATGTCTCTGCCTGAATTGCTCAGGTAATTTATTTTCCAAACATAAGTGCCGTCTTGAACGGGCTCACCTTCGTAGGTGCCGTCCCATTGAAATTCTCTATCGTTCGAACTGTATACTAATTGACCCCATCGATTGTAGATGGTCACTTTTAATGTTTTCACACCAACAGTACTGGCTTCAAAAACGTTATTGTAGCGAAAGCCGTCTGGAGTAAAGGTGTTTGGAACATAAACATAATAAGCTTCTTCAATTGTTATTGGTTTTGAGATAGTGTCTTTACAGCCTTTTTCATCCGTTGCAATCAAGGTGATAATGTAAGTTCCAGGGTCGATGTATGTATTGTTCGGATGTACCGCTGTTGAGGTATTCCCATCTCCGAAAAACCATTGGTATGTTTCACCGTTGATTGTAGTATTTTGAAAGGTAATCGGCAAGTCATCAAACAATGTTTGGCTGCTAATCTCGAAATTTGCTGTCGGTCGAACTACAGTTACGGTTGTGCTGCCATTTACAGTGAACGTCTGACATTCGTCTGAAACAATTATTTCATAGGTCGTTGTCGAAGAAGGCTTGACCCAAATTGTAGGAGTCGTTTCTCCTGTTAATGGCCATTCATAAAAATATTGACCATATCCACCTGTTGCAATAACAGATATCTGTGCGCTATCGCCTGGGCAAATTTCTACTGCTGGTGAAACACTAATTATCAAAGGTGGACTAGTGATGGTATAAATGACTTCTGCTGATTGTTCGATACCGCATTGGTCTGTAACAGTTATTGTGTAAGTTGTTGTTTGGGATGGGGTGACGATTTGAGAACTCACATTTCCCAATAAGTTACCGTTATTGTCTGACCATTGAAAAGTGTAATTGCCGGCTCCTCCGGATACATTTGTTTCTAACTGGGATGGTATGTAAGGACAAATTTCGGTAATATCAGCAGATTCGTTGACAATTATCGGCGGGTAAACAGGTACATCAACTGTTCCTGATCCTGTCGCGGTTTCATTTAAACAATTATCTGTTACAGAAACTGTAAATGTTTGCGAGCTGGTAGGTGAAACAAATATAGATGAGGTTGTTTCACCAGTATTCCATTGGTAAGTGTATGGCCCAACACCACCACTTGCTGCGGCAATTAATTCTAAGTCATCTCCAGGACATAAGACACTTCCACTTTGCACTTCGACAGCAACAGGCTGCACATCTCCGATACTCAATTCAACAGTTAAGGGTGTCACGTTGCCACATGGGTCGGTAATTGGAAAATCAATTATTATCGTCTCTTGCCCCTCGACAAGTCCATCCGCGAATGCATTGAGTGAAATAGTAGCTATTGATTGACCTGGTGCAAATGTTACTGAAGTTGGTAATGTCGTGAAATCAACACCTTCTGTAGCTTTCCCACTTACATTGACAGGAATAGTGAGTGTAGAGTTAATGTTGTTTGTACCCCTTTCCAATGTTATCACTGCTGAAACACAACCTTCAGCCATTTCATCTGGGTCTGACGGGAAGGCAATTTCAGAAAGCACATATGTTATATCAACAGGCGTATTAGATGAGAGACTGTTTGCCTCTAGAAAGATTCCTGAATCATAGATGCCATCACCAACGTCAGCTACTGCAAGAATAAGATGGTAGGTTTGCCCACATTGAACACGAGAGGATGCCTCTAGAACATCTGTGAAGCCATCGTATTGTATGT
>JBKDKG010000251.1:0-8606 GCA_046345095.1 Flavobacteriia bacterium | reverse complement strand
TAATAGGAGTATATCCTGCCTTAACTAGCTCAACAACAGTGTGCGAACCGATGTAACCACATCCCCCTGTAATGAGAATCGTTTTGTTCTTTTCCATTCGAATTCAAAGTTACTATTTATGCTGCGATGAATCAAGAATTCTAGTAATGCCTTCAATTAAATTCATCCTTAAATAAACCAAAATAATTCTTAATTGTTAAATAAAGCATGAAATCACTTTTATTGTTTTTACTTGTATTCAGTTTAACTTACGCTGCCGAAAAAAGCAACCTCTCCCTCACCGTACAAGTGAATGGATTCTCTAGCAACGAGGGCAAGGCTTTTATAGGAGTATATCGTCCTCAAGATAAATGGCCTGAAATCAATAAACAATTCATTGGTAAGGTTGTCGTCATTGAGAATGGTGTTGCGAAAATCACTTTTGAGAATTTGGAAAAAGGGTCTTATGCCATTGCAGTATTTCATGATCGCAATCGGAATGGAATACTGGATAAAAATATGCTTGGGGTACCAGTTGAAAAATATGGTTTTTCCAACAATGCCAGAGAAACTTTTAGTGCTCCCTCTTTTCAAAGTGCTGCCGTAACTTTTGACAAATCAAAATGGATCAGTATTAACGTCAAATAATTTTGGCCTTGCGGCTATAATACTTAAACGTTTCTAATTGTGCATGGAACGGTTTTCCGTTAATTGCAGGACGATATTGGTTCACAAGATCTTTTCTGATCAAGCGTGATTTAACACTTCCTTTCCACTGGTAATCAAACAATAAATCAATTTCTTTACGAATTTCTGGCGAATAAACAGGACATCCGACCTCCACTCTTTTATCTAAATTTCGTTCCATCCAATCCGCCGAAGTAATGAAATAGTGTGGTTGACCATTGTTCCCAAAAATCATGAAACGTGAATGTTCAAGGTAACGATCGACAATGCTAATTACTTCTATATTTTCACTCAGGTGTTTTACACCAGGAATCAAAGAACAAATACCTCTGACAATCATTTGAATTTTTACTCCCGCAGTACTCGCCTCGTATAATTTTTCAATCATTTTTCGGTCGGTAACATTGTTGAGTTTGATTCGAATAAATCCTTTTTTACCATTTTTGGCATGATTTATTTCCTGATCAATCAATTGAGTAATTTTTCTGCGCGTATTAAATGGGGAAACCATTAAATGCTTAAAAAGAGGCCTTTCAAGGCTATTTTCCATTAAACGAAACACCCTTTGCACCTCTTTAGATATGCCCGGATCTTTTGTAAATATTCCAAGATCACTATAAATCAACGAAGATCGTTCATTGAAATTACCGGTTCCAATATACGTAATCAATTGTTCGGCGCCCTCATCCTTTCTTGTTATTTGCATCAATTTCGAATGCACTTTCAAATCCTGAATGCCATAAATTACTTTAGCACCATTCTCTTTTAAAAGGTTGGCCCAATAAAGATTGTGTTCCTCATCAAATCGGGCTTGCAATTCAAGGATTACGGTAACTTTTTTTCCATTAAAAACGGCGGCCATTAAGGCATTCATCACCTGTGAATGATATGCAACACGATAAATATTTATTTTGATTGCAGATACAAAAGGATCTATCGCAGCTTCCCTTAAAAGATCGACGACATAATCAAATCGTTGATAAGGGAAATTAAGCATGACATCCTTTTTCAGAACTTGTTTAATTAAACTCCGGTGTCCTTCCAAATGCGGGTGTGTATTTGGGGGTTGTGGTTTAAACAGCAAGCGTTTTTTATCGAAAGAGGGAAAAGACATAAAGTCTTTAAAATTGTGGTACTTACCTCCGGGAATCGTATTTACACCTAATCTAAGTCCGAGTGCTTTCAATAAATGATCGAGTAAATCCTTGGGCATGCGTTCATCGTACACGAACCGAACTGGTTTACCCAATTTACGTTGCTTCAAACTCTTTTCTATTTTTTCTAGAAAAGAGACGGAAATATCATCGTCTAGGTCAAGCTCTGCGTCTCTTGTGAATTTAAACGTATATGCTTCAATTTTTTGAAAGCTAAAAATTGAAAAGATTTTCTCAAGGTTCAAACGAATCACATCATCCAAAAGGATAACATAATCATTCTTTTTATCCTTCATCAAATAAAATCTCGAAAAACCAGAGGGTATCTGAATCAATGCAAATTTTGTTTTCTTGTCTTTCTCTGAAACAATCTTTACTGCCAGATAAATACTGGAATCTTTTAACTTGGGAAACGGCGCCTTTTTATCCAACATAATTGGAACAATGGCATGCTTTAGTTTCAATTCAAAAAATGATTCAAGTTCTTTTTTATGCTCTTCTTGTACTGAATTTTCGTCAACTTGAAAAATACCTGATTGTGCTAACTCTTCAAAAATCTGCTTATATGCGAGTTCAAATTTTTCTTGTTGAACCAAAACCGTTTTACGGATTTGGGTATAAAGTTCGGTTGGTGTCCCTTTGAATCCATCAACTTGTTTTTTCTTTACAGCAATCATTCTTCGAAGATTGGCAACACGAACACGAAAAAATTCATCCAAATTGTTTGAATAAATTCCCAAAAAACGCATGCGTTCGATGGTCGGCACACGCGGGTCCATTGCCTCTTGCAATACACGCTCATTAAAACTAAGCCAGCTTAATTCCCGATTAATCAAGTTCATCTTGCAAAAATCAACATTTAAAACTCCAGTTATGTTGTTATAATGTTAAGTTAAAGTAAACAAAAAGGCCGCTAAAATTAGCGGCCTTTCAAGTAATTTTTAGAAACAAATTATACCTTCATTCCTTTAACAACTCTGTCTTTTCTTTTTGTTTTCTGTAAATTCTTGCGTTTTACCATTAAATAGGCATTCCCACTTGTGGATGTCGCATAATATTGCTCATTGCCGTAGTTCAACTTTCCGCCCTTCTCTTGTGTCCAGTCAGCCACTAAATAATACTTTGTAGAAGATTGATTCTGACGAACAGCAAATGAAATGGTTTTGGCAACTCCAACTTCAAAACGCACCATCAATTCGCCATTAGGTCCGAAATTTTCAAATACACATTTTGTGTTAATCGGAATTATAACTCTGTCTTGTTCCTTACTTGAGTTCGTAACAAGTGCACCATCATCTGCCGTTCCTTGGTTTCCCGATTGTTTGCTTTTCTCCATGATTATCGTAGCCGACGTAAAAAACTGTACTTTTTTAATCTTATCAGTGGAATTGAGATTGAATTCATCTCGAATACTATTATCATATGGAACTTTTACACCACAACTCACTGCGATTAGGGTGATCAACAAAATAAAAACGTATTTCATGATTAATTTTTTTTGGCAAATATAAACATTGCCTGACAAAAACAATGCCGTAAGTTTTCTCTCGAAAATAGCTTTAAATTTGATGCAATTCTTTTATAATGAAAACAACAGTCGTCACATTTACTTTCAACGGATTTCAAGAAAATACCTATTTGCTCTTTGATACAGCAAAAAACTGCGTGATTATTGATCCGGGTTGTTATGATCGAAATGAGCAAAATGAATTGATTCAGTTCATTGAAGACAACGATCTGAATGTCATTGCTTTACTTGGGACCCACGCACATATTGATCATGTATTGGGAAATGCCTTTGTAAAACGAACTTTTCAATGCCCCTATTATTTACACGAAAAGGATCTGCCAACACTGAACGCCATAGATAGTTATGCGCATGTTTATGGTTTTCAAGGTTATGAATCTTCACCTCAACCAGATTTTTTACTTCAGGGAGGTGAACAACTCAAATTTGGTGGAATTCAACTTGATGTATTCTTTACGCCCGGTCATGCGCCTGGTCATGTTGTATATTTCAATAAGGAGAATAATTTCGTGATCAATGGCGATGTATTGTTCAAGGGGAGTTTTGGCAGGGTTGATTTGCCTGGTGGAGATTTGGAAACCTTGAAACAATCTATTTTTAATACAATGTTTACGTTGCCTGAAGACACTGTCGTATACTGCGGACACGGGACTTCAACAACAATCGGAAAAGAAAAGCGTTCCAATTATATTCTGAATTTTTAAAAAATGAAAATTGCTGTCAATACCCGATTTTTACTTTCAGACAAAATGGAGGGTTTCGGATGGTATACTTACGAGATTACCAAACGAATGGTTGAACAGCATCCTGAGCACGAATTCATTTTCTTCTTTGATCGACCGTTTGATCCTAAGTTTATCTTCGCGTCGAACGTAATACCAGTCGTTCTTAATCCTCCTGCAAGGCATCCTGTTTTATTTATTTACTGGTTTGAATTTGCTGTTCGCAGAGCACTGAAAAAAGTTAAAGCTGACGTGTTTTTTTCACCCGATGGTTATCTTTCGCTCCGGTCTATGATTCCTCAAATTAGTGTTATTCACGATATCAATTTCGAGCATTTTCCAAAAGACTTACCTTGGTCTGCAAGAACGTATTTGAGGTATTTCTTCCCTCTATTTGCAAAGAAAGCCGCACAGATTATTACAGTCTCTGAATATTCAAAACAAGATATTGTTGAATCGTATAAAATTTCTCCGCAAAAAATAACTGCTATTTGGAATGGTGCTTCTGATGTTTTCTGTCCTATCAATGAATCCGAACAAACAATCATAAAAGCAAGATACTCATATAATAAGCCCTATTTCTTATTTGTAGGTTCATTACATCCTAGAAAAAATGTCGCACGATTAATCGAAGCATTTGCACTTTTTAAACAGAAAACAAAAGCAGGACACCAGTTAGTTATTGTTGGATCATCATTATGGAAAAACAAAGCTTTTCAGCTGAAAGTTTCCGATCAAATTAAAAGTGAAATTCACTTTACGGGACACCTTGATCTTAAAGAACTATCAAAGTTAATGGCAACAGCAGAAGCACTTACTTTTGTCCCTTATTTCGAAGGTTTCGGAATACCACTCGTTGAGGCAATGAAGTGCGGAACAGCAATTCTTAGTGGAAATAAAACTTCGCTTCCGGAGGTCGCTGGAGATGCTGCTATTTATTGTGACCCGTTTAACGTAATTGATATTGCTCAGAAATTAGAACTTCTCTCAACAGATGAAACCCTACGGGTCCATTTAAAGGCTTCGGGACTGGAAAGAGGAAAAAAATTCAACTGGGATTATTCAGCCAAACAAGTTTGGCAAGTCATAGAAACCGTTCTAAAAAATAAAGCCGCTAACTAAATTTAGAAAGCGGCTTTAACATTCAGAATATATTGAATTATTCTGTCTTCAATTCAATATATTGAAATTCATGATATTTCTCTGTGTTTTCAAAATCATTCTCATATTTCGGACCTTGAACAATCGAAGAAACCACTTCAATATTCACTTTAGATGACAAGTTTTTAGCTTTAAAGTATCCTACTAATTCACCTTTGATTTTGTCAGCTCTGGATTTTGCTAATTTATCATTCGTTCTAAAAGTTGCTGTAGGCACATATGAAGCAGATGACCAAATTTTAACTGTCACTTTTTCTCTACCATTATTCAATTGTGTTTCTAATTTGGAAACAAAATCCAATAGTTTTCCTTCCTCCACAGTAAGCTTATTACCGTTGTAATCAAAATAGTGCTTCAACTTAAGATTTTCTGTAACTGGCGGCAGTGGTTCGTTAACCTGACATTTACACGTTGCAATTTGACCCAGTGCATCTTTAGCTGTTACAGTGTATTCGCCTTTCATTACACCATTCGGATCTTCCATTGACGACCCATTTGACCACGAATAAGTTATCTTACCTTGTCCGCCATTTGGTGTTGCCTCCAAGCGGCCGTCAGAGCCACCAAACACAGACACATCAAATCCTTTACAAGACAGCTTAAGTGGTGGTGGAGTTAATGCATACGTCATGTAAATATCACTGCGAATTCCATCACGGTTACTTGACCAATAAATTTGGTTGGAAGAGTAGCTAAAATAAGCATCGAATTTCGGAGAGTTTATTTTTTCACCAAGATTCATTGGCTTTGACCAATTCGTCCAAGAATCATCTAAACGAACAGCATAAAAAATATCTGCATCTCCCAAACCTCCATGACCATTACTTGAAAAATAGAGTGTATCACTATTTTTAGAGAGGAATGGAGAAATTTCAAATCCAGCAGTATTCAAAACACTCCCCATGTTTACAGGAGCTGTCCAAACACCTCCTTGTTTTTTACTAAAATAGAGGTCCTCAAGTCCTTTTGAATTTGGACCTAAATAGGAAATCAATATAACATCTTCTGTTTTGTTAACATGAAAACCGTAGTAATCACCTTCAATATCCAATGTTGGGATTTCTAATTCGACTGGTGAACTCCAATCTGTACCGTTTTGATTTGATACTGCAAGACCTTTCACAAAATCCTTTTTTCCTTCATAAGCGTTCAAGACGTACATTGTAGATCCTGAAGTGCTAAGTCCAAGTACCGCGTTATTGTATTTGTTATTAATACTTTTCAATGGCTTGCACTCACCATAACTTCCATCAGCACCTTTTTTACTAAACCAAATATCTTGATCCGTCTCGCCTCCAACAGCCGCAGGGTCATAAGTACGCACAAAATACAATAGTGAACTATCCTTGGAAAATACTGGAATACTTTCTTCTCCATCTACTGTGTTTACAGTCCCGGGTAATTTCTTTATGTCAGCAAAATCCCAAAATTGAGCATTTCCAAAAAATGATATAAAGCTCAGAGCAATTAAGCAAGTAAATTTGTAATTCATAGTCATGTCTTTTTCCTGGTATATTATCTTCCTAGCATTAATCCAAGCACTATTTCATGCCCTCCACTGCTCAAATTATTAAATCTTGACAGCGAAAAATCATAGGAATAACCAAATTTAAATTTGTTATTAATGTTCAATCCTGCCATTGCAATTATTGCATCTTTATGACGGTATGAAAGTCCTGTCCAAAGCCATTCTTTGTATTCAAGTTGTAAAGAACCATCAATTGAAACAGGCGCAGGATTCATAAATTTAACCAATACAGCAGGCATTAAAGTAAGGTTTTGATTCAAATCAAATTTATACCCTGCTGTCGCATTAAAGTGTCTCTGACTGTTAAAATTTGCCGTGCCTTGACCAAATTCAACCATATCTTTTGTCAATTGATCTGCCGCAATTCCAAAGAATGATTTGTTAGAGTAGAAATAAAGTCCTGCTCCTAAATCCATAATGTATTTACTGGATTGATTCGCAATAAAATTATTGTACGTATTATCAGTATAATTAAGATTTGGATCCAACATATTCAAAACCTTAGCCTTGTCAGATAAGAATGAATTATTAGATAGTCCAAGTCTTACACCAAAAGACAAATTGTATGTTTTTGTAACTGGTAAATGCAGTGCATAGGTTCCAGCAGCCTGCATTTTTCTGAAGGCCCCATATTGATCGGCGATCAATTGACCACCAACCGCATGTTTCAGTTTTCCTGTTTTAATTTCTGGATTCCGAACTGGACCCTCAGAAATACGCAACGCTGGATTGTACTTCACCTTTGGTTTGCCACTTAATGGCGAGGTAATTGACAAATAAGCTGTTCTCGGTTCATCACCGAAACCCAACCACTGCCATCTTCCAGACATTGTAACATCAACAAAATCATACACTCCAGCGGATGCAGGATTAATCATGTACTGATTTCTCATGTACTGACTATACTGCGGGTTTTGCTGTGAAAATGCAACCCCGACAATACAACTCGTAATAATTAGTAAAATCTTTTTCATAGTAGTTATTATTTATCAAGAACGATAGAAACAATACCTTTTGCAGGCTTGAAATCTTCGTCGTTGAAATCGATTATAAAGTAGTATGATGCAACAGGCATTTTTTCGCCATTGTAAGTTCCGTCCCAAGGTTTAGTCGAATACTTTCCTTTTTCAGATTGATAGATTAACCCACCCCATCGGTTGTATACAAATACTTGGTTGTCTTTATAGATGTCATCCAATCCTACAATTTCCCAAACATCATTTGCATTGTCACCATCTGGTGTAAATGCAGTCGGAACTATAATTTCACAATCTTCAATAATTATTGTAACCGCATCTGCTGGTCCCATACAACCATTAACTGTTTCCGTGACATAGTACACAGATGTCCCATTTACTTGATTCGGAGTTGCCGTTGGGCCAACACCTAATTGATTTGATAGTGCAGCATTCGTATACCACGTAAAAGTTCCACCTGTTCCTGTAACTGTCATAGGTGCTAACTCATACGTTGAACAATATGTACTATCTGTCCCCGCGATTGGAGCTGGTGGAGTATTATTTACCGTAACCTGAAAACTATTTTCAGCCAAGCAGTTCGGTGTAGTTCCTGATTCAGCGTAAACATAAACCAATTGAGTCGTGTAGAGTGTATCTCCTGGAGTGTAATTCGTTCCACTAGCACCTGGACCAGCGTAGTAACTTCCAACAGTCAATGGAGGTAAAATGTAACCATCACAATTTACAGCATCAGCTGGATTATCTGGGGTTGGCGTATCGTTTATTGTTATTAAGAAACTATTTTCATCGGTACAATTGGGTGAAGTTCCTGTTTCAGCAAACACATAAATTGTTTGTGTACTATTCACAACATTTCCTGCATTCAAT
>JBKDKG010000250.1:0-3958 GCA_046345095.1 Flavobacteriia bacterium | reverse complement strand
CCCTAAATGAATGTCTTTATGACATGTCATTGCACCAGAAGAATCAACAACATCTTTTACTGTAAATATTTTTGCAGACTGAAAGGAATAACCACAGTTGCCATTGTAAATGGAATATTGATGGGCTGGCAATTCCAAACGGAGGTATGTAGGTGGTTTTGGGACAGGAATTTTATCTGATGAGCAAGCAGATAATGTTAGAAGTAGAATTACGAATCTTTTCATTTTTCTTCTTGATTTTCAAGTAAGATAACTTTGATCATTTTGATTCTTCTTTTATCAGAAGATTCCACAATCATTTTTATATTGTCAAAAGTAACGTATTCATTGTTTTTAAGAATTCTACTCGCTTGTTCCACCAAAAAGCCACCCAGCGTTTCAGAATCCCCTTTGTTTTGCTCGAAATTTTTACCGTCAATTTCAGTAACCTTATAAAAATCTACCAGCGTAGTGCGGCCTTCGAAAAGAAAAGTATTTTCACTAATTCGCGTATATACTATCTCTTCCTCATCGAACTCATCTGTAATATCACCGACAATTTCTTCCAGTACATCTTCAAGAGTAACAATTCCAGATGCACCACCATATTCATCGACAACTACAGCCATGTGCATTTTCTTTTCTTGAAATTCTTTCAGGAGATCATCAATCTTTTTATTTTCTGGAATAAAAAATGGCTTGCGTGTCAATTCCTGCCAATTAAAGCTTTCGTCTTTACTCAAATGTGGAAGTAAATCCTTTATGTAAAGAATTCCAGTAACATTATCAATGGAACCATTAAATACGGGGATACGGGAATAACCTGCATCCAGGATCAGTGTTAACACTTCTTGATAGTTGGAGCTCTCATCAATTGCTACAACGTCCATTCTTGAGCGCATGACCTGACAAGCCTCGGTATTTCCGAATTTCACAATTCCCTCAAGTATTTTATGTTCTTCCTCCGATGTGCTTTCTTCTTTGGTCAATGCAAGCGCATGCTCAAGTTCATCCGAAGTAATCTTAATACTTCTTTGTTTTGCATTTTTTTGTATCAAGTTCGTGCCATGAACTAAGAAGTTCTTTAGCCATGAAATAGGCGGAATAGATTTGAATGTGCTGATAGGGAAAGCCATCAATTTTGCTGTTCTTACTGAATTGCGTGAAGAATAAATTTTAGGGATTACCTCTCCAAGCATCAGCATGGTAAACGTAATACCTATCACTTCAATTAAAAAACGCATGGTTTCGTTTCCTTTGTTTGCTGGACCCAGCATCATTTCAATTAGCACGCTTGAGATAATAGCTATTCCTACATTCACAAAATTGTTGGTTATCAGAAGAACTGCAAGCAATTCTTTTGGGTTCTCCAATAATTTTAAAACTTGTTTGGATGACTTGACTTCTTCATTTCTAAGAATTTCTTTTTCTTTCGGGCCAATAGAGAAAAAAGCAGATTCAGAGCCAGACGCAAAAGCTGAAAAGATTAGTAAAACAGCTAAAATAATGAAGTAGATTACCATCTGTGAAACTTGCACTCCTGCAAAGTAGGTGTGTATAAGAGGGTCAATACTGGAAGGTTCGCTTAAATTCATCACAAATTAAAAGGGTGTATTATCCAAAGGGTCAGGTGAAAGATCTCCCATATTACTTGGCTTTTCGGGAGCGCCTTCATTGGAATACGGTATTTTTGTTCCATTCTCAGGGATAGAAGACTCGTTTCGGGATAACATTGTCAAATCCTCAGCAACGATTTCAATGGAGAAACGCGTATTTCCCTCTTTGTCTTGCCAAGATCTTTTTTTTAGTTTTCCTTCTACGTAAACTTTCATTCCCTTACGTAAATATGTTTCTGATATTTCTGCAAGTTTGCCCCAGGTTACAATGTCATGCCAATCGGTTAACTCTTTTTTTTGACCTGTTACTTTGTCTGTAAAGACGTCAGATGTGGCAACTGAAAAACTAGCGAGCATACCGCCATTTTCAAGTCGCCTAACCTCTGGGTCGGCACCAAGATTTCCAATCAAAATAACTTTATTGACACTGCCTGCCATTATGAGTTTGTTTAGAACAAAGATAAAGTTTATTTAAAAGTCCTTGATTATAAGGTCGAAAAGATGTCAACAGATTCATTGAGAAAGTTAACGTTCTTTTTCAAAGAATTTATCAATCAGTCTCGGCAAAGGGTATTCATGTAAATCTTTAAAATTTACTATTTCATAATCTTGATCGAGTTTTTTGTTTGGCACTTCGAATTTGTAAAAGCGTGCATGTATTTTTTGATGCGATAAAATGTGAATGTATTCTTCGGAAACTGATATCGCATTGTTTGGATTTAATTCAAAATTTAATGTTTTTGGGAGAGCTGGGCCATCGGTTTCGGTCAGAGGAAATTGGTAAAGATGCTGCCAAATGTCTTTTTCAATTCTTTTTTGAAGAACAATTTCATTTTCGTTACCGAGCACAACATAATGAAAATACCTGTTTTTAATCTTTGTTTTCTTTGCTTTGACTGGTCGTAGTGCAATTGTATTGTTTGAAAGTGCTAGACAGTTTACGGATAAGACACAATTTGCGCAATTTGGTTGAACCGGAGTACATTGTAATGCCCCAAATTCCATAATTGATTGGTTGTATTCTCCAGGATTTTCTTTGCTAATCAATTCACTTGCAAGTTCATTGAAACGTTTTTTTCCTTGTGAGCTATCGATGGGTGTTTCTATGTCAAATACTCTGGATAAAACTCTGTAAACATTTCCATCGACAACTGGCGTTGTTTCATTGAACGAAAAGGAAGCAATAGCTGCGGCTGTATAATCACCAATGCCTTTCAATTTTTTGAGAGAATCAAAAGAATCAGGAAATTGGCCATTTAGTTCATTGCTAATTGTTTTTGCCGTAGAATGTAAATTTCTTGCCCTGCTGTAATAGCCCAGTCCTTGCCATAGAGCAAGAACTTCTTGTTCGCTTGCTTTAGCAAGTTCATGTACAGTTGCGAATTCATTTACAAATTTTAAATAATAGGAAAGTCCTTGGTCAACGCGTGTTTGTTGCAAAATAATCTCCGAAAGCCATATTTTATAAGGGTCAGTTGTATTTCGCCAAGGAAGGTCTCGTTTATTTTGTCTATACCAATCGGTTATTAATAGGTGAAAATTAGTCATTCAGGGAAAAAATTATTTTTTTTTCATTTAAAGCAAATGTATAATCTTTTAGAAAATTACTTTTGCAAACTGAAAATCAAATTATTGAATTTAAATTATAAAAACATGACGAAAGCAGACATCGTAGCAGACATTGCAGAAGAAACAGGATTAGAAAGAGTTGAAGCGTTGAAAGCTGTTGAAGCTTTTATGACTTCTGTAAAATCTTCTTTGGCGAATGGTAGAAACGTATACTTAAGAGGTTTCGGAAGTTTTGTAGTGAAAGAAAGAGCAGAGAAAACTGGGAGAAACATTTCTAAAAACACTACAATCATCATTCCTGCTCATAACATTCCATCGTTCAAGCCTGCTAAAACTTTCGTTGATGAGGTGAAGAATAAAGTGAAAGTGAATTAATTCTGTCTTAATTGACAGTTAATTACAGATGAATTTATTACTTTTGCACTCCCTTGAATTTCGGGGAGTGTTTTTTTTCCTCCGAATTCATTGAATTTAATAGATATTAACAACTTAAATATAACATTATGCCAAGCGGTAAAAAAAGAAAGAGACACAAGATGGCGACGCACAAGCGTAAGAAAAGACTTAGAAAAAACCGTCACAAAAAGAAAAAATAAACGCAACGTATTTTTAGTTACGTGAACTTAGTAGGTTAGCCTGCTAAGTTTTTTCTGTTTATTCATTTCATAAAACTAACTTTAGTGAGTTTAGAACTAGTAGTTGATGCTCGTCAAAACGGCATCTGGCTTGCCTTACTGCGTGACGGAAAACTCATTGAATTGCACGAGGAGCAGGGGAATAATGATTTTTCTGTT